>NZ_CP047048.1:2115106-2417264 GCF_030408555.1 Corynebacterium aurimucosum | reverse complement strand
CCCTGGAGCAGGGCCAGGAATTCACCGTCTTCATCGACGGTGAGGAGCGCAAGTTCCGTGTGACGGAGGCGCCATACCGTCTGCCGAAGGGCTCAGGCTTCCCCGACGTGGTGAACGATACGCAGGGAGATAACCGCTTGGTCCTCATCACCTGTGGCGGCAAGTTTGTCGGCGGCGAGCTGGGCTACGAGGATAACATCATCACCGTGGCAGAGCCGGTGGCGCCCGTGGAAGGCGGTGCTGAGGCGCCGACCGATGGTGCTGTTGACGCGCCCGCTGAGGGCGCTGTCGAGGCGCCGGCGGCTTAGCCTGGTTGGTGAATCGCCTAAGCGGGGGTGATGGCTTAGGCGGAGGCCTCCTCCAGGCGCGCTATGTGCAGCGTCAGGTAGGAGACCTCATCGGGGGTAAGGGTGTCATCGAGGCGCAGCTCAATCAGGTTAGCCACCATCTGGGCGGTCTCGACGGCGTCGGGGTAGCGGGCGGAGATTGCCGTGGCCACTTGGCGGTCGTCAGAGTCGAGTTGTTGGTGCTCCGCCATGCGCACGAAGAGGTAGCGCAGGTGCGTGATGAAGCGGGCGACGGAGATGTCCTCGCTGTTGAGTTCCGTATCGTTGTGAGAGCCGATAACGGCCAGGATTTGCTGAATCAGACCTGTCATGCGGTAAGTGCCGGAGAGATCCCCGACCGCGAAGCCGGCGTTGACCAGATGCAGGGTGATGGCCACGGCTTCATCTGGAGCCAGCGGCTTGTGCAGGCCACTGTTGATGGCAGTGAGCAGTTGCTGCGCGAGGGCAAAGTCATCGGCGTAGAGGTGGCGCACCTCAGCTTCCAATGGATAAGTCACAGGCTTGCCGCGGCTGACCGCACCGTGGATGTGATCCGCAATCGCTACGACGAGCGTGAGTTTGCCGCGCAGAGCCTCAGACATGTCGACGGAATGCATGGCATCGATGACCAGCTGCACGTACTCGCCGGGGATACCGGCAATCATGGCGGCGAGGTGGTCCGGATCGCGGCCGGAATCGGGAACAAAGACCTTAACCACCTTGGCCGGGTCAACCTCAGTGCCAGGCTTTGCCTGGAAGCCAATGCCGCGGCCGGTGACAATGACGTCCTCCGCGCCGCGCCGTGCGAGCACGACGTTGTTATTGAACACGCGCAACAGTTGCACAGAGCACCTTTCTGGTTGAGGTTAAAACGACTAAAGCCGGCCACGATGGTGATTACATCGAGCCAGCTTAGTCAGGGTTCGTTAAAGGCGTGCTAAAGGTTCCCTAGTGGGTCCTTTAGCGGGTCGTGGTGATGACCGTATCGCCAGCGGAGGCATGGTTGAGGCCAGCCGGGGTGACGGCAGACAGTGCCTTGGTGTTGGTCACGGCCAGGACAATGGTGGTGTCGTAGCCGGCTTCGGTGACCTTGGCAAAGTCAACGGTGGCAAGCAGCTCGCCCTGCTTGACGGTGTCACCCTTCTTGACGGCCGGGGCGAAACCTTCGCCCTTCATCTTGACGGTGTTGATGCCGATGTGGACCAGGACCTCCACGCCGTCCTCGGTCTTGATGCCGTAGGCGTGGCCGGACTTCATGGCGCTGACAATCGTGCCGCTCACCGGGGAGTAAACGTCGTTGCCCTCAGGGACGATGCCCACGCCATCGCCCAGCGTTCCAGCTGAGAAGACCGGGTCATCGATCTCAGCCATCGGGACAACCTTGCCGTTGGCAGGGGAGGCGATGTCGGTGGTGGTGCCAGCGGCAGGCTCAGCAGCCTTGGCCGGGGCGTCTGCCTTGGTAGCGGTTGCGGTGGCAGCACCAGCACCGGCGCCGGCAGTCGCGGTGGCTGCGGGGGCGTCGGCAAGCGCGGCGTTGTCAGCGTTGTCGGCGTTGTTGAGCTCGGCCTTCTCAGCTGCCTCGCGGGCGGCCTTGGCCTCAGCGCGCTCCTCCGGGGTGCGGTAGTCGGTGAAGAGGATGAGCAGGAAGGCCACGAAGAAGGCCACAGCAATGGAGATGGCGTACTTGGCCATCGGGGTGAAGACCGGGATGGTCAAAAGGGAGGTGAAGACGAAGGCGTCGGTCGTAATGCCGTTCGTGCCCAGGGTCAGCAGAGCCACGGTCAGACCACCAGCGAAGCAGCCCACCAGCATGCGCGGGTAAATGCGCTTGTAGCGCAGGTGGATACCGTAGAGGGAAGGCTCAGACACACCACCGAGCAGGCCAGCCAGGAGAGCAGAACCGGAGGTCTGGCGCATCACGTTGTCGTGGTCACGGATGGACAGAGCCAGCACACCAGCGGTGGCACCGAAGCAGGCGAAGTTCCATGCACCCATCGGGCCTTGGATGAAGTCATAGCCCAAAGTCTGAATGTTGACCAGCATGAGGGCGTTAAGCGGCCAGTGCAGGCCCAGCGGAACCAGGAACGGGTAGAGCATCGGGATGGCCAGGGCGAAGACGAACGGAACGTTGTCATTCATCCAGGACAGTCCGGCGCCAATGCCGTTACCGGCCCACACGCCGAAGGGGCCAATGAGGAAGGCCGTCAGCGGGATGAGGACGATCATGGTGAGGAAGGGAACGAAGACCATGTGCACCGCGGACGGAATGATCTTCTGGAAACCCTTGTAGAAGAGTGCGGCAACAGCAGCCATGATGAGCGGGACGAAGACGTTTCCACCGTAGTCCTGCAGCTGCATGGTCATACCGAAGATCTCAATGGAGCACTGCTCCGCACCGAGGGTGTCGTTGGTAACACACTGGACCGCGGGGTTCTCCGAGAGATCGAGGAACTCCGGGGTGAATAGTGCGAGCATGACTGCCGCGGGAACCCAGGGGTCGATGCGCAGCTTCTTACCAGCGTTATAGGCCACCATCACCGGCAGGAAGAAGAAGACGGAACGCCACATGGCATCCACGAAGAACCAGGAAGCCGGCTTGTCTGGGGAGCGGAAGTCCACGACGCCGAAAGCATCCAGCACCGAGGCGAAGGCGATGACCAGGGAGGCACCCAGCAGCACGCCCAGGATGGGGCGGAAGGAATCCGAGAGATACTCGAAGAAGGTATCCATCCACGGCACCTTGCCCTTGGACTTGGCGCGGGCCGCGGCCTTGACATCGTCGTTGGATTGGCCGGCGGAGGCGCCGGCGTTCTTCATCTGTGGGAGAGCGTTGATCTCGTCATAGACCGTGGCCACGTCACCGCCGATGACGACTTGGTAGTTGCGGCCACCCTGGGGCACAGCGCCCATTACCTTGGGGATAGATTCGAGTGCTTCCTTATCGGCTTTGGAGGCATCAGCCAGCTCAAAGCGCAGGCGCGTAGCGCAGTGCGTGAAAGAGGTGATGTTCTCCGCTCCGCCGATGCCATCCAAGATGGCCTCGGCTGCCGAGCGAGTCTCTGTCGACATGAGAATCCTTTCGAGAGTAGGCAGGCACTGTGGCTAAAAACCACGAAAGACCTAGGCCACAATGGTTCATAGCGAACCATCCCCACACGGCTAAGAGTGGGGAGCCTAGGTCTTGCCCGAAGTAACAATCCTGGTTAGGAGCCTACTCCGGGGGTTTAATGGAGACAAGTTTCTGTGGGATAACGCACTTTGTCTTCGGGTGGGGCGCCAGTGGCCTGGGGAGTTGCTGAGGGAAGGCGATGGATTGGCGGCGAGAAGAGGTGCGTTGCCGTACTGTGAAAGTGTCGTAGTGTCACTGTGTGCCCCACTATGTGAGCCCGGGTACACGCTTTCTAAGCAGAGAAAGGTTTCTTATGACCGCCAAGTCCTCACGGAATTCCGCCTTTATCAGCGTCATCGGGCGCGGCTTTGACGGTTTGGACGTTGCTGCTGTGGCTCAGGAACTGGGGGCCACCTTCGCCCAGGTAGATGACTTGGGAACCACGCTTAGCGAAGTCCTGGAGAATGCTCCTACGGGCAACCTGGTCCTCCAGGGCACCGGCGTTATGGACTTTGATGCCAAGGCCGCCGCCGCCCTAGGTCTGCCCTTCGTGTTGATTTCCGCTGCACCCGCACGCGCCGCGGAGTTGGCGCTGAACCACGCGCGTTCGGTGGGTGCCACGGTGGTGGGCGCGTTGACCGAAGTCTCCTCGGTTCCTGGTGCGATTTCCTCCCTGGAGGAGATCGAACCTTATATGAGCGCTGAGCTTTTCCAGAAGCAGCTTTTGGATCAGGCCCGCGAGATTGGCGCGCACATCGTGCTGCCGGAGGGCGAAGATGATCGCATCTTGGAGGCTGCCGGTGAGCTCATCAAGGGCAAGGTGGCTAAGCTGACGATTTTGGGTGATGGGAACGTTGAGAAGCGCGCCCAGGAACTCGGGATTGACTTGTCCAGCGTGGACATCATCAACCACCTGGAATCCCCGCTGGCAGAAGAGTTTGCAGCGGACTTCGCGGAGCTGCGCAAGAAGAAGGGCGTGACGCTGGAGCAAGCGCGCGAGACGATGAAAGACGTGTCCTACTTCGCCACGATGATGGTGCACAAGGGCTTGGCCGATGGCATGGTCTCCGGCGCAGCGCACACCACGGCGCACACCATTAAGCCTTCCTTCCAGATCATTAAGACCAAGCCGGAGGCCTCCGTGGTCTCCTCCATCTTCCTCATGGTGATGCCGGGCCGCCTGTGGGCCTTCGGTGACTGCGCGGTCAACCCGAACCCGACCCCGGAGCAGCTCGGCGAGATCGCCATCGTCTCTGCGCAGACCGCAGCGCAGTTCGGCTTGGACCCGCGCGTGGCGTTGCTGTCCTATTCCACGGGTACTTCGGGCGCTGGCCCGGATGTGGAGAAGGTGGGGCAGGCCGTCGAAGTGGCTCGCGGCATCGATTCCTCCGTGGCGGTGGATGGTCCGCTGCAGTTTGACGCTGCCTGCGACCCTGGCGTGGCCGCCAAGAAGGCGCCGGAATCCGACGTTGCGGGTAAGGCCACGGTCTTCGTCTTCCCAGACCTGGAGGCCGGCAATATCGGTTATAAGACGGCACAGCGCACCGGTGGTGCACTGGCGGTGGGTCCGATTCTGCAGGGGCTGAACAAGCCGGTCAATGACCTTTCGCGCGGCGCGACCGTTCCGGACATCATCAACACGGTGGCTATTACCGCAATTCAGGCAGGGGTGAAGTAGATGGCGTACGTACTCGTTCTCAACTCGGGTTCCTCCTCGGTTAAATTCCAGCTGGTGGACCCGGAAAGCTCGGCCACGGATACCCCGTTGGTCTCGGGTTTGGTGGAGCAGGTCGGTGAGCCGCAGGGCGCGGTGACCGTCAAGACGGGAGGTGAGGAATTCAAGGAAGAACTGGAGATTCCCACCCACTCCTTCGGCTTGGACCGCGCATTCGGCATCATGCACGAGCACGGCGTGGGCCCGACGGATGTCGAGGTCATCGCCGTGGGTCACCGCGTGGTGCACGGCGGGCGCCTGTTCAGCGAGCCGCAGCTCATCGTGGACCAGATCGAGTCCATGATCGAGGACCTCATCCCGCTCGCACCGCTGCACAACCCGGCGAACCTGGACGGTATCCGCGTGGCGCGTAAGCTGCTGCCGGAGATCCCGCACGTGGCGGTCTTCGATACGGCCTTCTTCAATCACATGCCGCCGGCGGCAGCGCTCTACGCCATCAACAATGATGTGGCCTCGCAGTACGATATCCGCCGCTACGGCTTCCACGGAACCTCCCACGAGTTTGTCTCGCAGCAGGTGCCGAAGCTTCTTGACCGCGACCCTGGGCATGTTCACCAGATCACGCTGCACCTGGGCAACGGTGCCTCCGCCGCGGCGATTCGCAACGGCCGCCCGATCGATACCTCGATGGGCCTGACCCCGCTGGCAGGTTTGGCCATGGGCACGCGCTCGGGCGATATTGACCCGGGTATTATCTTCCACCTCTCGCGCGAGGCGGGTATGTCGATCGATGAGATCGACAACCTTCTGAACAAGCGCTCCGGTGTGAAGGGTATTGCGGGTGTCAACGATTTCCGGGTGCTGCGCGAGCGCATCAACAACGAGGACCAGGATGCCTGGCTGGCCTATAACATCTACATCCACCAGCTGCGCCGCTTCATTGGTGCATACATGATTGCGTTGGGCCGCGTGGACGCGATTACGTTTACCGCCGGCGTGGGTGAGAACGATACCGAGGTCCGCCAGGATTCGTTGTACAACCTGGACATGTACGGCATTGACTTCGATAAGGAAGCCAACCTGGTGCGCTCGAAGGAGCCGCGCATGATTTCGACCGCGGATTCCCAGGTCAAGGTCTTCGTGGTGCCGACGAACGAGGAGCTGGCTATTGCACAGAAGTCCGCGGGTATCGCGGCCATGGCCCGGGAGGCGGGCCTGTACTAGAACATCGTGACTGGGCGGACCTTGTTGGCCAGGTCCACCAGCGCGTAGCGGTGGCGAGCGAACGGCGCCTGGCGAGCTAGTGCCCGCAGGGTATCCGCCAGGCCATAGCGCAGGCCGCGCTGGGTAAAGGGGAACTCGAAAAGATCGTTGGGGGAGGCCGCGGCCTTGAGGTCTGATTCACGCAGGAAGGTCAGCCCGGCGGAGATGACCGCAATCTTGATCTGTAGAAAGCGCGGCTCGTTCTGCGGAATCTCCTCCAGGCGGCGGGCGGCGCGGCGGATGCGGGACTCGGAAAGGTCGTGCACGATGAGCTGCAGAACCGTGGTCAAGCGGGCCATGCGGTGGTGACGCGAGGCATTGGGGACCTTATCCAAGGTGGCCACGGCGAGCTCCACCTGGTACTCGGCGCGCAGCTGGCGGGCCAAGCCGAAGGCGGAGGAGACCGTCGTCGGGTTCGTGGCCCACACGATGCCGTAGAGACGCAGCGAATTGAAACGCAGGTGGGCCGGATCATCGGTGATGTGGTCCCAGATGCCCGGCTGGTCCTCAAAAGCATCATTGGGCAAATCCGCCAGCGAGGTGGTCAGGTTGGCGCAGGCGCGGGCAACGGCAGCGTCTATAAGCGCGGCCTCCGAAAAACCCAGCTGCTGCAGGATGAGCTCGTTGACCGCGCCGATGGCCAGCTTCGGTGCGGCCTCACCGGGTAGCACGTCGAGGACGTGCGCGAAGTGGGCCTGGGCCTCACGGTATTTGTCCAAGAGCAGTTCGGTCACGCCCGAGTACCAGTGGAAGCGCCAGTCCTTGCCCAAGCGCTCCTCGATGGAGGTCAACCACTCGCGGGCCTGGCCGATATAGCCCAAGTCGATCATGGCGCGCACCACACCGAGGGGAATCTCGGCGGACTCTTCGTACTCCGGGGCCTGCATGGCCTGGCGCAGGGTTTCTAGCGCTTCCTGCGGCTCGGTATAGGAGGAGCCCTGCAGCAGCGGGGCTCCGATATCGGAGCGGACAACCAGCGGGATGGGCAGCGCGGATACCACCTCGGGGGCAGTGATGCGGACGGTGCGGTCGATGCCATCGATGAGCTGGTCGGTGCGGAAGACCAGGTGCTTCGTGCCGAAGGTCGTACGCTGCGGGGAAAAGACGGAGTGCTGGGCCGGGTGCTGGATGCCATCACGGAGCGCGATGACCTCACGCAGCACACCGAAGAGCTGGTCACGCAGCTCGGAGACCGATGCGAAGCGCTGCTCCGGGTCAGGGTCAGTCGCGCGCAAGAGCAGGCGGTAGAAAGAAAGGTAGCGGCGCAGCAGCGGCTCCTCCGTGGGGGAGGGCAGGCCGGGCTTATAGACGCCATCCTCCACCGGCAGCTTCAACGTCAGGCAGGCCAGGGTGCGCCCGATGGTATAAATATCGCTGGCCACCGAGGGGCCCTGGGTGGAGATCTCCGGCGCCTGAAAACCCTGCGTGCCGTAGATATGCCCGAAGGCACCGATGCCGGAGACCGCGCCCAGATCGATGAGTTTGACCTGGTCCTCGGTGACGATGATGTTGGAGGGCTTTAAGTCGTTGTAGACCACGCCGCGGGCGTGCAGGTAATCCAGGGCGGGCAGGATTTCCAAAATATAGGCAATGGCCGTATCGACCGGGAAGCGGTCATTGGCCTGGTCGTTGCGGCGCTGCTTGAGCGAAGGTCCGCCGACGTATTCCATGACGATGAAGCCGCCGGGCACGCGGGGATCATCGATGAAGTTGAAAATCTTCACGATATTCGGGTGCGTGATATCCGCGAGGAACTCACGCTCCGCCTCCGCAGTCGCCGTTTCCTCGGCGGAGTTGGTGGATTGCATGCCCTTGAGCACCACGATGCGCCCGGAGACGAAATGGTCATTGGCCAGGTAGATCCAGCCCAGCCCGCCATGCGCCAGCACGCCGAGGATTTCGTATTGGCCCGCCACCATGTCACCCGGCTTAAGCTGCGGCGGGGCGGCGCGGGGCGCATCCTGCGGATCGATGAGTGCTTGAGTGGGATCATCCGGGACGACGAAGGGCAAGGTGGCCATGCCATCGGCCACTTCGCGGTCGGTGCGCTTGGTGCTGCGGCGCTGGCGGAAGGTATCGAGCGCGCGGCGGCGGGAGGCCTGCGAAGGGTCCTCTGCTTTGCGACGATCTCGCAGCTGCCCCAGCTCCTCGATCAGTGCCGCGATATTGTCTGAATCGACGTATTCGCCATCGCCAGGCTTGTTCGTCGCGCTGCCGTGCGTGCCGGGGCGACCGGCGGGGGAGAGGACGGCGCCAGTGGCGGCGGGGTCATCCTCCCCGAAGTCATCGGCGAAAGGATCGAAAGGTACCGCCGCGGTGCGGTCGGAGGCTTCCGTGTTGTCGGCGCCGGAGGCTGCTGTTCCCGGATCGCCTGGTTTCGCAGGCGAGGTGCCGAGAAGATGATCCTCCGAATAATCGTCATCGTCATCCGCGAAAGGATCGAAGCGGACGGCTTGCGTGGCGTCGGCAGGAGCTTCGGGCTCCGCGGTCTCGTGCTCTTCGGGCGTGAGGTGATCGAGCTCATCCTCGCTGAAGCGGTGCGACATTAGTGTCCCTCCTTCTTCTCGCCGGGTGGGTTGCTGGTTGGGGAAGTCGGCTGGGATTCCGTCGCGGGTGGGGTCTCATCGAGGTACTTAGGTGCCGGGAGCACCGGCTGTTCCATATAATCCCCCAGCCACGTTGTGAAGAGCCTCTGCCAGGTCCCGTCCTTGCGAATGCGCTCCAGCGTGGAGTTCACCTGACGGATAAGCGGGCGCGAATCATACGAGCCATCGGGTTTGCGCACGGCCACGCCATAGCTTTGGCTTTCGAGGGGACCACCGACAATCTCGGTGTAGCGATCCTGGGCCAGCATGCCGGAGAGCAGCGCATCATCCACCACGATGCCATCCGCTTGCCCCAGTTGCAGGGCCATGAGGCAATCGCCCCAGGCGCGGGTTTCTAGGATGTCGGAAGCAGGCGCGTGCGTGCGTATCGCGTCCACCATGGTGGAACCCTTTGTCGCACACAAGGTCATCCCAGCGGTATCCGCGATGGACTCAACGCCGGAGTTCTTCAGCACCAGCAAACGCGCGTCGGTTTGCATATAGGGAATGGAGAAGGAGACTTCGCGCTGGCGGCTGGGGCTAATCGTCATGGTGCGGATGACGATATCCACCGTGCGATCATTGAGCGCACGCGCGCGTTCGGAAGCCTCCACGAAGCGGAAGTCCACCTTGTTGGGATCCCCGAAGATATCGCGGGCGATTTCGCGAGCAATATCGACCTCGAAGCCGCGGACCTCGCCGCTGGCGGTATCGCGGTAGCTGAGCAGGTTATTGGAGCGATCCACACCCACGATAAGCCGGCCGCGCGCCAGGATATCGGGCACGCGCTCCTCCGGCTTCTTATCGTCCGGGCGGTAGGAGCCATAGGCCTCTTCGGTGCTTTGCTTGGACGCCTCGCCGGCGCCAGCGGGCTCGATGATGGCATCCTCCGGCAGTGGTGGTCCCGGCGTGGAATCGAGGTTCGCGGTGGAGGGCAGGATGGGGTCCTGCGTGCTGGGCGGCTCCGGCTCACAGCCGCTGAGCGCCACGGCGCTGCTGAGCAGGAGCAGGGCCGCGGTCCAGGCCGGGCGGTTCTTGGTAGGGCGGCGCATCACAGGTACTCCTGCAGACGGGGACGAATACCTAGCCACACGGCAATAATCGCACCAAAGGTGGCCAGGAGCACGCCGGTCGAGACCATCGTCATGGCATTGAGCCCCTGGACCAGATAGGTGCGCATGGCATCGCGGGCTTGATCGATGAGTGCTGCCAAGGAGCTATCCACGGCGTTGAAAGCACTGGCGGCGGTCGGGTCACCATCCGGATCGATGGCGGTGGCCTGGTACAGCGCGCCATCGTAGTCGCCCATGGCAAGGTCCTCGGTGAACTTCTCGTGCGTGGATGTCCAGTCTTCTACTGCCTGCTTGGCGCGGGGAATCAGGGAAGGATCGGAGGAGGGGAAGTCGTCGTCGTTAAGCGCCTGCTCATAATCCCGCAGGGCCTGGTTAACGGAGTACACCGTGGAGCTAAAGTGCACGGACATGTCCTGCTCGGAGGAGCGCAAGACTAGCGCGAGAGTCTCCGAGGTGCGCATCTGCTGGGCCTCAATGCGCGAGGCAGTCAGTGAATCCCAGGGGCGCGACACCGTCTCGAAACCCTGGTGGCCCGAGGCCCACGTGGCGAAGTTGGAGGCGGAGGCCCACACCAGCGCGAGGAACAGCAACCCCGTGGCCGCCACAAAGCCACGGTTGAAGCGGCGGCGGGTCAGCCGCCACAGCCACCACTGCGCCAAGCCGAGGAAAATGAGTGCGGCAACCAGCCCGGACAGCGGAACCCACTGCGGGCGGGTCAGACGCTGCTGCTGTTGGCTCACCTTCTCCGAGGTCAGGGTGAACAGCTCCGCGGCGGCGGGGAGAATCTGGGTCCGCATGAGCGCCGAGGCGTTGGACATATAGGAATTCGCCACGGCGTGGCCCGCGCGGTGATTGACACGCGCCTTTTCCACGAGGGCGGTGTACACCGGCAGCTCGCGCTGGATAAAGGTGACGAGCTCGCGCACGCGCTCATCCTCGGCGGAGGTGCCCACGATGGCCTGCGTGGCGGCGACCGACGCGGCATCGATGGCCTCGTTATAGCGGTTGCGGTTATGCTCCGGTTCGACGCCCGCCTGCACGAAGCCGGTGGTGGCCACGGTATCGGCCAGAGACAGGTTGGTGTAGAGGTGATGCGCCGCATTCGACATCGGCTCCGTGGAGGTCAGCAGAGTATCCAGGTCATCGTGGCGCGCGGCCGAGGAAGAAGACATAGAAAACCCGGCTGCCGCGAGCGCGGCGGTCAGGATGACGGTGACCGTAAACAGCTTGCCGGGCGTGGTGGAAGCAAAGCTATAAAAGCGCCGGAGGACGCGCGCTGGGCCGGAGAAGGAACTCATGGCCAGCTGCGTGGGGCGGCTAAAAGCCGGGGCAGCAGGCTCGGTGACCTCATCGAGCCAATGATCGCCCCATGATTCGGGGGAGTGCTCGCGCAGTTCGGTGGCCGGGCCGGTCATTCCCTTAGGATAGCGCCCTTGAGCGCGTCGCGCGATGATTTGGGGCAGGGTGGCGCGGGCTGCTTCTGACGTATCGTGGAAGGCATGTGTACACGCGTAAACCCAGAACTTTCCGGAGATGGCTGGTCTAAGGGGCCGGGCGGGGTGCCGGTGTGGGGCAAGTTCGGAGCTGCTGGCCTTTTCTTGGTGGCGGGGGATGAGGTGTTGCTCCAGCACCGCGCCACGTGGACGAATAATGGCGGGACCTGGGGAATCCCGGGCGGGGCGCGGGATAAGCCGGAGTCCCCGGAGCAGGCCGCCTTGCGGGAGACGGCGGAGGAAACCGGAATCGCGGCCTCAGACGTCGAGGTGCTGGATGCGCTGGTCACCTCCGGGCCCTTCGAGGAAGGCTGGACCTATACCACGGTGTTGGCGCGGACGCTTTCTGGCCGGCGCTTGGCGGTGACCGCCAATGAGGAATCCGCCGAGCTGCGCTGGGTGCCGTTTAACCAGGTAGAAGAGCTAGAGCTCTTGGCTCCCTTCCGGGAAGCGCTGCCGCGGCTGCTGGAGCGCTGGGAGGAAATCAGCAGCTGATACAGGCGCGCGGCGGGAACCTGTGGCACGCTGTAGGACATGATTGAAGTAGCCGGACTGACCAAACAGTACAAGTCTGTCCGCGCCGTCGATGACCTCACCTTTCAGGTGGAGCCGGGACAAGTGACCGGCTTTCTGGGGCCAAACGGCGCCGGAAAATCAACGACGATGCGCATGATCCTGGGTTTGGACAAGCCCACCGCTGGTACCGCCTTGGTGCACGGTAAGCCCTACCGCGAGCTGAAGAACCCGCTGCGTGAGGTGGGCGCGCTTCTCGACGCCAAAGCGGTCCACGCCAACCGCACCGCCGCCAATCACCTGACGTGGATGGCGCAGGCTAATGGCATTCCTACTTCCCGCGTCGATGAGGTGCTGGGGCTTGTGGGCTTGGCTGATGTGGCCGGCAAGAAGGCCGGCGGATTCTCCCTCGGTATGGGCCAGCGCCTTGGTCTAGCGGCCGCGCTGTTGGGGGATCCGGGCGTGCTGATCCTGGATGAGCCGGTCAACGGCCTGGACCCGGAAGGCATTCGCTGGGTGCGCTCGCTCGTGCGGGCGCTGGCGGCGGAGGGCCGCACGGTGCTCATCTCCTCGCACCTGCTGGCGGAGATGGCGCAAACCGCGGACCACCTCGTGGTGATTGGCCGCGGCAGGCTCTTGGCTAATCAGCGCACCTATGACTTTGTCAAGGAAAACTCCAGTGCCTCGGTTATCGTGCGCTCGGAGCATCTGCGCGAGTTCGGCTCGGCGCTGAAGGAGGCCGGCATCACGTATAGCGAGTCGGTCGATGAGGAGCAGCGCCCGACGCTGGTGATCCCTCACCAGACCACGGATTACGTGGGTCAGCTGGCTTACTCCACGGGTGTGCCGCTGACGGAATTGACGCTCCACCGCGCCTCGCTGGAAGAGGCCTACGTGGCTATGACGGATCGCGCGGTGCAGTACCAGGCGGCGGCACCGCAGGAAGGGGTACAGCGCTAATGTTTCTCAACACTGTTCACGCGGAGTGGACGAAGCTGCGCACGACGAAGTCCTTCTGGTGGACCACCGCGCTCATCTTTCTCATCGTGACCGGCTGGACGCTGCTGAACTCGCTCAACGCGGGCGAAGCCGTGCTGGGCATTAGCCCGCTGCAGGAGCGGGCCTTGAGCTCCATCATCCTGCTCATGGGCATGCCGATCATGATGATCCAGGGCGCGATGGTGGTGACCACGGAGTACCGCTATAAGACACAATCCTTGACCTTCATGGCCAACCCGAAGCGCTGGACCGTAGCCTGTGCCAAGCTGCTGCTCTACGGCGTGATTGCGGCTATCATTGCTTTCTTGAGCCTGGTGTACATCTTCGTGTTAGCGGATATGACGACGAACGAATCGGCGGCGGAGGCTTTCCAACCCTTTGCCAGCGAGGATGGCAAGTACATGCTGTGGTCCTTCCCGCTCGCAGCCTTCGGCGTGGTTGCCTTCGTGCAGGGCCTGGGCATGCTGTTGCGGCAGACCGCCGGCACGGTGGCGATTTCCCTCATCTTGTACTTGGGCTTGGAAAACATCGTGCGTGTGCTGCCGATGGTGGGCGATAAGGCCATTCACTTCATGCCCTTTACCGCCTTCCAGAACTGGGCGGTGAACTATGTCGATGAGAACGCGCCGTGGTCATCGGTAGGATTTGAGGCCCTCGTCTTCTTCGGCTGGGCCGCGGTGCTGTGGATTTTCGGCGTCATCGTGCTGGAGCAGCGCGACGCGTGATTCCTTTTTCGCTCCTGGCTACATTGGCGCTGTTGTCCGCAACAGCGCCTTTTGCCACTGATATGTACCTGCCGGTGATGCCGGAGATCCTCTCCGATTTGGGCACCACCCGGGCCATGGTGCAGCTGACCATCTCGGGCTTCTTCATCGGCATGGGTATCGGCCAGCTCGTGATGGGCCCGCTATCCGACGCCATCGGGCGCAAACGCCTCCTCATCGCCGGCGCCTCCCTTGCACTGGTGGCCTCCGTGCTGGCGGCGCTGGCTCCGACCGCCACCGTGCTCGTGGCCGCCCGTGTGCTGCAGGGCCTCGGCGGCGGCGCGTGCGTGGTGCTCGCCCGCGCGGTGGTACCTGACCTCGTGCACGGCGCGGCGGCCGCGAAGGCGTATTCGCTGCTCATGGCGCTGCAGGGAATCGCGCCGGCAGTGGCCCCGGTGCTCGGCGGTGTCCTGGCGGAGCCGCTGGGCTGGCGCGGCATCTTTTGGGTTCTTGCCGGGCTGCATGCGGTGCAGTTGGTGCTGGCGATTGCCATCGTCCCGGAGACCGCGGGCGGGCGCTCCCGCGCTGGGCTGTTTCGCACGGTGGCGGGCAACTACTGGGCGGTGTTGACCAATGCCCGGGTCTGGGGCTACTTGGTGACCATGGCCTTCGGCTTCTGCTCGATGTTCTGCTACATCGCGGCTTCGGCCTTCGTGGTGCAAAACCAGTGGGGCTTTTCGCCGTTGGGCTATTCGCTGATTTTCGGCATCAACGCGGTGGGCCTCTTTATGGCCACGCTGGTGAATTCGCGGGCCATGGATTCAGTCTCCCCGGCGGTCATGCTGCGCATTGGCGTGACTGGCGTCTTTGTCTGCGGGGTGATCTTGTTGCTGTCGGTGTTGTTCGGCGCTCCGGTATGGGTCTGCCTCATCGTCCTTTTCTCCTGCGTGGCGCCGACCGGCTTCATCATGGGTAACGCCACCGCTTTGGCGACGGGCCTCATGCGCCCGCGAGCGGGTAGCGTCTCCGCGATCATGGGCTTCGGCCAGTCTATGTTGGCCAGCGCCATCAGCCCGCTCATGGGCTGGGGCTCGAACGCAGCGCTGACCATGGCCATCGGAATGGTGTGCTGCAGCTTCATCTCGCTGTGCGGCCTTGTGGTATCCACGCGGCTGGCCCGCGGCGCCTCGTAGCGCGCAGCGCCGCCCAACGCGGCGCTGCGCACCAGGACGTTGCACAAGGTCCCGAGTACAAGCCGCTGAGCAAACGGGTACCGTCACAAGACACCGAGCACCGCGTGCTACGCAGTTGGAGCCTTGCAAACGGCATCTCACAAAAGGCATCTTGCAAACGGCGCACTGCAGAAGGCATCAGTCAAAGGGCGTCTTTGCCTCTGAAAACGCCTTTTGCAGGCGCTAGATGGCGTTTTTAGGACCAAAAGCGCCTTGTGGTAGACGCCTTCTAGGAGATGCCTTCTGCGTGCTGTTCGGCTCCCTTGGCAATAAGGGAACCACGTGCGGGTCCCCATGCATCCCCTACTGCAGGGCGGAGGTCAGACGCATGACGTTGTCCACGTAGCGGCGCAGCAGGCCGCGCTCGTTCCACTCCTCGAGGGTGAGCTCGTGGCAGACCTTCTTGTAGTTGCTGGCCAACTGGGTGAAGTCATCGATGAGGTCGCCCTTGGCCACCAACATGGTCGATTCATAGTTGAGGCCGAAGGACCGCATATCCATGTTGGAGGAACCAAACATGCACAAGGAGTCGCGCTCCGGCAGGTTCGGGTCCGCAAGAATGAACTTGGAGTGCAGCACGAAGGGCTCGGGGAATTGGAAGATCCGCACGCCAGCCTCCAACAGTGCTTGGTAGTAGGAGGACTGCGCGTGGTTGACCATGAACTGGTCCGCCTTCGCGGACACCAACAACTCCACCTCAACGTCGCGGTAGCACGCGGTGGTGACCGCCTCCAAGAGGGACTCGTCCGGGATGAAGTAGGGCGAGCAAAGGATGAGCTTTTCCTTGGCGTGGTGTACCACCGAATTGAACATGCGCAGGTTGGGTTCCGTGGTGTAACCGGGGCCGGAGGGGACCAACTGGAGGTGGTTGGAGTCGGCCGTCATGGCGTCGTCATAGGGCTGCATATCCAAGGACAGCTGCTCTTCGGATTCCAGGTACCAATCCACCGCGAACACCGAGGCCAAGGACGTCACCACAGGGCCGGTCATCTCGACCATGTAGTCGATCCATGCGCGGTCCTTGGTCTTGTATTCACGCTTGATCATGTTCATCGAGCCCAAGAAGCCCGTGTGGCCGTCAATGACCACGATCTTGCGGTGGTTGCGCAAATCCGGGCGGCGGAAGCGGCCTTTGTGCAGCTGCAGCGGAAGCATGAGCCGCCAGTCGACGTCAATCTCGGTGAGGCGCTTGCCCAGGGTGAAATAGCCCTTGTACTTCAAACTGCCGATCTGGTCTAGCAGCAGCTTGACCTCCACGCCGCGCTTTCGGGCGCGCGCGAGGGACTGGAAGAAGACATCGGTCACCTCATCCCAGGACTGGATGTAGATCTCAATGAGCACGTATTTCTCAGCGCGGTCGACGGCCTGAGCCATGGCCAGGATGGCTTCCTCATAGGAGGCGTGCAGGCCTTTGTTGTGGCCAATGAGAGCTGGGTGGCCGGTGAGGTTGCGATTGAGCTGGATGAGGGATTCCACCTCCGGGGAGAGGCGGCCCGAGGGGTGGTTGGGGGTGGAGGCGGTGACGTCGTTAAGCAGGGCGTTGGCTTCCTGCTGGATGCGGTGGCGCCGGCGGTTGATATAGGGCGAGCCCATGAGCAAGAACAACGGCAGCCCCACGATGGGCAGCACAAGAATGGCCAACAGCCAGGCAGTGGAGCTGGAGGGGCGGCGGCCTTCGGGAACGACGCCGATGGCGATGATTTTGATGCCGTAATCAATAAGCAGCAGTACAAACTGCCAGACGGAGAGATCGATGTTGAGGTTCATGGCAGGCTAGCACACCGATGCGAAATCGGGGACATCGAAATCCGCGATTAGTGGCACGTGGTCGGAGGTCTTGTCGCCGGCGCGTTCAACCATGTCCACCTGTGCTCCTTGGACGAGGCGTGCGAGGGGTTCGCTGGCCAGCTGGAAATCGATGCGCATGCCCTCGTTCTTCTGGAAGCGCAGGGACTTGTAATCAAAGTAGGTCCAGCGCTCCTCCTTAGTGAAGCGGCGGGTGACTTCCACCAGCCCGGACTCCTCCAGCATCTGGAAGGCGGCGCGCTCCGGTTCGGTGACGTGCGTCTTGCCGCGGAAGAGCGACATATCCCAGACATCCTCATCTCGCGGCGCGATGTTGAAGTCACCCGTGAGCAAGAGTTTCGACTGCGCCCGAGTCTCCGCATAGCGCGCCAAAGAGTAGAGGAAGTCCAGTTTGTAGTCGAAGTGCCGGTCCGTGATGTCGCGCCCGTTGGGAACGTAGAGGGACCACATCTCAATCCCGCGGATGCGGGCCGATAGCGCCCGGGCCTCGCGCGCCTGCTCCTTAGTGGGGTCTTTGTGGAACCCAGGCTGGCCGGGGAAGAAGGTCTGGACCTCTTCCGGTTCTTCCTTGGACAGGATGGCCACGCCATTCCACTGGTTCAGCCCGTGGCAGGTCACGTGGTAGCCGGCTTCCTCGAAAGGCTCGCGGGGGAACTTCGCATCCGCCACCTTGGTTTCTTGCAGGCAGAGCACGTCGATGTCGTGCTTGGCCAGCAGATCCACCGCGCGCTGAGCGCGGGTGCGAACGGAGTTGATGTTCCAGGTAGCGATGCGCATGTGGTTTAGGGTACTTGAGGTAGACGGTGGGCGTAACGGTGACGGTGCTGCTCGAGGAAGCCGAGCTTCTCATAGAGCCGGATCCCAGCCGTATTATGGGCTACGACCTGCAGGTAGGCCTTCTCCGCACCCTGGGCCTTGCCCCAGGCCAGCATGTGCGCGCCCAAGGCGGTGCCCAATCCTTTGCGGCGCCAACCTTCGGCCACTTCCACGGCGGAGTAACCCAGCCACACGGTGCCGTCCCCGGATTCCGTTAGGGTGCCGCGCGTAATAGCGATGGTTTCGCCCGTAGGGGAGAGGAGGCGCCCGAAGCCCATCGTTCCCTCGATGTGGCTTCGCAGGTATTCCAAGGCTAAAGGCGGTAGAGCTTGGCCGCGGAAGTGGTAGAGATCGAGCCATTCGGAATCGGGCTGCGCATCGATGCGGAAGGTGACCTCTTCCGGTTCTGGGAGATCCGCCACATCACGCACCATCACTAGGATTTCCGGCTCGAGCTCCCAGGCTTCGGGTTCGGCCGCCACGAGCTTTTCTGCGGAGGCGCCGATGCGCTCCGGGATGGCCAAGCGCACAGGAAGATCGTGGCGCGCATAAAACGCGTCGATCTCCTCCATCGGTACCGGCAGAAATCCCGCGGAAGGGCCCAGCGGAATCGCGGAGTTTGAGCGGCCCGTCACGCCATCACCCGCGCGCAGGAGCCACTGGCCATCAGACGTCCACGTGTGCTCCTTGCCGGGGAAGGCGGCCGCGGTGGCCACCTCGACGGCGCGGATATCGGAATTGCGGACGGTACGTGGGGAGAGGCGCTTAATGATCTTGAGCTGCTCCGGCGGAATCTCCACTGCGTCGAGCGAAGAGGGGTAGCCGCCGACTTCCTGGGGGCGGATGACCAGCGGCTCCAGGCTGAGCACGTGGCCGATGACATCACTGTGCACGCCGCCGAAATCGCGCCGGGCCACCACGCGCTCGCCCACCTGGACGGAATCGGAGCGGAAGATGCGGGACATTAGTCGTCGTGCCCGAAGGGATCTTCGTCCTCGCCTGGCAGCCAGGTAAGCCCGGCCTCGGTCCAGCCGTTGCGCTTAATAGCCTTCTTGGCCTGGCGCTTGTAGCGGCCGGTGAGCACGTCGGTGTAGACGAAGCCGTCGAGGTGGCCGGTTTCGTGCTGCAGCATGCGCGCGAAGAAACCATAGCCCTCGATGGAGATGTCCTCGCCCTTTTCATTCTTGCCGGTCACACGCGCCCAGTCAGCGCGGCCGGTGGGGAAGCCCTCGCCCGGAACGGAGAGGCAGCCTTCGTCCTCGGAGCCGTCGTCGGCCGGCATGGTTTCCGGAATCTCGGAGGTTTCCAGCACCGGGTTGATCACGCAGCCGCGCCGCATGCCGCCTTCGGGAAGCTCGGTGCCATCTGGCCCGTCGGTGTCGGGGCAGTGGTAGACAAAGAGGCGCTTGTTCACGCCGATCTGGTTGGCGGCTAGGCCTACTCCGTGCGCGGCATCCATGGTCTCGTGCATGTCCGCGATGAGCTCCTGTAGCTCGGGGGAGTCGATGGCTTCAGTGACCGGCTCGGTGGGATTGTGGAGGACCGGGTCGCCGTGGATAACGATGGGACGAATAGTCATGGCATACAGTCTAAGCATGCACTCCCTGTCAGACCTAGACGCCGCGATTTTGGACTTCGAGTCCCACGCCCCGCGCGATATCGGCGCCAAGGAGGAGGCCATCCGTGCGCAGCTGGACATTACTCCGGTGCGCTACCACCAACGCCTTAACGTGCTCCTTGATAACCCCGCCGCGCATGCTTCCTACCCGTTGTTGGTGACGCGTTTGCGCCGGCTTCGCGACGCCCGCGAGGGCGTCCGGCGCGCCGCACACGACAATGCACCGGACTGAGGCCCATAGATACTAGAGTTGCCAGTGTGACTAATGTGAATCCGGAAAACTCTGCCTCGTCCGCTGACCGCGCGCGCCACGCCGCCGATTCCGATTCGGCTGCCGCCGCCCCGGCCTCCGCTAGCAAGCTCCCGCTGCGTGGTGTTGCCATGGTGCTCATCGCCGTGGCCGTCATGCTCGGCATGTGGGCTCTTTACGCCATGACCTCGGATGGTTCCGAGGACACCGCGCAGGATGCGCCCGCCAACGACGCCGCCGTCTCCGGTCCCGCCACCGGTGGCGTTGAAGGTGATGCTGCTACCGGCGGTGCGGAGGGCGAAGCCGACAAGAACAAGGACGCCGCCGAGCACGAGCGCCCGGCTGATGCCGACGCCGACTCGGAGAACGCTGACCAGGCCGGCGCGGAGCGCAAGGAGAACCGCGAAGAGAACGCTGAGGCGGGCGCCGCCGTAGGCAACTCTGACCGCCCGCAGGCGGAGATCCCCGTCAACGTTTTCAACAACTCCGGCCGCGCCAACTACGCCGCTGACGAGGCAGAGCGCCTCAAGACCGAAAAATTCAAGGTGGCCGAGGTAGGCAACATCAGCGGCGACGTCCTCGTCGCACCGCAGACCACCATCTTCTTCCCGCAGGGTGATGCGGCGGCCGAGAACCTGGCCAAGGAAGTCGCCGCCCAGTACTACGGCGGCAATGTTCCGGCGGAAGCCATTGCGCCTTACCCGGCCGAGCTGACCGGGGATTACACTAAGGGCGATGCCGTCGTCGTGGTCCTCGCCGTTCCCCAGGCCTAAGGAATAAAAACTTATTAAATTCACCCTGTTGGTGGATAGGATGAATGGGTGAATATTCCGGAAGAGAACTTCGCCCGCTCGCCTGAGCCCACCCTGGGCGTGGAGTGGGAAGTCGCCCTCGTTGACCCAGTGACTTGGGACCTCGTGCCGCGTGGTGCGGAGCTCATTGACCACGTACACGCCGCTCACCCCGACATCCACTTGGAAAAGGAATTCCTCCAGAACACGGTGGAGCTGGTGACCGGGGTATGCCGGACGGTGCCGGAGGCGATGGGGGACCTGCAGACGTCGCTAAGCGCAGTGCGTGAAGCGGCTAATTCTATGGACGTGCGCCTCTGGGCCTCGGGCGGACACCCTTTTACGGACTTCCGCAAGAACCCGGTTTCCTCCAAGGAGAGCTACTCCGAAATCATTAACCGCACCCAGTACTGGGGCCAGCAGATGCTGCTGTGGGGCACGCACGTGCACGTCGGCATCAGCCATGAGGAACGCGTGTGGCCCATCATCAATGCGCTGATGACGAAGTACCCCCACCTGCTGGCCATTTCCGCCTGCTCGCCGGGGTGGGAGGGGCTCGATACCGGTTACGCCTCCAACCGCACGATGCTCTACCAACAGCTGCCTACCGCGGGCATGCCCTACCAATTTGAAAACTGGGAGCAGTGGAAGTCCTACATGCGGGACCAGGCCATTTCGGGGGTCATCAACCACACCGGCTCGATGCACTTCGACGTCCGCCCGGCCTCGAAGTGGGGAACGGTGGAGGTGCGCATTTCCGATGCCGCCTCCAACCTCCGCGAGCTCTCCGCCATCGTGGCGCTCACGCACTGCCTGGTGGTGCACTATGACCGCATGATCGATGCGGGCGAAAAGCTGCCAACCCTCCAGCCGTGGCACGTGGCGGAGAACAAGTGGCGCGGTGCGCGCTATGGCATGGACGCGCTGGTCATCACCTCGCGCGAGACCGATGAGCGCTGGATCAAAGATGAGCTGGCGGATCTGTTGGTGGAGCTGGCCCCGCTCTCAGAAGAACTAGGCTGTGCCCGGGAGCTGCAGCTGGTGCAGGAGATCATCGATTCTGGTGCGGGCTATGAGCGCCAACGCCGCTTGTATGAGGAGACCGGCAGCTGGCAGAAGGTGGTCAAGGCCACCGCGGATGAGATGGAGCAGCTCTTGCCGCTCGCTGAGGGCTAAGCCCTAGGGGGCGAAGGTACAGATTGGTAAATAAGCCTTGTAGAACACGAGTTTTCGAGCCACTATTTACGAAAACGTACCTTGTCAAGACCTGGCGAACCGCCCCTAGCTCTTCTCCACGGCACGCTTGCGCGGCGCGACGAAGCCCCACACGGCGTAGACGGCGATAAAGGCGATACAAGACAGCGTCCACAGCGAGGTCGCCCACGGCTGGAAGGATTCGATCGCGTCGAGGTTGGCCGTGGACATGGTGAACCACACCGGGACCGACATGAAGGGCAGCGACACCACGAACAGGGCCGCCACGGAGGCAAGGCCGGCGAGCTGCTCGCCGAACTTCCCGGATAGCCGTGCAGTTAGCGCCTGGTTGACTGATACGAAGACCATGACCACGAAGGGGATGGTCCACACGAAGTGGTGGTACCACGAGAAGGGGGAGACCAAGCAGGTGCTCAGGCCCGTTAGCGCGAAGGCCGCGGTACGGTTGCCGCGCAGGTATGCGGTGCGCAGCGCCAGGCAGGTAAGCGCGAAGACCACGATGACCGCCAACAGCCACCAGATGCCGCCATCGATGCCGAGCTCGCGGAACATAAGCGAGCGCAGCGACTTTGCTCCGGGGTTGGCATGCTCGCCCACGCGGGAAGAATTGAACATGGCATCGGTCCAGAAATCCATCGCATCGGGTACGAAGAGGAAGCCGAGCACCACGGTCACCAAGAAGGTGATGACCGCCCCCGCGGCGGCCCACCAGCGCTTCTCAAAAAGCAAGGCCAGCCCCATATAGGCCGGGGTCAGCTTGATGCCCGCGGCCAGTCCAATTCCCACGCCCGGCAGGCGGTGCTTAAGCGGCAGGAAATCCAAGGCCACGAGCAGCATCAAGAAGACGTTGACCTGCCCGTAGTACAGCGACCCGTGCATCGCCTCATTCGCCGGGGTGAGCGCGGTGAGCAGCACGGCGACGAGTACCGCGGCCGGGGTCATCTTCACGCCCCGCTCGCGGAAGATCATGACGACGATCGCCAGCACCGCTAGGAACATGAGCGAGGGCCAGATAATGGTCAGCGCACCCTTGCTGAAGAAGGGCAAAACCTTGAACAGCAGGCCCGCGAACGGCGGGTAGGTGAAGGGGAATTGGAAGATATAGGGGGCGTCGTAAAGCAGGCCGCCCGCGTTGAGGTCCTCGCCCGCCATGCGGTAGATGGAGAGGTCGAAGGGGAGGATGTAGGTGAAGGAGTGGGGTCCATCGTATTGGCTGAACTTGTACACCATCACAGCGATGCCCAGTGCAAGGACAGCGCATATCGTTGGTACGCCTTGCAGCTTTTTCACGTCGACTCTCCTCGAATGAGCACCTATTATTGCCTTTTGCAGCCTATATTAATGCTCCCTCTTTTCCTGGGAGAAGGGGCCCGTGTCCTTACTTTCGGCGCAGGGAACGCGCGGCGGGGGCCTCGTTGCGCAGCATCGAATCCGGCGTGCCGTACAGGCCCTCGCGGCGAGCGATACGCGTGGTTCTTTGTGCGGTCACCGGGCTGGTGATCATGGCGAAAAGGACAAGCAGCACCAGGATGCCCAAGTCGCCGCGCTCAGCCACGCTGAAGCTCTCCGAACCCGTCACCTTGATGATGGCGCCCAGAATGGTGAAGATGAGCCCCGTGGTCTGTGGTTTAGCGATGGCATGCACGCGCGCCATCGTGTCCCCAAACCGTGCCACTCCAATCGCGGCCGCCAAAATGAGTATCGAGCCGACGAGGATGAGGATGATGGAGAGGACATCGGCAATCAGTGCGTAACTCATGAATCCCTCTTCCTGAAGCGAGTAACGGAGACCGTCGAAATGAATCCGAGGAGCGCCACGACCAGCATCGCGTTGGAGACTGTGGTGTCCAATGTCCAACAGATATAGGTGGCCAGGGCGCATTGGAACATGGCCACGAGCCCGTCCATGGCGATGAGCCGGTCGAGCGAGTTGGGGCCGATGACGATGCGCCACGTGGTGATGAGGAAGGCCACCACGAGGAAGCCCGCGGCCACAGTGAGCAGGATGTTATACACGTCAGTATCCATCAGGGGTGGCTCCTTTCGAAGATGGCAATCATATCGGCTTCCAGCTTGCGCACCGCCGCGATCTCCCGCTCCAAGTGTTCCTCAGAGTCAGCGTTGAGGAGATGGATGGTGAGCATGCGGTTGGCAATATCGATATCGGACACCGTGCCGCCCGGCTGCAGGTTATACAAGCTCACCGCCAGCGCGAGAACGAACTCGTTCTCCACGCGCATCGGCAACTTCACAATTGCGGTCTTCGGCACTTCCTGCGGGCGCACCGCCAGCCAGCCAACCTTGAGGGAAGCTTCCATTAGCTCCACAAACCACTGCGCCATGAAGATGAAAAGCTTGCCCCAGCTCACCGAAATTCCTGCCACGGGCATGGCCGGCAGCGGTAGCGCGAAGACGATGAACAGGCTGGCAAGCAGCCCGCCTGCCAGGTTCGCCACGGTGACTTCGCCCATGAGCATGCACCACATGACGATGATCCACACCATGAACCAGGGCCGGAAGCGGTGCTTAATCCCGGCAAATCTCATCGCGATACCTCCTTTTCATCCTTGCGCACGGTGGTGGGCAGAGCGGGCGTGGCGCTTGGCGACGTCCTCGTTGTCGGCGCCACCGGCTCCGGATCCGGGATGGGCTCGCTCCGGTTCTTGCGGGAATCCGCGCCCTCCTCGTAGCGCTCGGCGGGGTCTAGGTGGCGCGTCGGGGCCTCGGCGGAATCACCCAGCACGGCATAACGGTAGATGGAATCATCCTGCGCCGAGGTGGCCGCGCGGGTGGTGACACCGGAGATGGGGCCCGCCAGGAAGGACATCGACACCGAAGCGATGACGAGTAGGGACGTGGAGGCCAGCATGCCGAAGGGCACGCGGCCGACGTCGTCGCGCTCTTCCAACTCGACGTACTCAGTGACCTCGCCCAGCGGGGAAGGACGCACCATGGCGAGGTTGCCCTCGGGGGCGTCGCCGCGGTCACGCAGGAAGCCCTTGGCCCAGACGAGCACCATGACATACAAGGTGAGCAGGGAGGTGACCACCGCGCCGCCGATGAGGACCCAGGACATCCACGAGCCCTCGTTCGCGCCGGCTTGGAGCAGCATGATTTTGCCCAGGAAGCCGGAGAAGGGAGGGATGCCACCCAGGTTCATGGCCGGGATGAAGTACAAAATAGCGATGAGGGGCGCGGTATAAATCAGCGAGCCCAAGCGCCGCAGCGAAGAAGTGCCGGCCTGGCGTTCGATGAGGCCTACCACCAAGAAGAGCGCGGTCTGGACCAGAATGTGGTGCACGGCGTAGAAAATGGCGCCCGACAAACCTTGCGCGGTTCCGAGGGCAACGCCGAAGATCATATAGCCGATATGGCTGACCAGCGTGAAGGACAGCAATCGCTTGATATCCGATTGGGCGATAGCACCCAAAATGCCCACGAGCATCGTGGCCAGCGCGACCCACATGAGCAGGCCGTCCAGCCCTCCATCGGTGAAGATTGAGGTACGCGCGCGAATGATGGCGTAGACACCAACCTTGGTGAGCAGGCCCGCGAAGACCGCGGTGACGAGGGAGGGTGCGGTGGGGTAGGAGTCCGGCAGCCAGGCATCCAACGGGAAGACGGCCGCCTTAATACCAAAGGCAATGAGCAGCACGGCGAACACTGCGGAGCGGGTGCCCGCCGGGATATCCTCCATCCGGATGCCAATCTGGGCCATGTTCATCGTGCCCACCGTGGCGTAGATATAAGCCAAGGCCAGTACGAAGATGAGCGAGGAGGCCATGGAGACCATGACGTAGCCCACGCCGGCCCGCACGCGCGCGGGCGAGGCGCCGAGGGTCAGCAGCACATAGGAGGCCACGAGGAAGATTTCGAAGCCCACGTAGAGGTTGAACAAGTCACCGGCCAGGAAGGACACGTTCACGCCCATGGTTAGCAACATGTAGGTGGGCAGGAAGGTCGCCACCGGCTCGTCCTTAGTGCCGTCGCGTACGCCCTGTGAAATGGCGTACCACATGACGGAGAACAGGACGACGGAGGAGGTAAAGAGCATGACCGTGGACAAACGGTCCGCCACCAGCGTGATGCCCACTGGGGCGTCCCAGCCGCCCACCTGCAGGGTTTGAATGCCGGTGGTATCCGCGATGAAAATCAGAGCGGCATTCACGGTGGCGAGCGTGAGCAGGGAGAAGAAAGCGATGCGGCGCTGCGCATTGGCATTGCGTGCACAAAGCATCGCTAGCGCGGCAGCCAAGGCCGGGATGATGATCGGCAGGGGGATCAGGTAGCTGATATAGGGCAGCAGCAGATCCACCAGGGGTGAGATGGTCTCACTCATCGGTGGCCTCCTTCACGGGAGCCTCGAAGAATTCGGGGCCAAATTTATCGCCTTCCTTGGTGTTGCGGCCGGTGGTCGGGTCATTGGAGGCGTCATGGTCGGGGGCAGCCGAGGCGTTGCCCGGACGTGAGGCAATCGCGGCGATGGCGGCGTCCTCGGTGTCATCCTCAATCACGTCCGCGGTGCGGTAGCGATATTGGCGGTAGGCCAAGGTGAGGATAAAGCCAGTCAGTGCCATCGAAATGACGATGGCCGTGAGGATCATCGCCTGGGCCAGTGGATCGGCGATGTCCTCGCCATAGGGCAAGGAGGTCCGGCCGTCGATTGGCGGTGAGCCCGCCTTGCCGCCAGCCATGAGCATGAAGAGGTTCGCGCCATTGCCCAGCAGCAAGATGCCGAGCAGCATCTTGGTCATGGCGCGGTCTAGCAATAAGTACACCCCGGCGCCGCAGAGCACGCCCGCAGCGAGCAGGAGCATGAGGTTGGCATCCATTAGGCGTGTCCTTTCTCTGCGGTGGCAGTGGTTTCTTTCTCTTTCGCCCGGCGTGACAGGGAACGGGCGCGGTCGCGGGCGCGCTGCTTACGCATCTCTTCTTCCTCATCGAGCTTGGCACCCAAGGAAGACAAGACATAGAGCGTGAGACCGACGACGATGAGGTAGACACCGGCGTCGAAAATGAGCGCCGACGGCAAGGAAACATCACCGATGAGCGGTACGCCGATCTTCGTGTACCCAGAGGTCAGTGGTGGATAGCCCAGGAGCATCGGGGTGATGACGGCGCTGAGGGAGAACAGCAGGCCTACCGCCATGGTGCGGCCGCCGTCGAGTGGCAGCGCCTCTTCGAGCTCCTCGCGGCCGCCAGCTAGGTAGCGCAGAATCAGCGCCAAGGCTGCCACGAGGCCGCCAGCAAAACCGCCGCCAGGGGCGTTGTGGCCGCCGAAGAAGAAGTACAGGGACAGCACCATCATCGAGGGGAAGAGAATACGGGTGCTCACGTCCACCATGAGCGAGCGGTTGAGCGCCTTCTCCGATTCCACGCCTGCAGCCAGCCAGCGGCGCCCAGTGACCTGCAAGGTCGGGCGGCGGGAGGCACGGGTAAAGCTTTGCGTGCGGAAAATCAACGAGGCAATACCCGTTGCGGCAATGACGAGCACCGTGATCTCGCCAAAGGTATCCCACGCACGCAGGTCCACGAGCAGGACGTTGACCGTGTTGGCACCGTGGCCAATCTCCTTGGCCAACTCCGGCATGTAGTGCGAGATGGGCTCCTCGCGCCGGGCGTTGATAGCGAACATACCGATCACGGTGACGGCCAGGCCCACGCCGACTGCCAGCCAGGCGCGCAAGCGACCGGTTTTGGGCTCCTGCTTCCACTCGGTATTGGCCGGCATGCGGCGCAGTACCAGCATGAAGAGCACCATGATGATGGTCTCCACAAGCAGCTGCGTCAGTGCCAAATCCGGCGCGCCCTGTAGCGCGAAGATGAAAGACAAGGCGTAGCCGGTCACGCCGACGAGGATGACGCCCGAGAGGCGGTTATCCAGCACGGTGGCTGCGACAGCAGCGATGATGATGATCACCGCAGCGATGGCCTGCCAAGGGTTCTCAGCCACGATCATGTGCACGTTGGTGATATCACCGTTGATGAGCATGACGATGGGCAGCACCATGAGCGTAGCGAAAATGACCGTGAGGTTGAACTGCAGCGAACCGCGCTGGGTGGAGGCGGTGATGCGCAGGGAAAGCTGGCGTAGGGCGTTGATCACGGCGTCGTAGGAATCATCTGCCGAGCCCAGGGCCGGGTAGGTGAACTGGGCCTTCGTGAGCGCCTGGCGCTGCCAGTGCAGGAGGAAACCGGCGGCGACAATGACCACGGAAAGCAGCAGCGCGATGGTGAAGCCATGCCATAGGGCTAGTTCGGAAGCCTGCTCCGTCCCAAAAGTGTTGTCCAGGTGCTGCGTGATGCCGTGGGATAGCGGCAGCGGCCGCAGGCCAAAGAAGATGGTGAGCAAGGTCAGCACCGTCGGCGGGATCCACAGGAAGGGGCCGATGTGGTGCATGTGTGCCACTGCCTCCGAAGGCTCTTCCTGCCCCTTGGAGGAGAACGCGCCCCACAAGAAGCGCAGGGCATAGGCCATCGTCAGCGCGGAGCCGACGACGACGGCAACGAGTAGCATGTTGCGCGGCATGCCGACGAGCAGCTCCTCGCCCATGATGGCTTCCAGCGTGGCTTCCTTGGACACGAAGCCCAGCAGCGGTGGAATGCCCGCCATGGACATCGCGGGGAGGATAGCTAGGACATACAGCGCGGGGCTCTTCCTGCCCAGGCCCGCAAGCTTGTCGATGTCCCTCGTTCCCGTCGAATGGTCGATAGCACCGACGATCATGAAGAGCGCAGCCTTGAAGAGGGAATGCGCGAACGTTAGCGCCAGTCCTGCCTGCATGGCCTCGCGGGATCCGATGGCGATGATGGCGGTGATAAAACCCAGCTGTGAGACGGTGCCATAAGCCAAAACCAGCTTCAGGTCACGCTGCTTGAGCGCCATCCAGCCGCCGAGCAGCATGGTGAAGGCGCCCAGGGGGATGACCACGAGGTGCCAGGTAGGAATGTCATGCACCGAGGGAGCAAGGCGCGCGACGAGGTAGATACCGGCCTTCACCATCGCTGCGGAGTGCAGGTAAGCCGAGACTGGGGTCGGCGCGGCCATGGCGCCGGGCAGCCAGAAGTGGGCCGGGGCGATGGCGGACTTGGAGAGCGCACCGCAGAGAATCAGCACGATCGCCACGGTGAGGTAGGGGGTGTTGGCGAGGTCTTCGGTGGCGGCGATACCGCTGAAAGACCACGCGCCGGTCTGGCGGCCGAGGAGGGTGATACCGACCAGCATGGCGAGGCCGCCTAGAACGGTCACCATGAGCGCCTGCTGCGCTGATCGACGCGACGAGGCGCGCTCGCCGTAATAGCTCACCAAGAGAAAAGACAGCAGGGAGGTGATTTCCCAGAAGACGTAGAGCAGCAGGAAATTATCGGAAATGACCAGGCCATACATGGCCGTGGCAAAGCCCACCATCTGGCCACCGAAGAGGGCAAGGCGGCGCCGAGGATGGTCGAAATAGCCCCAGCAATAAAGCAAGACCAGCGCGCCTACTCCCAAGATGATGAGGCTGAATAACGCGGAAAGCGCGTCCATGCGGAAGCTGATATTGAGGTGCGCGGCTGGCATCCAGTTGAGGTCATAAGCCAGCTGGTTGCCGTTGCGTAGCGTGCCAGTAGTGAGCTGCTGGAGTACCCAGAAGAAGCCGACCGCAGGGGCGATTGCCAAGAGCCCGAAGGCGCGGCGGCCAAGGTAGAAAATGAGGAATGGAGCGGCGATGGATGCTACGACCAAGGCGCAAAAGAGAGTGAGCACGAGGTTGCGGTGGCGTCCTTTCCTTGTCGGGGGACTGGGTTAAACCCACCGCGCTGGCGGGCGTTCACTAATGCTCACGATACAGTCTGAAATCCCAGTTTTCACATTTTCGTTTCATACAGTTATATATGCGTCTCCTGTTGGCGTTCCGCCACCTCGCCAACCGCCTAGCTCAGGAGAAGGGAGACCAACGCCCGGCGGATCTTGTGGCTGGGCGTTGGGCTGGTGCCTAGGCGAAGCGCTGGAGGAAGAGTGCTTCAGCGATGGCGATCTTTTCAATTTCGCTCGGGTCGACCGACTCATTGGCGGAGTGGATGGTGCACTGCGGCTCCTCGACGCCAAAGAGCGCGATCTCGGCATTCGGGTGCTTCTCCTGCAGCTCCACGGTCAGCGGGATGGATCCGCCCATGCCCTGGGTGATGGTCTCGGCCCCGAAAGCCTCGCCGAGGCACTCGCCGAGCAGAGCCACGGCGGGCTTTGCCGGATCGGTTTCGAATCCCAGGTTGGCCTCCAGGATGGTGACCTCGATGTGTGCGCCCCACGGGACGTGCTTCTTCAGGTGCTCGGCCACGGCCTCCGCGGTGGCGCGGGGATCCATGGTGGCGGGGGTGCGCAGGTTGATATTGGCCTCAGCGGTAGCGGGCACGGCGTTGACGGCCTCGGCCACCGGGGTGGAGGTAAAGCCGGTGACGGTAATCGCCGGGCGGGCCCAAATCATATCCGCGATGGCGGTGGCACCGGCCGGGTCCTTCGCGCCCATGACCTCGGTGCCCTCAAGCATCTGCGCGTCGGCGCGGAAGTTCTCCTCGCTGTAAGCGGTGTCCTGGCCCTCGGCCAGCGGCCAGGTGCCCTCGCAATCGACGCCGTCGATAGTCGTGCGGCCATACTCATCCGTCAGGGAATCCAGCGCGCGCATGAGCGCCTTGACAGCGTCGGGAGCCGCGCCGCCGAACTGGCCGGAGTGCACAGCCGAGTGGAGGGTGGAGACCTTGACGTTGATCTGCGAGCCACCGCGCAGGGAGGTCGTCAGCGTCGGCACACCCACCTTGGCGTTGCCGGCGTCGGCGATGAGGATGGCGTCGGCAGCAAAGAGCTCCGGGCGCTCTTCGATGAGTGCGGACAGGCCCTCGCCGCCGCGTTCCTCAGAACCCTCAATAAGCACGGTGAGGTTGAGGTCGGTTCCACCGTGAGCGTCGAGTGCGCGCAGGGCCGCTAGGTGCATAGCGACGTTGCCCTTGCAGTCCGCGGCGCCGCGGCCGTACCAGCGGCCATCGCGCTCGGTCAGCGTGAAGGGATCGGAGCCCCAGGCCTCCGGGTTGCCGGCGGGCACGACATCATAGTGCGAGTAGAGCAGCACCGTCTTCGCGCCTTCCTTGCCGGGGCGCTTGGCGACGATCGCCGTGGAACCATCAGCGGTGGTGATGGCTTCGGGGGTGAAGCCGACGTCGACAAGCGCGGCGTGAACCCACTCCGCTGCCTTCGCGGTCTCCTCCTCTAGACCCGGCTCGTTGTGGACGGAATTGAAGGAGACGAGCTCCTTGAGCTGCTGGAAAATGGTATCTCGGTCGTTGCTGACAAACTCAGAAATCTTGGTCATGCCCTCCAACCTACTCGTATCCCCGAATCGGTCTATCGACAAGTAGGGAGTAATATATCCCGGGTTCTAGTAACTATTCCTTAGAAAGGACCTGACATGGCGACGACGACCGCCGAAGGTTCCCAGTCCACGCTCCGCGAGCTCACGCTGCGCGGCATTATTATCGGTGGACTTATCACTCTGATCTTTACTGCCGCCAACGTGTATCTCGGCCTTAAAGTAGGCCTGACATTTGCCACGTCCATTCCTGCCGCCGTGATTTCCATGGCGGTGCTGCGCCGCTTTGCCGGGCACAACGTCAAAGAGAACAACATTGTGCAGACCATCGCGTCGGCAGCCGGTACCTTGTCCGCCATCATCTTCGTGCTCCCAGGCCTGGTGATGGTGGGCTACTGGCAGGGCTTTTCCTTCATCGATACCGCCGCGGTGTGCGCCATCGGTGGTGTGCTCGGCGTGATGTACTCCATCCCGCTCCGCCGCGCGCTGGTGACGGGCTCGGACCTGCCCTACCCGGAGGGTGTGGCCGCGGCCGAGGTCCTCAAGGTGGGCGATAGCTCCGGTGAGGACGGCGAAGCCGCCCACGAGGAAAACGCGAAGGGCCTGCGCGTCATCGTCTTTGGCGGCATCCTCTCCGCGTTTATGGCTTTACTGGCAGCAATGAAAGCGGCTGCCTCCGAGGTGGCCACCTACTTCAAATTCGGCTCAGGTGCGACGACGCTAGGCACCTCCCTGTCGCTGGCGCTGGTCGGCGTGGGCCACCTTGTCGGACTGGCCGTCGGTATCGCCATGCTCGTCGGCGTGGTTATTTCCTACCTCATCCTGCTGCCCATCCTCACCGGTGGTGAGGGTCTGGGAGATCCGGCCGCCATCATGGAGACCGTCGATACGGTCTTCTCCGATAGGATCCGCTTCATCGGCGTGGGCACCATGGCCATCGCTGCCGTGTGGACGCTGATTAAGATTACGGGTCCGATTGCCAAGGGCATGGCTGAGTCCTTCGCCTCCTCCCGCAACCGCAAGGATGGCCAGCAAGTGGCAGTGGAGGAGCGCGATATTCCAGCGCCCTATGTCATTGGCACCATCTTGGTCCTGATGATTCCGATTGGACTTTTGCTGTGGAACTTCGTGCGCGGTACCGATATTCACGATCACATGGCCGTCCTGATCACGGTCTCCGTGCTCTTCACCTTGCTGGTGGGCCTCGTTATCGCGTCGGTGTGCGGCTACATGGCTGGCCTGATTGGTGCCTCTAACTCGCCGATTTCCTCTATTGGCATCATCGCGGTCATCGCCGCGGCGCTGCTGATTGCCACCGTGACCCGCGGTACGGATGCGGAACCGCTCTCGCTGGTGGCTTACACGCTGTTTACCGCGGCCATTGTCTTCGGCATTGCGACTATTTCCAATGACAACCTGCAGGACCTCAAGACTGGTCAGCTGGTTGGGGCAACGCCATGGAAGCAGCAGGTAGCACTCATCATCGGTGTCCTTTTCGGTTCCCTGGTGATTCCGCCGATTCTGCAGGTCATGCTCACCGGCTTTGGCTTCCAGGGCATGGAGGGCGCTGGCGAGGATGCGCTGGCTGCACCGCAGGCCGCACTGATGTCCTCGGTGGCCTCCGGTATTTTCGATAACTCCCTGCCATGGGATCTCATCGGTCTGGGCGCGGCAATTGGTGCCGTCATCATCATCGTGGACGAGTGCCTGCGCTACTTCACCGACAAGTACTCTCTGTCGCCGCTGGCCGTGGGCATGGGCATGTACCTGCCGGCAGCCATCACCGTTGTGGTGCCGATTGGTGCCTTCTTGGGTTACTTCTACAATCGTTGGGCAGCCCGCCAGTCCAAGCCGGATTTTGTCAAGCGCATGGGTACGCTGCTGGCTACTGGCCTCATCGTGGGCGAGTCCCTCTTTGGCGTGGTCAACGCGGGTATCATCGCGGCCTCGGCCGGCGAGTCCCCGCTGGAGATCTTCGAGGGCGGGACGGCAGCCAAGTTCGTCGGCGTCATCCTCTTTGTTGGCGGTATTGCTGCGGCCTACAAGTGGACGGCGAAGAAGGCTGCGTCTTAAACGCGATAAAGGTTTCGTGTTGATGAGCGGTTCGGTTTAACGGGCGGTTCGATTTAGCGGGCAGTTTACTTTGATGGGCGGTGCTTATGCACCGCCCGTTCGCTTATAGCGTTCGTGTTGAACCTTGCAGTCGCGGGGGCTGAGTGTCAGAATGGTCGCTAGCACTTCCACATGGCAAGTGCCAGAAATAAACAGAATCATCTATGTGGTTGGGGCTGGAGAACACTCGCCAGCCGTGCCGTCGCGGGCGTCCGTCATAGATCAGACGTGAGTGTCGTCCTCAACAAAGCTTAAGGAGCACAAACACATGGCAAAGATTATTGCCTTCGATGAAGAGGCACGTCGCGGCCTCGAGCGTGGTCTCAACACGCTTGCTGACGCCGTCAAGGTCACCCTCGGCCCCAAGGGTCGCAACGTCGTCCTGGAGAAGTCCTGGGGCGCTCCGACCATTACTAACGACGGTGTCTCCATCGCGCGCGAGATCGAGCTCGAGGACCCGTACGAGAAGATCGGCGCTGAGCTGGTCAAGGAAGTAGCCAAGAAGACCGATGACGTCGCCGGTGACGGCACCACCACCGCTACCGTTCTGGCACAAGCTCTCGTGCGTGAGGGCCTGCGCAACGTAGCTGCTGGTTCCAACCCAATGGGCATCAAGCGCGGCATCGAGGCCGCTACCAAGAAGGTTGTTGACTCCCTGCTTTCCTCCGCAAAGGAAGTAGAGACCCAGGAAGAGATTGCCACCACCGCAGGCATCTCCGCCGCTGACCCGGCAATCGGCGAGAAGATCGCCGAGGCTATGTACACCGTGGGTAACGGCTCCGTGAACAAGGATTCCGTTATTACCGTTGAGGAGTCCAACACCTTCGGCGTTGACCTTGAGGTCACTGAAGGTATGCGCTTCGACAAGGGCTACATCTCTGGCTACTTCGCTACCGATATGGAGCGCCAGGAGGCAGTCCTTGAGGATCCGTACATCCTGCTGGTCTCCTCCAAGATCTCCAACATCAAGGACCTCGTCCCGCTGTTGGAGAAGGTCATGCAGACCGGCAAGCCGCTGCTGATTATCGCTGAGGATGTCGAGGGCGAGGCCCTGTCCACCCTCGTGGTCAACAAGATCCGCGGCACCTTCAAGTCCGTTGCTGTGAAGGCTCCGGGCTTCGGCGACCGCCGCAAGGCCACCCTGCAGGACATGGCTATCCTCACCGGCGGTCAGGTCATCTCCGAAGAGGTTGGCCTCTCCCTGGAGACCGCTGAGATCGAGTACCTCGGCCAGGCACGCAAGGTCGTCGTGACCAAGGATGAGACCACCATCGTTCAGGGCGCTGGCTCCCAGGAGCAGATCGACGGCCGCATCAAGCAGATCCGCGCCGAGATCGAGAACTCCGACTCCGACTACGACCGCGAGAAGCTGCAGGAGCGCCTGGCCAAGCTGGCCGGCGGCGTGGCAGTCCTCAAGGTTGGTGCCGCTACCGAGGTTGAGCTCAAGGAGCGTAAGCACCGCATCGAGGATGCCGTGCGCAACGCTAAGGCTGCCGTAGAGGAGGGCATCGTCGCCGGTGGTGGCGTGGCTCTGCTGCAGGCAGCCGAGGTTCTGGATTCCCTCTCGGACCTCACCGGTGACGAGGCTACTGGCGTCAAGATCGTGCGCGAGGCACTCTCTGCTCCGCTGAAGCAGATTGCTCAGAACGCTGGTCTGGAGCCGGGTGTTGTCGCTGACAAGGTTGCCTCCCTGCCGGCTGGCCAGGGACTCAACGCCGCTTCTGGCGAGTACGTGGACCTGATGGCTGCGGGCATCAACGACCCGGTGAAGGTCACCCGCTCCGCGCTGCAGAACGCTGCGTCCATCGCAGCCCTGTTCCTGACCACCGAGGCGGTTGTGGCTGATAAGCCGGAGCCGGCCGGTGCAGGCGCTGGCATGCCGGACGCTGACGCAATGGGCGGTATGGGCTTCTAGTCCTTAGCTTCCCGGCCTGAAGTGCATTGCGGCTTCAGGCCTTAGCAAATTACGAGCTCCCCACGGTTGACCGTGGGGAGCTTTCTTCCTCTTGAGACACTTTTGTGTCCTTATAGCACCCCGAATAGGGGTAATTCGGGGTGCTTCGGCGAAAAATATTTCGCGAGTTTACTCTGTAAAGCAAGCCTATGAATCGTGGTTCAGGGAGCTAACGTTACGTTCTGAGGAAGATTTCTTAAGCCTTCATTTCGAGCGCTCCCTATTTCTGCAGATAGGCGCGTTGTTGCAGGCTGGGTTAATAGAAGATGAATTAATAACCTGAAAAGTGATTCTGATTTTCGGAGCGCTTTGCGCGAAAAATCACCCACGAATTCACTTGCAATGTGTCAGTGGTGTGCCAAAATAGTTCCTTGTGACGCCCGCTGAGGGTGTCTGCAAAACCGCAAACCCCCTCCGGGCAATCTCTTTACCCGGACTTCACAAGAGGAGACCACAATGGATCTTTCTTTCATCGGTGACCAGCTCGGTAACTTCGCTACCTTCGCTGACGGCATCAAGAAGCTCTTCACCGGCTTCGCTGGCGTCTTCGACGCTATCTCCGGCGCTGCTCAGCAGGGTGACTCCTTCGTTGTTAAGCCGAACACCTCCGCTCTCGAGGCTCTGTCCTCCAAGAAGTAAACTAGCTTCCCTTTAGGGCAGCACTAAACACACACTTTCAATCCCAAGGAGATTTCAAATGGGTACCCTTTCTTCCTCCGGCATCATCGGCCTCCTGCTCAACATTTTCTACAACCTGGGCGACATGGCTTCCGGCGCTTCCAAGCTGATCGGCCTGCTCTAAAAAGCACGCTGCTCACGCAGTACTAAGCGCTAACCCCGCTGACCCATTTGGGCAGCGGGGTTTCCCATTTCCGAAATTCGCCGTCGGACGGATGCCTAGGACTGGGCCGCCGGACTGAGTTCGGCCAGCGCGGTGGCGTGGTACGTTTTCGCAAATAAGCCCCCGAAACCAGGCGGTTTCATGAGCTTGCGTGCGAAAACGTACCAACGTGTACGCGCGGCGGGTACGGAACGATCATTTAAGCCCCCAGATCTCGCCCGACTTTTGGGGGCACTAATTGTTAGAAACGTACATTCTGGGCGGATGCTGCCGCCCATCGGGCATACGGGGGTAAATCACGCGGCTACAACTTCTTTTATCACGCCAGATGTCTGCTTCCTAGATAGAATTAAAGGTATGGCTGACATTAAAGACGACGAACTCCCCGAGATCGACCTTGCGCAGACCGACGGCTACGTCGTCGATGACTCTGATGAAGATGATCCCTCGCTGATCATGCCGGATGGCTCGCCTGTCGAGACTTGGCGCGAGAACTACCCGTACGAGGAGCGCATGACGCGCGATGAGTACGAATCCATCAAGCGCGCCCTGCAGATTGAGCTGCTGAAATGGCAGAACTGGACGAAGGAAACCGGCCAGCGCCACATTATCCTCTTCGAGGGCCGCGATGCCGCGGGTAAGGGCGGCACCATTAAGCGTTTCAACGAGCACCTCAACCCGCGTGGTGCGCGCACCGTGGCGCTGGAGAAGCCTTCCCCGCGCGAGTCCACGTCGTGGTACTTCCAGCGCTATATTCAGCACTTCCCGTCCGGTGGTGAAATCGTTTTCTTCGACCGCTCCTGGTACAACCGCTCCGGTGTGGAGCGCGTCATGGGCTTCTGCACAGAGTCCCAGCACGCAGAGTTCCTGCGCGAGGTGCCGATGCTGGAGAACATGATTCTCGGCTCTGGCATTTCGCTGACTAAGCTATGGTTCTCCGTGACTCGCAAGGAACAGCGCACTCGCTTCGCTATTCGCCAGATTGACCCCGTCCGTCAGTGGAAGCTTTCGCCCATGGACCTAGCGTCCTTGGATAAGTGGGATGATTACACCCGCGCCAAGGAGGAGCAGTTCCGCTACACCGATACGGAAGAGTCTCCGTGGATCACCATTAAATCCAACGACAAGAAGCGTGCCCGCATCAACGCGATGCGCTACGTGCTCTCCAAGTTTGAGTACACCAACAAGGACCACGAGCTCGTTGACCAGGTGGATGACAAGATTGTCAAGCGCGGTCGCGACCAGATCGGTGACTAATCACGGCACCCCGACCGCTCATTAGCGAGTCAGGCATAAAAGGAGGCGGCAGGTAAACCTGCCGCCTCCTTTATTTTTTTATCTATTTCTTCCAGGGCTCGATAGGGTTTCCCTGCCACTCGGAGTTGCTCGGAACCTGGTCGCCACGCATCACCAAGGAGCCGGGGCCAACCGTTGCCACGCTGCCGATGACCGAGGCCGGCAGCGCCACCGAATGCGAGCCCAGGGTAGCGCCGGCCTTGATGGTGACGGTATCTAGGCTCATGACGCGGTCCTGGAAGAGGTGCGTTTGCACCACGGTGCCCGGGCCGACGGACGCGCCTTCGCCCACAAAGCACAGGTCCGTCTCCGGGAACCAGTAGGAATCGATCCAGGCGCCGCGGCCAATCGTCACGCCCAGCGCGCGCAGGCCCTGGTTGATTTCGCCCATGCCATAGGTGTGAGTAAAGAACCACGGGGCGGCCACCGCCTCCACGAAGGTGTCCTGCAGCTCGTTGAGCCACACGAAGGCGGACCACAGAGGGTGGTCGCCAGCGGTCTGCGTGCCCACGCAGATCCACTTGACCGCCACGGTGATCGCCATCGCGATGGCGCCCGCCACCATGAGGATGAGGCCGCCGAGGGCCCAGGCGGTGGCGATGCCGAGGGCGTCGGCAAGAGCGTAGAGCGATGCCAACGTGCCCGCCAGCAACATGGCCGAGGTCATCGGAGCCAGCAGGCGCATGGTTTCAATCGCACCACGCGCGGCCTTGACCCCAAAGCCCGGGTTATAGGTGAGGGATTCGCCCTCCACACCGTCCACGTGGGCCTCCACGCGGCGCATGCGCTCCGGCGGGGAACCCCACCAGTTAGCACCGGACTTGGTCTTCTTCGGCGTCGAGGAGAGTACGGCAACTAGTGAGTTCTTCGATAGTTTGCGTCCGGGTCCGGTGATGCCGGAGTTGCCCACGAAGGAACGCTTGCCCACCTTGGTCTCACCCGTGAGCATCCACCCGCCACCGAGCTCATAGCCGCCGATCATGGTGTCATCCGCCAGGAACGCACCGTCCTTGACCTCGGTGAGCTTGGGCACCATGACGGCCGTGGAAATCTCCACGTCCTTGCCAATCGTCGCGCCCAAGGAACGCAGCCACGCTGGGGTGAGCTGCGAGGCATAGATGGGAAAGAGCTGCGTGCGGGCCTCGTCCATGAGGCGTTCGATGGCCCACAGGCGCCAGCCCTTGGCGGAGCGCACCGGTGCCACACCGGGCTTGATGCCCAGTGAGAGGATGCGCACGCCTAGCCAGGTTTGCAGCATGAAGGTGGCGAATGCCGCAAGCGCGCCCAGCGGGGCGAAGAAGATGGAGCCGACGAAGGCAGAGCCCTCGGTCACCGCGATGAGGGCAACGACCACGGCAGCACCCACGGCCAGCGCCACGATGGGCTGGAGGGCCAGCAGGATAGAAGTAGCGCCGTAGATGGCTACCCACCACGGGCGGCGCTTCGGGGCATGCGACGGGAAGCGATGCTTGGAGCGGCCCACCTTCTTGGCGGGCGAGCCGGACCAACGCTGACCGTCCTTGATCTTCTTGCGCCCAGTGACGGTGGAGCCGGCCTCGACGTGGGCATCCTTGCCCACGACGGTGCCTGGAAGCAGCGTCGAGCGCGCGCCCACGCGAGCACCTTCCTTGACCTCAATGGCGCCGACGCGCAGGATATCGCCGTCGAGCCAGTAGCCGGAGAGATCGACCTCGGGCTCAATCGCGGCGTGCTTGCCCAGGGTTAGCAGACCCGTTACAGGAGGCAGCGAGTGCAGGTCCACTCCGCGGCCCATCTTCACTCCCAGCGCGCGGGCATAGTTATTGACCCACGTCGCGCCCGCAATCGAGCGCGAGCCAGAAGCATCGGCCCAGCGCTCCGCTGCCCAAATGCGCAGGTGCGTGGAGCCGCCGCGCGGGTATTCGCCGGGCGTAATGCCGGCGGTGATCAGCCGCGCGCCGAAACCACCGATGGGGATGCGGCCGATGGGGGTGACAAAGATGACGATAAGGAGGATGACCAGCCACCATGGCGTGGTCATGGCCCACTCCACGCCCAGCAGGTTCGCCAGGTTGGAGCCCAGCAGCAGCCAGGCCAGCCACGTCGTGGCGGCCAGCGTCATCACGGGGATCTGGATGAGTGTTTGCGCGAGGCGCGTGCCGACGCCGACGGGCTTCACCTCGCGCGCGGGCCCGGCGTCCTCGACGGACTCGGCACCGGCAAGCTGCTCCGCCAGGGAGCCCAGGCGCGGGTGGTCGTAGAGATCGCGCACGGCCACGGTGGGGAAGCGCTCGCGGATGCGGCCGACCAAAGTCGCCGCGGCCAGCGAGGTGCCGCCGAGGGAGAAGAAGTCAGCGTTGACGTCCTCCACGGAAACACCCAGGGTGTCCACCCACAGCTCCGCCAGCCACTGCTCGGTGGGGTTGAGGCCGTCTGCCTCCACGCCCACTCCCGGCAGCGGCCACGGCAGGGCTTTCTTATCCACCTTGCCGGAGGTGCGAATCGGTAGCTCCTCCATGACGCAGATGCGCGGGACGAGCGCTGCCGGCATGGACTCCGCCAGGCGGGCGTGCGCGGCCTCGTGGTCGAAGCCGGCATCCGGGTCATCCAGGGAGACGTAGCCGACGAGCACGGACTCGCCGCCCGGTGTCTTCTGCACGGCCACGGCGGAGTTGTACACGTTCGGCAACGCGGCGACGTTAGCTTCGACCTCACCGAGTTCGATGCGGCGGCCACCAATCTTGACCTGGTCATCGACGCGGCCCACAAAGTACAGGCCGTCCTCTTCCAGGCGCACGTGGTCACCGGTGCGGTAGGCGCGCTCCCAGCCCAGGGACTCCAGCGGCGCGTACTTCTCCGCATCCTTCACCGGGTCTAGGTAGGCAGCCAGGCCCACACCACCGATGACGAGTTCGCCTACCTCACCGATGTTTACGGGAACGCCGTGCTTGTCGACGACCACCAGATCCCAACCCTTCAGCGGCAACCCAATCGAGACAGGTCGTCCAGGCAACATGCGCTGCGCGCAGGCCACGACCGTGGCCTCGGTGGGGCCGTAGGTATTCCACATCTCGCGGTCCTCGGTGGCCAGGCGGTCCGTGAGCTCTTGGGAGCAGGCTTCGCCGCCGACGATGAGGAGGCGGATGTTGTCCAGGGCCTCGGCGGGCCAGAGGCCGGCCAAGGTTGGGACGGTGGAGACCACCGTGATGTCACGGCGAATCAGCCAGGGACCTAAGTCCATGCCGGAGCGCACCAGCGAGCGCGGGGCCGGAACCAAGCAGGCACCGTGGCCCCAGGCCAGCCACATTTCCTCGCAGGAGGCATCGAAGGCTACAGAAAGGCCAGCCAGGACGCGGTCCTCCGGACCGAGCGGACCGTGCGGGCTATCCACCAAAAAGAGGGCAGCCTCGGCATCAACGAAGGCGGCCGCGGAGCGGTGGCTTACGGCCACGCCCTTGGGCTTACCCGTTGAGCCGGAGGTGAAGATGATCCACGCGGTGTCTTCGGGTCGCGGTTCCTCGAAGGGGACGCCATCTCCACCGCCATCCTTTTCGTCGAACGCGGGGCGCGCCATCCGCGCCCCGCCCTCCCGCAACATGCGGAAACCTTCGTCGGTGAACACACCATCGATGTCGGCCTCGCCGAAGACCATCTCGGCGCGCTCGTCGGGGTCGTCGGCATCGACGGGCACGTAGGCCGCGCCGGCGGCGAGCGTGGCCAGGATGGCCAGGTAGAGCTCGCGCTTGCCCGAGGTCATGCGGATGCCGATGCGGTCGCCACGGCGCACACCGCTGGCGTAGAGTTCGGTGGCCCACGCGGAGACGTCGGCAAGCAGCTCGGCGTAGGTGAGGATTTCACCGTCGTCGAGGGCAGCAGCCTCGGGGAAGTGCTCTGCTGTGGTCTTAACGATGTCCCAGAGGGTGCGCGCCGGTGCGGCCTCATCACCAAGGAGATAGTGCTCGGGGACCTCGGGCATTACTGGGATCTCGGGCTCGTCTGTGCGCAGGGCGTGGCGGCCCCCTGTACTAGGAAGATTATCGGGTTCCGTCATTTAAGCATCACTGCTTTCTGTATCGGCAGGTGTGTCCGCCGCGATGATGGCGGTGGCCAGTTTGCGCAGGTGCTTGAGCTGCTTGTTGGTGGACGCGTCGAGGGCTTCGTCCTCGGCCTTCGCTACCAAAACGGTGAGCTCTTTGTGCGCCTTCACGCCTTTCTTGGTGGAGGCAATGATTTGGCGGCGGCGGTCCTTGGAGTCACGCTCACGCTTAACCCAATTGCGAGACTCCAGTGAATCCAGCAGGCGCACCATGTCGGAAGCGTCAATGGCCAAGGTTTCCGATAGTGCGGACTGGGAGGACGCGGCTTCCGCAACCAGGCAGGTGAGAACCCAGTACTCGCGCAGGGTGGTCTTCTGCGTTTGTAGTGCGGCCTCGACGCCCTCGCGGGTGCGGCGGCGGAGGCGCTCCAGCTGGAAGGAGGGGGACTCTAGGAGCGAGGTGGGAATCGATACGGAGTTAAAGGTAGGCATGCCGACGATACTACGCGCCTACCGTAGCAAACTTAAATCATGGGTTATGGCCCATTAGTTTGGGTAAACCATGGGGCGGCTTTGGGCCTTCCATGCGTCCGTGCCGCCGTCGACGTTGATGACGTCCCAGCCTTTCGCGTGCTCGAGGTACTGGCAGACCTGCATGCTGCGCCCGCCTGCATGGCAGATGACGTAGATATCGCGGTCTGGGTCAATCTCGTCGAGGCGCTCTACGAGGTCTCCCATCGGGATGTGCGTGGCGCCTTGGGCATGCTCGGTGTTCCACTCGTGGTCCTCGCGGACGTCGATGAGCTGGGCGCTTTCAGGTACTTCAGTGGGTTGTACGTTCTGCATGCGCACCAGCTTACGGGGTTTTCTTGCGGGACTGGTTGGGGCACTTTACTGTGAGGAGTACGGGGTGGGGTAATCAATCGGAGGGGGCTAAATGGAGGAGATTGTCGGCCGCGCAGGCGCAGCGGCAGCGGCCAAAGGTGAGGCGATCAAAATTACGCGGGGGCTGTACCTACCGCGTGAACCAACGGCATACGAGCTAGCGCAGGTGCTCAGCCGGCATTGGCCAGACAGTGCGTTGGACGGATATTCCGCAGCGATGGTGCTTCTTGAGCGGAAACCTGGCTTTCCACTGCAGCTCATTCGCGAAAAAGGCTTAGAGGATACGCGCTTTTATGCCGGTCGCCGTGCCCGCCCAAAGGGGGTATTCCCCTATGACGGGATAAACGTCTGCAATCCACTGCAGGCGGTGGAGGCCATAGAAGAAACGCATGCGGTGAAGTTCTTAGAAACGTTTTTGTCTGGCAGGGACGCGGAAAAGCGGCTGAAGTTGCTCTCCATGGACTTTCGGCGGTTCCCGCAACACACTCGGCGGGTGTTAGAGAAAGCAGTCATCGGTGCGGATAGTGTGCCCGAGCGAGCTCTTACTCGTGCATTGGAGCCCTTCTTTAAAGTGCTCAACAACGCGAAAATCGGTCCCTATCGGTGGGATCTCCTTTTGGAAGAGCACAAGATTGCCATCGAGGTCGACGGCTACGCTTATCACCACGGGGAAAACCGCCGGCAGTTCGAGCTTGACCGCCAAAAGCTAAATGATGTGGTGCATCGCGGCTATACGCCCCTCCACTTCACCGCGACCACGATTGAGCATCATCTAGACAAGGTGGTGGAGCAGGTGCGCGGGGTGGCACAAGGGACGAAACGGTATCTGGACCCGCCGTGGATGTGGCACCGGTTCTTTGTGTGAGTGTGCGAGGGGTGCTTGATGTCGTTCACGGTAAATAAGGCCGGAAAATCGCGAAAATTTGGGCCTTATTTACCGTGAGCGTAGCGCGGGCATCCCGCAGCGGTTTCTGTGGGCGCAAGAGGACAAAGTTGCCTTTGGCGGCGTGGGCAGACACAGGCCTCAGCGGTGCGCGGAGAGGTACTCCAAGATTGCCTTGACGCGGCGGTTGTCTTCACTGGGATCTAAACGCAGCTTGGTGAAGATATTGGAGACGTGCTTGGCCACCGCGGCGGAAGACAGGACGAGCTCGGCGGCGATGTCCTTGTTGGACTTGCCGCGCGACATCAATTCGAGCACCTCGCGCTCGCGCGGGGTGAGTTCGCCCAGTCCGCTGCGCCCTGAGCTCATTAAAGCCTGCGCCACGGTGGGATCGATGACGGTACCGCCCTGGGCCACCACGTCCAGGCTGGAGAGGAAGTCCCGCACCTCGGAGACGCGGTCTTTCAAAAGGTAGCCGGTGCCAGCATCAGGGGAGTCGAAGAGCTCCACCGCGTATGCGGGGGCTACATACTGGGAGAGCACCATGACGGGTAAGCCCGGGTAGGCATTTCTCAAGTTCACGGCGGCTTTCAAACCGTCATCGCCCATGGCCGGTGGCATGCGCACGTCCGTGATGACGATATCCGGGAGCTCATCGCGCAGCTTGTCCACCACCGCCTCGAGCGCCGGCGCAGAATCCGCCTGGCCCACAATCGAATGCCCGCGGCGCTCCAGAAGGCCGGCGAGACCCTCACGCAGAATGGCGGAATCATCCGCCACCACGATTCTCAAACTCATTTCTTACACTCCTGACTGTCCGCGATCGAGAAGAAGAGGAATCGAGCACGCCAGTCTCGTGGGCCCGCCCGGGGGAGACGATAAAGTCATCTCTCCGCCGAAAGCGGCGAGGCGCTCGGCCATCCCCGCTAGGCCGTGGCCTTGTACAACCTGCGCGCCGCCCGGCCCCTCATCCACCACGGTGATTTTTAAAGAGGCATCTGCGGTCACTAAAACGGAGACCGGCGCGCCGGGCGCGTGCTTGGCCGCATTCGTCAGAGCTTCCGTGCCGAAGAAGTAGCCGCAGGCCAGAACGGAAGCGGAGAGTTTTGGCAAAGGATGCGGGGCGAAGACGCTGACGTGGGGGCCGTGGGAAGAAGCAGCGTCGGCAAGCGCGGCCACCAAACCATGATCCTGCAGGACCTGCGGGTGGATGCCGTGCACCGTGGCACGCAGGGAGTGCAGGCCGCGGTCCACGTCCTGCTTGGCGGCGGTGAGCAGCTCGGCGAGGTCTGCGGGGGCGTCGAGAAGTGCCTCTCCCAACTTCATGCTCGCGGCCACGAGGTATTGCTGCGCGCCGTCGTGCAGGTCGCGCTCGATGCGTGCGCGCTCCACCTCATAGGCATCCGCGATGGCGCGGCGCGAGGCCGTGAGCTGCGCAATCTTCTGTGCTTGCTGTTGCTCATGGTTGGCGGGCTGGGGCTTTCTTCGGAACACGGCTTTCAGCATAACGGGCGCCACCGACTACAGGGGTAGTGCTGGCACTACCGTAAAGAGCAACGCTAGGGCTGTTCTTTCTGCGGGCCCTTCACGGTGGAATGAGAGACATGGCACAGACACTTTCCCTGACAGACATCACCAAGGATTTTGGCGGCGGCCCGGTGCTCGCCGGAATCTCCCTCGACATCGCGCCGGGCGAGCTCGTGGCCGTCATGGGGCCGTCCGGCTCCGGCAAGTCCACGCTGCTGCACTGCATGTCCGGCGTGCTCACCCCCACGCACGGCAGCGTGCGCTACGGAGATGAGGAGCTCTCCGCGCTTGGCGACGGCCCCCGCTCCCGCCTCCGCCTGCGCAACTTCGGCTTCGTCTTCCAGGATGGTCAATTGCTGCCGGAGCTGAGCAACGTGGATAACGTGGCGCTGCCAGCCATGCTTAACGGTATGGGTCGGAGTGCTGCCCGCAAGCGCGCGATGGAGCTGCTGGACCAGCTGGGCCTGGGCGGCCTGGCGGATCGCCGCCCGGCGCAGGTGTCCGGTGGCCAGGCGCAGCGCGTGACTATCGCGCGTGCGCTGGTGGCCAATCCGGGCGTCGTCTTCGCCGACGAGCCCACCGGTGCGCTGGACCAATCCACGGGTCACGAGGTCATGCAGATGCTGACCACCATCGTGCGCCAGTCCGGGGCGAGCCTGGTCATGGTCACGCACGACCCGAAGGTGGCCGACTGGATGCAGCGCCGCGTGGAGATTCGCGATGGCATCATCCACGATGACCGCCGCCTCGAGGTGATCCGATGAACACCGCGACTTTAGTCTTTGACCTGCAGCGCGAATCCATTCGTGCGCGCTCCGGAACAGGAATTGTTTCCTTGCTGGCCATTGTGAGCCTGACCATTGGTTCCGCCATTGCCTTCCTCGTCGCGGGCGGTACGTGGATGTTTTGGCAACGCGCCCAGCACGTCGAGGAAGCCGCGCCCGCGCTCAAGGAGGCCTTCGGCAACGAGATGGAGGCCTTTCTTTATCCTTGGTTTGCCCTGGCCCTGCTGGCCTGCGCCTTCATTCTTCCGGCGCTGTTTAACCTCACAGCCCAAGCCGCCGTCCTCGGCGCCTCCGGCCGGGAGCAGCGCCTGGCCACCCTGCGTCTTCTGGGGTTGAGCTCCCGCCAGGTGGAGCGCATGGCCATCGTGGAGACGGGCCTGCAAGCCATCATCGGCATCGTGCTCGGTGGGCTGATCAGCCTGCTCATCGCGCCGGTCTTTACGCAGGTGGACTTCCAGATGCGTTCTATTGCTGTATCCGAGATTCTTCTCCCGTGGTGGGGTTATCTAGCCGTGGCCGGTGTGCTCTTTGTGTTGGCTATCGGTGCGGCACTCGTCGGCATGCAGCGCGTGCGCGTGAGCCCCCTGGGGGTGGCCAAGCGCCAGATGCCCGCGGCCTATCGCTGGTGGCGCGTCATCGTCTTCCTCATCATCGCGGGTATCGGTGGTGTGTTGCTCTCCGGAAAGGCGGGCCCGCCGACCGCCATGGTCATCGTGGTCATGTTTGGCATGGTGATGAGCATCAACCTCATTTCCCCTTTTATCTTGCAGCTCGGCGCACACATCATGTCTCTCTTTCCTGGCACCGCGCACTTCGTGGCCTGCCAGCGAGTGGCGGGCAATGCGCGCCCGGCATGGAAGCGGAGTGCGGCCATCGCGTTCTTCGGCTATTTGGCGGGCTTTCTCGTTGCCGCCCCCTTGGGCTCCGACGCCTTGGCTCTCGTGCTCAAGGAAGATCCCGGAATGAACGTGGTATTCAAAGACATCTCCACCGGTGTCTTATTAACCCTCATCTTCGGCTTCACGCTGACCACCATGTCCATCATTCTGGGGCAGGTCTCCGGCATCTTCGAAGACAAGGAACTCATCCGCTCCCTGGATCTCATGGGCGTGCCGCGCGGCTTCCAGTTCCGCTCCGGTGTCCTGACCATCATGGGGCCTGTGGTGGGATTGAGCTTCTTCGGCTTCCTTTTCGGCGGCGGGATCGCCTCGCTGATGTTCTTCTCCAGCGTCGAACAAAGCAATGTCGACGTTCTTGGCCGTCTGCTCATGGCCTTCGGATTCCTAGCCGTGGGCTGGCTGGTCACGCTGCTTGCCATTATCCTTGTTGAGCCCCTGCGCGGCTACGTGCTGCGAACCGGAGGGAGAAAAGAATGAAAACTGTACTGAAAATCTTCGGCGGACTTTTTCTCGTTGCCCTCATCGCCGTGGCTGCGGCCGTGTATTTCTTCGGCCCCTCTTACGGTGGGGCATTCTTCGGAAAACCCGTGTTTCTTTTTAATGCCAGCGAGAAGCGCATCAATACCGCGATGGTGGATACCGCAGCGCTCTCCGGAATCTATGGCGAAAGTGAGGAATTCCAGCGCGCACGCGAGGCCTTCAAGGAGGACCCCACGAACACCGAGCTCCTCGATGCTGCCATCAACGCCGCCGGCGGCAAGCACTCCAAGGTCTTTAGCACCGAAAAGGAAAAGGCCGCCGAAAGCACCGAGCCTTCGGTCGACTTCGAGGACGGCGTCCTGCGCGCGACCGTGCCCTCCATCGGCCGCCACGATGACGGCCAGGCCTACGCCGATACGCTCGCTCAAGGTCTGGCCGCGCACCCGGAGGCCTGCGCTGCCGTGGTGGATCTGCGGAGCAATGACGGCGGCGACATGGGGCCGATGTATGCGGGCTTAAGCCCCCTGCTACCGGATGGCACCGCGCTCTCCTTCGTCAGCCGTATGGGCACAACTGACGTGGTCATCGACGGAAACTCCGTGACCGGCGGAGGTACTGCAACCACCACAGCGGGCGGCAAGCTCGACGTTCCCGTCGCCGTGCTGACCGACGGTGAGACCGCCTCCTCCGCCGAAGCCACCCTCTTGGCCTTCCGCGGGCTGGACAACGTGCGGACCTTCGGTGAGCCGACTGCCGGCTACGCCTCTGCCAACGTGGTCCTGGATTATCCGGACGGCCGCTCGCTCATGCTCACCACGGCCAAGGACAAGGCGCGCACGGGCGAGGAATTCGCCGAGGACCCCATCGCTCCCGATGCCCCGGAATCCGAGCTCGACGGCTGGCTCGCGTCCCACTGTAGTTAGTTAGCTGCAGTGTTAGTAAGCCGCAGCGTTAGTCAGCCCAGTTCGTTGTCGGCACGTTGCGACTGAACAGCTGCAATGCTAGCCTGCCCAACGCTCGCCTTCCCACCGCCAGTAGTGGTGCCACTTCCACGGCGGAGGCACGAACTCACCCCGCCCTTGTATGACCGCGAGAACCTGGTACACAGCGACGTCGAGGTGGTGCTCAATCGTGGCGGCGGTGAAGTGGAGGGGCCGGTAGCCGCGCTGGATGGCGTCGTTAAGCTTCTGGCGGTCGATTTCGAAACGCTGCCGGTTCTCGCCTTTGTGATAGGCATAGCCGTCCACCTCGATGGCCACCTTGTACTCCTCTAGCACCAAGTCCCAGCGGTAGGACCCAACCCGCACGTTGTTGCGGACCTTGACGTGCGGCTCGAGGCCTCGGGTGAGGTCGCGCTCCGGCTTGCTATCCGCCCCAACGATGGCTTTCTCTAGGATTTCACGCGTGTGCTTGGGCAGGCGGCGAAAGTCTAGCTGTTCGGTCTCGATGCGCGAGCGTCCGTGCGGCCCGGCGAAGAAGGCTTCGATGAAGGCTACGGCATCCTCCTGCGCCATCGTCTCAATGCATTGCAGGGGACTACATACATTGACTCCGTTCATGCTGCCCAGCGCCTTGGGGCGCGCCCGCCGACTGCGAAAGTACGTGCTCGATGGGAGAGTGGAGTCGCGAATAAACTCGAGCGGGAATTGAAGGGGCTGTTCTAAGTACCGGCGAGCGGCGGAATAGCCGTCAAGCGCTAAGTCAGGCCATTCACGCGACATGATTTGTGCTAGCTGAAGCGGTGTTGGCTCCTTTGAGAGGTAAAAGCCATTCGCAATCTTGATGGCTCCCTTGCGCCGAGCCCCGCGGGAGACATCGCGTCCCCGATAAATCTCAATCAATGTTCCCCCCGGAACGAAAAAGGTACGTTTTCGCAAATAGTGGCGAAAAACTGGTAGGTTTTCAGCCCTTATTTACCAAAACGTACCTGACAGTGCTCTAGCTGGCACGCGGAAGCAGCGGCTTACTTGAAGCGAGCCTTCGCTTCCTCGAGGATCTTCTCTGCCTCAGCCTTGTCGCCCCAGCCGGAGCCAGTAACTTCCTTGTTCGGCTCCAGGTCCTTGTAGCGGGTGAAGAAGTGCTCGATCTCATCCTTGATGTGCTGTTCCACATCGTTGATGTCCTGGTAGCGCTCCCAGCGCGGGTCATCGACGACGGCGAGCAGCTTGTCGTCGCCACCGGCCTCGTCGGTCATCTTGAACACGCCGAGGACACGAGCCTCTACGACAACGCCGGGGAAGACCGGCTCCGGGAGGATGACCAGTGCGTCCAGCGGGTCGCCATCCTCACCCAGGGTGTGGTCGATGAAGCCGTAGTCAGCCGGGTAGGCCATCGGGGTGAACAGGTAGCGGTCGAGGTGGACCTTGCCGGTCTCGTGGTCGATCTCGTACTTGTTGCGGGAGCCCTTAGGGATCTCGATGGTTACTTCAACGCTCACGGCTGAATCCTCCATAACTATTAGGTTGGTATGTGCTCCGCTTAGTCTACCGCGCTAGTCTAAAGGGCGATGAAAGCTAAGCATGTCTGGTGGAGTACTGCGGCCCTCGTCACGGCTGGTGCCGTGGCGGCGACGGCCGCCGTGGGCGTAGAAATCCAGCGCACCTACGATCACCTGGACCACGGCCAGCCCTATAAGCAGGAAGAACCCACAACACTTGTCCAGCCCGTCGAGCCCGGCGATATCGACGCCGTTGCGCTCAAAGCCAGGTTGGATGAGCTGGGCAAAGACAAGGCTCTAGCTACTTTCGGCGGGCAGGTCATCGACACCACCACCCACGAGGTGCTGTGGGAGCGCGAGCCCGCGAAGCCGCTGACCCCGGCCTCCGCTACTAAGGTCCTCACCCTCGCCGCAGCAACACTCGCTCTCGATGAGGAAGAGCGCCTCACCACCGAGGTGGTCGCAGGTGCGCACGAGGGCGAAGTTGTTATCAAGGCCGCCGGCGATGTCTGGCTGACGGACGAGCGCCTCGATGAGCTGGCGGAACAGATCCAGCAGAAGATGGATACCGTCACGCGAGTCTCCATCGACACCTCCATCTGGGCCGGTCCCGACCAGGCACCAGGCTGGGACGATGACAATATCGATGGCGGCTATGTCGCTCCCATCCAGCCTGCCATGCTCTATGGCGGGCGCATTGGGGAAAAGACCGGCGACGTTCCGCGCTCCCACGAGCCTGCCCTCGATGTAGCCCGCGCGCTGGCCGCCCGCCTGGGCGCCGACAAAGCCGACTTAAGCTCAGCCCCCGAGAATTCCGAGGTCCTCGGCACCAGCGAGTCCGAGCCACTGGCCCTGCGCGCCCAGGAAGCAATAAAGTATTCAGACAACGTCATGGCGGAGGCCATCGCCCGCGAGCTGGCCGTCGGCCAGGGCACGGAAGCAAGCTTCGACGGCGCCACGATGGCCATCCTCGACGAGCTGCGCGGCGCCGGCATCGACGTCAACGGCGTCACCCTCAAGGACGGCTCCGGCCTCTCCCGCGATAACCGCATTCCCGCTGGGCTCCTCGCCCACATCGCGGACCAAGCCGTAGCCACCGACGAGCTTCGCCCGCTCTTGGGCTACCTCCCTCTTGCCGGTGGCGAAGGAACCCTCTATGAGCGCTATCACGATTCTTCTGCGCGCGGATTTGTTCGCGCCAAGACCGGCACCCTCACGGGAACTTCCGCGCTGACCGGTACCGCCCAGGGCCAGTCGGGCCGCGTCTACGCCTTCGCCTTCCTGGTCAACGACGGCGAAGTCACCTCCGCCCGTCAGGCCCAAGACGCCCTCGCCGCCGCACTTCATGACTTCTAAGAAACCTTTTTGGCCACGTAAAAGCCCCAACTTCTTGGCCTGCCGCGTCGCCGCCCGCGCTGTGGTGGGTGAGCAACCCCGCGCCATAGCAGTGGGTCTATCCGGCGGTGCCGATTCCTTGGCGCTGACCGCAGCACTCCTCGCGGAGGGGCACGAGGTGACAGCGCTGTGCGTCGACCACGGTCTGCAGGAAGGCTCGGCCGCGCAGGCGCGCCGGGCTGCTGAGCAGGCCCGCGCCTTGGGGGCGGGAGCGGAGGTGTTGCGGGTGGACGTCGCCAAGCAAGGCTCCGTCGAGGCCGAAGCCCGCGCCGCCCGGTACCGTGCCTTCGCGCCTTGGGCTGAGGTGGCGGTGGCGCATACCGCAGATGACCAGGCTGAAACCCTGCTGCTCAGCGCCCTCCGCGGGAGGGTGGCGGGCATGCGCGAGCGCTCCGCGGTTGAAGGTGTACGCATCCTGCGGCCCCTACTGAGCGTGCGCCGCGCCCAGACCGAGGCCGCTTGCGCGGAGCTGGGGCTGGAGGTCTGGCAGGACCCCCAGAACCAGGACCTGGCCTTCCGCCGCGTAGCACTGCGCCGCGAGATCCTCCCGCGACTGCAGGAGATCGTGGGTGGAGACCCCGTCCCGGCCCTAGCCCAGGCAGCCCACGACGCCGCGCTTGACGACGCCCTCCTCAGCACCCACCCCACCACCGACTGCACCGAGCTGGCCGTTCTTCCAGAACCGAAGCGCCGCCGGGCGATCGCCGCGTGGCTGCGGGAGGAAGGAGTGGAGGTTACTCGCGAGGCAGTGCGCGGCATCGATGCCCTGTGCGCGCAATGGCATGGACAAGGCCCCGTCGCCGTCCGCGGAGAAAAGAAAGGTACAAGGTTGGAAGTAGCACGCGTTGGTGGCAAACTGTCACTATTGCCTCGGTCAGCAAAGGAGCGCTCACGTGCACGACACCCATGAATCAGCCGTCCCCGCCCACCCCTACGGAGAGGACATCAAAAACGTTCTCATCGCCGAAGACGATCTTCAGGCGCGCATCCAGGAGATGGCGGACCGCGTTGCCGAGAAATACCGCAACACCGACGAGGACCTCATCTTGGTCTGCGTGCTCAAAGGCGCGGTCTTCTTCCTGACGGACTTCGCCCGCAAGCTCAGCATCCCCTCCCAGCTGGAGTTCATGGCGGTCTCGTCCTACGGTAACTCGGCTTCCTCCTCGGGAGTGGTGCGGATTCTAAAAGATCTGGACCGCGATATCGAGGGCCGCGATGTGCTCATCGTGGAGGACATCATCGACTCCGGCCTGACCTTGTCCTGGCTCATCCGCAACCTGCAGGGCCGGCAGCCGCGTTCCCTGGAAGTGGTCACGCTGCTGCGCAAGCCCGAAGTAGTCAAGGCGGAGCTGGATCTTTTTGACGTGGGCTTTGACATCCCTAACGAGTTCGTCGTGGGTTATGGCCTGGATTTCGCGGAGCGCTATCGCGATCTTCCTTTCGTGGGCACGCTGGACCCCGCGGTCTACAGCAACGACTAGTCTTTTCTTGTCCTCTCACCATGAGGCCTCGAATTCGCAAGGTAATTAATGAAAAATAAGAACATCATTCGCTATGGCTCGATCGCGGGCCTCGTTCTCATTCTGCTGTACGCCTTTACGTTCTTTAGCAATGATGCCCGCAGCTTCAAGCAGGTTGACACCTCGGTGGCCATGCAGCAGCTGGCGGATCAGAACGTCGAGGAAGCGCAGATCGATGACCGCGAGCAGCAGGTGCGCCTCAAGCTCAGGGAACCGGTGACGGTAGAAGAGCAGGAGGGCATCGAAGAGGTCATTGCCAAGTACCCGGCACGCGCCTCCGAGCAGGTCTTCAACGCGGTGAAGGATTCCGGTGCGGATAAGTACCAGACCAAGGTCACACAGGATTCCTTCATTGGCTCCGTGATCAGCTTCCTGCTGCCGATGCTGATTCTCTTCGCACTGCTGTTCTGGATGATGACCCGCATGCAGCAGGGCGCGGGCGGCATGTTCGGCATTGGTGGTTCTAAGGCGAAGGAGCTGACCAAGGACATGCCTACCAACACCTTCGCGGATGTGGCCGGCGCGGATGAAGCTGTGGATGAGCTGCAGGAAATCAAGGACTTCCTGGATGATCCGGAGCGCTACCATGAGCTGGGCGCAAAGATCCCGCGCGGCGTGCTGCTTTATGGCCCGCCGGGTACCGGTAAGACCCTTCTGGCCCGCGCGGTCGCGGGCGAGGCCGGCGTGCCTTTCTATTCCATTTCTGGTTCCGACTTCGTGGAGATGTTCGTCGGCGTGGGTGCCTCCCGCGTGCGTGACCTGTTCAAGCAGGCCAAGCAGAACAGCCCGTGCATCATCTTCGTCGATGAGATTGACGCTGTGGGTCGCCAGCGTGGTTCCGGCACCGGCGGTGGCCATGATGAGCGCGAGCAGACGCTGAACCAGCTGCTCGTGGAGATGGATGGTTTCGGTGACCGCGAAGGCGTCATCCTCATCGCCGCGACCAACCGCCCCGACATTCTGGACCCGGCGCTTCTGCGCCCGGGACGCTTCGACCGCCAGATCCCGGTGACCAACCCGGACCTGGCCGGCCGCGAGCAAATCCTGCGCGTGCACGCCAAGGACAAGCCGCTGGCTAAGGAAGTGGATGTGGCGCAGCTGGCCAAGCGCACCGCCGGTATGTCCGGCGCGGACCTAGCCAACGTGCTCAACGAGGCCGCCCTGCTCACCGCCCGCATCGGCGGCAACGTCATTACCTATGACGCGCTGGAGGAGGCCACCGACCGCGTCGTCGGCGGCCCGCGCCGCCAGGGCAAGATCATCTCCGAACATGAGAAGAAGGTCACCTCCTACCACGAGGGCGGCCACACCCTGTCCGCGTGGGCGCTGAAGGATATCGAGCGCGTCTACAAGGTGACCATCTTGGCCCGCGGCCGCACCGGCGGCCATGCCATGACCGCGCAGGAAGACGATAAGGGCATGTACACCCGCGATGAGTTGTTCTCACGCCTCGTCTTTGCCATGGGCGGGCGCGCCGCGGAAGAGCTCGTGTTCGGAGCACCCACCACCGGCGCTTCTTCGGATATTGAGCACGCCACCAAGATCGCGCGCTCCATGATTACCGAGTATGGCTTCAGCCCGGATTTGGGAACCGTCAAGTACGGCAAGGAACAGGGCGATCCCTTCGCCTATGCCGCCGGCGGCGGTGGCTCCATCGACTATTCGGATGCCGTGGCCGCCAAGATTGATGAGCAGATGGCCTACCTGCTGGACCGCGCGCACCAGCAGGCCTATGACATCCTGTCCGAGCACCGCGACTACCTGGATAAGCTCGCCGAGATGCTCTTGGAGAAGGAAACCCTGCGCCGCCCGGACCTCGAGGGCATCTTCGAAGGCATTGAGCCGCGCGAGGCTTTCGACGTCTTCCCGAACGAGGACGCCCGCTTCCCGCGCCAGGCTGGCCGCGAGCCGGTGAAGACCCCGGTCGAGCTGGCCCAGGAGCGCGGCGAGGAGTTGCCGAAGCGCATGACGCTTCTCGACGCCTCCCGTGCCGCCCGCGAGCGCCGCCACGCGGAGCTCGAGCGCGCGAAGAAGAACGGCGACGAGACTGCCGCCGCGACATCGGCGGCGCCGGTCGAGGAGATCGGCTTCAGCTTTGGCCAGCACGCAGGCGACTTTGTGGATCCGGAGAAGGGCAATACCTTCTTCGGCGAGTCCGATATCACCGAGCCCACCGGCCGCGAGCTCAGCGCAGACGAGGCCGCCAGCGATGGGGCGCAAGGGGAGACCGTGGCCCCAGAACAGGCCGGCCCTAGCCACGAGGACACCCAAGAGATTCCGCGTGTGCCGAATGCCGCTGCACCGCAGCCGGAAGCCCAGCCGCAACCGCGCGAACCGGAACGCCGCGGCCGCCATGCCAAGCCGGAGGATCACTCCTGGGGAGCACCCGGCTGGGGAGAGAACGAATACCGCAACAACCCATACAAGGACGGCCAGAACAATGAGCGATAACATCCCGGCGCAGCGCGAGTTCGATCACGAACGCGCCGAAGCCGCCGTCCGTGAGCTGCTCATCGCCGTGGGCGAGGACCCCGACCGCGAGGGCCTGCGCGAGACCCCGGCCCGCGTGGCCCGCGCCTATGCCGAGGTCTTCGCAGGACTCCACCAGGATCCGACTGAGGTCCTGCACAAGACCTTTGCCGAGGAGCACCAAGAGCTTGTCCTGGTGCGTGATATTCCCATCTACTCCACGTGCGAGCATCACCTCGTGCCCTTCTACGGCACGGCGCACATCGGCTACATCCCCGGTCCCGACGGCCACGTCACTGGACTGTCCAAGCTGGCTCGCCTGGCGGACATGTACGCCAAGCGCCCGCAGGTGCAGGAGCGCCTCACGAGCCAGATCGCCGATGCACTGGTGGAGGTCCTCCACGCGCAGTCCGTCATCGTCGTCATCGAGTGCGAGCACCTGTGCATGGCCATGCGCGGCATCCGCAAGCCGGGGGCGACCACGACAACCTCCGCGGTGCGCGGCGGATTTAAGAAGAATGCGGCCTCCCGCGCGGAGGTCATGAGCCTGATTAGGAGCTAGCAGCAATGGCAGTCAGCGATCTCACTGTTCCCGGCCGCACGCTGGTCATGGGCATCGTCAACGTCACGGAGGATTCCTTCTCCGATGGCGGGCGCTGGATCAACATCGACGATGCGCTCAACCACGCCCGCCACCTCGTGGAATCCGGCGCGGACATGATCGATGTCGGCGGCGAGTCCACCCGCCCGGGCGCGGTGCGCGTGGCTGCCGAGGAGGAAGAGAGCCGCGTCGTGCCCGTCATCAAGGCGCTGCACGAGGAGGGGATTAAGACCTCCGTGGATACGATGCGGGCCTCGGTTGCCAAAGCCGCTGCGGAGGCCGGCGTCGACATGATCAATGACGTCTCCGGTGGTGCCGCCGACCCGGACATGTACCGCGCCATGGCGGAAACCGGCCTACCGGTGTGCCTCATGCACTGGCGCACCGTCCAATTCGGCAGCGCGGCCGGAGTGGCCGACCACGGCGGGGATGTTGTGCGCGATGTCCACGAATCCTTGGCGAAGCTGGCCGATAGCGCCCTGCAAGCAGGTGTCAGCCACGACAATATCGTCGTGGATCCGGGCCTGGGCTTTGCCAAGTCCCCACAAGATAACTGGGCTTTGCTCAAGGCCTTGCCGGAGTTCCTCCAGGGCGAATTCCCGCTGTTGGTGGGAGCCTCCCGCAAGCGCTTCCTCGCCGCCATCCGGGGGGATCGCGGTGCCGAGTCCAGCCCGCTGCTCGCGGACCCGGCCACCGCGGCCGTGACCGCCATCTCCGCGCAGATGGGCGCCTGGGGCGTGCGCGTGCACGAGGTGGATGTCTCGCGCGATGCCGTGGACGTTGCCGCGGCGTGGAACGCGGGCGCATCCTACACCGGTGGCGCGCATGCCTCCGGCAGCTACGCCAACGGCGCGGACGGCGGAACAGTGGTGTCCACTTCTTTGGGAAAGGCATAAAACATGGCGGATCGCATCGAGCTCACCGGCCTGGAGTGCTTTGGCTACCACGGAGTCTTCGAGGAAGAGAAGAAGACAGGACAGCCCTTCATCGTGGATGTCACCTGCTGGTTGGACACCGCGGGCATCGAGGATGACCTGTCCCGCACGGTGAATTACGCCGAGCTTGCTGACGTCACCGCAGACATCGTCGAAGGCCCCTCCCGGGACCTCATCGAGACGGTGGCTGAAGAAGTCGCCGAGACCGCCATGCGGCGCTTCGAGATTCTCCACGCCATCGAGGTGACCATCCACAAGCCGAAGGCACCCATCCCGCGCACCTTCGCGGACGTGGCCGTCGTAGCACGCCGCTCCCGGAAGAGGATGGCAGGCTAATGCGCGCCGTGCTGTCCATCGGCTCCAACATGGAGGATCGCCGCGCGCTGCTACAGACCGTCTTCGACGAGTTTGCCGATGAGACCATCGCCGCCTCTCCGGTCTATGCCACCCCGCCGTGGGGCGTGACTGACCAGGATGAGTTTCTCAACGCGGTGCTCATCGTGGACGTGGACTGCACCCCGCTGGAGCTGCTGCGCCGCGGCCAGAAGTTGGAGGAGGCCGCTGAGCGTGTGCGCGTGCGGCACTGGGGCCCGCGCACCTTGGACGTGGACATCGTACAGATAGACGGCGTGACCTCCGAAGACCCGGAACTTACTCTGCCGCACCCTTATGCCCACGAGCGCGCCTTTGTGCTCGTGCCGTGGCTGGCCGCGGATGAGCACGCGCAGCTTAACGGCACCCTGGTGCGCGAACTCATCGCCGACCTCGACGAGGACGAGGTCGCGGCGGTGAAGGAACTGGGGGAGTAATGACGAGGACGTCGATCGGCGCGCTCATCGGCACAGCCCTCTTCGTGGCCGCAGCGGCCGCCATCCTCACCACCCGCTTTTATGGCTCCATGCTGGCCATCCCGGCAACGGTGTCGATTTCCCTGTGGGCCATGGCGCTGGTGTGCGTGCTGTTGACCCTTAAAGTCCGCGGCGCCAAGGAGGACGAGCACGGCATCGGCCTGGACAACTCGCAGCTCAATCCCATGACCATCGCGCAATTCTTGCTGGTCGGCAAAGCCTCGGCGTGGACGGGTGCCATCGTGGGCGGGGCCTATGCAGGCATGGCAGTTTACGTGGTGCCTCGTGCGGGTGAGCTCGTCGCGGCGGCTGGTGACCTGGCTGGGGTGGTGACCTCTGCGCTGGGTGGTGCTGCGATGTGTGTCGCCGGAGTGGTGCTGGAGCGACACTGCGAGGTGCCACCTCCAACTGATGGGGCACAAGCGGTAAGTTAGTGGGCATGACGAGCCCGCATCACGCCTCTGAGCCCCAGCACGAGTCGGCCCCGGACGATTATCCGACGGCCCAATTTTCTGCGCAGCCGGACTCTCAGCCACCAACGCCGGCGGAGTCTTCTGAGACCGGTTCGAAGACGGATGCGGGTTCCATCGGGCTTATCGTCTTGGTCATCCTCGCGGTGATTGCCAGCCTGGTCATGCTGATTTCGGGTTCGGCGAATGCGCTGAAGATCGCCTTGCTCGCCTCCCTGTGGGCTGCGGTGCTGGGCTTCTTCCTGGTTGTGCGCTACCGCCGCCAGGCCCATGAGGCCAAGGAGCTTCTGGCAGTAGAGCGCGCCCATGCTGCATCCACTTTGACCGCTTCCGGCGCTTCCACTACGGACAACAGTCAGGTCCTGGCGGAGATCCGCTCTGAGCTAGAAGCCATCCGCGCCCAAATCGAGGAGATCTCCGGGCGCGAGTGGGTCTACGAGCCCGCCGCCCTGTATGCGGAGGCTCGCCGCATCCAGGAGCTGGAGCGCAAGGCCGGCGGCGCGAGCGTGGATGAGCGTGGCGATGCCCCCAACGTGAACTTCACCCAGAAGTCCGGTGGAGCGCCGTCTGTCGACGCCGTGGCAGGCCGCCTCGGCTCGCAGCCGACCCACCCGGTGAGCAATCCGCTGGATAACCTGCTGGCGGATAACGCCCGTTCCAACACCCAGCAGCCTGCTGCGAAACCCGCCGGGAAACCCGCAGATCAGCAGGGCACCCGCCCAGCACCATCCCCGTTCGGCGCACCGCAGCCGTCGCAGAGCCGTCCTCCGGCGTTTCGCCCTATGGGCGCACCGCAGCCCCAGCCGAAGGCCGAGAAGCCGCAGGTAAAGGCAGAGAAGCAGCAGGCGCGCACCGAGCAGAATCCGCAGCAGCAGAAGCCTCAGGCTCAGTCGCAGCCGAAGGCGCCGGAGTTCAAGACCGATAGCTTCCAGGCCGTGCAGTGGAACCAGGGTGCTGCGGGCGCGCAGCACGTCAAGGAGGATACTGGCCCCGCACAGCCGCACCACCGCCATCGCAAGCCGGAGTCAGACAGCGCACAGCCCAGCACCCGTGGCCGTCGCCGCAGCGATGAACACCGTGAGGGTGCGGTGTCCGTCGCGGAGCTTTTGGCGCGCCGTAAGCAACAGCAGGAGCCGGACAAGGACGTGAAGAAGTAGATGTCTGCTCCGCGCATGCGTGTGGCGGTGTGGGGTAATTCCCGAGCCGGCATTAACTTCGCCCTCCGTCTGGAGATGGCTGGCCACACCATTGAGAAGCTTGAGGACCCCGCCCAGCTGGACCGCTTCGATGCGCTGATTCTCGCCGCGACGGCGAGGGAGCTGGAGGGGGCGGTGGGGGACGTCGAAAAGCACGTGCGCCCCAAGCAAATCGTCATCCACACCTCATTGCTGGCTGGGGTGGAAGCCCTTGATGAGCTGGAAACGCGCGGGTGTCTGACGATTGCCGCAGCTCCCCTGGGCGACTCCTACGCGGTGGGCGCTCTCGATGAGGTGGCGGATACCGTCATTAGATTGTTGCTCTCAGAGATTCACCAGACCGCAGAAACGGTGCCTGAGGCACAACGTGCCGAGCGAGCCGCGCGGCTGTTCTACGCGGAAATGCTCGGTGCACTCACCGTGTGGGCGTCGATAAAAGCGGAGATTATCGAACATTTTATGGGCAGCTCCTTCGACCTCGACGCCGATGACATTATCGATGCCTACCCCGCCGCGGTGGAGCTCGGCATGGCGCGCAACTACCGCGACGTTGCCCGGATTGTGGGCGAGCAGGAAAAGATTGAAGAATTGGAACTGTGGGCAGTAAGAAAGGAAGCGCCGTGGCCGAACAACTCCTAGTGGAGGACATTGAGCGCATCCGCATGGTGGGCAGCGCCTACCGCAAGACGGGCAAGCGCGTGGTGCTCGTACCGCTGGGCCGCGATATTCACGCCGGGCACCTTGCCTTAGTGCAGGCAGCACAGGGCGTGCGCGGAAGCGTGGTTGTCGTCGCCGTTGACGACGACACTGACATCACCGCCCTCGACAGCGTTGATGTGGTGTGGCGCTATGGCACGCAGAGCCAGCGCACGCGGGTCCTTGCACCCGATCACGGCATGGAAGACGTCTGTGCGGAGTTGACCCGCATAGTGGCGCTGACCTGTGCGCTTGGCCCCAGTGATGTGTTCATGGGGGAGAAAGACTACGAGCTGCTCGTGGCTACCCAACAAGCTTTTACGGACCTTCACATCGGGGCGCGTGTGCAGGGTGTGCCCTCGGTGCGCATGCCCGATGGTGTGGTGATGAGCCTGCGCAATGCCGACGTGGCACCTGAAGCACGCGAGCAAGCCAGCGCATTGTCAGCGGCACTTACCGCCGGCGCGTACGCGGCGGAGTCCGGGGCCGAGGAAGTCGTCCGTGTGGCACGTGAGGTGCTCACTGCCGCGGGCGTCGAGCCGGAATACGTGGAGCTGCGCGGGCGCGACCTTGGGGAGCCACCCGCAGAGGGCGATGCCCGCCTCTTTATCGCGGCCACCATTGGTGGGGTGCGGCTCATCGATAACGCGGGCGTGCCGTTGGGAATTGGCTTCCGAAACTTAGAACAGTGCGGATAAAAGTCTGTGGCGCAGGTCTCCACCAGTTAGGTTGGAGACATGAAGATTGGAATTCTGGGAGCAGGCGCCATCGGCGGATACTTTGGCGGAAAACTGAAAGCAGCGGGTCACGACGTCGCCTTCGTCGCCCGTGGTGAGACCTTGCGGGTGCTGGGGGAGACGGGCGTGACGCTGATCGACGCCCACGCGGAACCCACCACCACCGAGGTTATTAAGGTCCCGGCTGCGCAATCCTTTGCTGAGGTCAAGGAGCTCTTGGGTGGGCTGGACGTGGCGATTATCGCGTCGAAGGCGCTGCCGGGCAATGAGACCTTTGGCAGCGCGGAGGACCGCGAGGTCCTGCAGGGTATCCCGGTGGTGACCACGCACAACTCGGTCGAGATTCCGTACCTTGCGGCCGAGGAATTCGGGGAGGAAAACATCCTTGCTGGGGTTGCCCGTGTTTATGCCACCCGTCTGGGCCCGGCGCAGATCAAGCGCAATCCGGGGCCTTTGGCTTTGGCTTTTGGTCCGTTGAGTGCTGATGCGCCGGAGTCACTGCGCCGTACAGGTGAGGATCTGGCGGCCGCGCTGAAAGAGGCGGGTGCCTCCAGCAAGTTCCACGACGCAGCGCTTGTCGACGTCTGGTCGAAAGCCATGTTCGTTACCCCTACCGGCACTCTGGGCGCCTTGGTGGATAAACCGATTGGCTACCTTTGCCAGGAAATCCCCGGCCAGCTTGAGGCCTTCATGCGGGAAGTCGAGTCTGTTGGACGTGCACTTGGCGTGGACCTGCCTGACAATGTGGTCGAGCAAACCATGGAGTTTGCCCGCCAGCAGCACCCGGATAACACGTCCTCCATGCAGCGCGACATCAAAGAAGGTCTACCAAACGAACTTGACGCCCAGGTCGGAGCTATCCGACGCATGGGCGCCAAAGCTGGGGTAAAGACCCCGTTGTGGGACTTCGCGCAGGATGTGCTCGAAGCCCAGCTGCGCTCGTCCTAAGACGAGCAGGTGAGTAGCGTGGGTGGCGTTACTCACCGAGGAGGTTCTTTACTTAGAACCGATCTTGCCGTCCTTCTTCCACACCACAACCACGGCCGGACGCGGGGTGGACTTGCCGCCGTCAGGCCAGTGGGAGGTGGCGTTCTCAAAGGTGGCGTCGTCAGCCTCGCCCGGGTGCTGGACGTTGACCATGACGCGGTCATCGTCGACGATAGGGCCACAGGTCTCCGCACCCGCCGGAACGGTAAGGAAGCACTTGAGCTCACCGCGGGTTTCGCCCTCGGTGGTCACGGCGTAAAGGCCGTCGTTGGAGTCCAGTGCGTTGCCGTCAGTGGAGATCCACAGGTTGCCGTGGTTGTCGAAGGCCAGGTTATCCGGGCAGGAAATCGGGGAGACCTTCTCCTTGTCGAAGCCGCCGAAGTAGGTGCTGGCCTCACGCGGGTCACCGCAGACCAGGAACAGGTTCCAGGTGAACTTCTCGCCAGCGTGGTCATCCTCGAGCTCCATGACCAGGCCGTTCTTGTTCTCCTTGACCGGAGCCCATTCCTTGGCGTCTTCCTTGTTCTTCTTAGCGTTCTCACCGGTGGCGCCGCGGTACTTGTTGTTGGTCAGCGCGATGTATATCTTCTCGGTCTCCGGGTGAACCTCAACGTCCTCTGGGCGGTCCATCTTGGTGGCGCCCACCTTATCGGCGGCCTCACGGGTGAAGATGGCTACCTCTTCGGCGGACATACCGTCTACGTGGGACTCGAACTTGTTGTTCTCCGTATCGGAGGTCAGCAGCTTGACCCACTCGCCGCTGCCGTCGAAAGCACCGTCCTCCGGCAGGACACCGGAGCCGTCGATCTCCTTCTCCGGGGAGTTTCCTTCCATCTTGGCCACGTACAGGGTGCCGTGGTCCAGGATGGTCATGTTGTGCTCCAGGTCGCCTTCCTTGTACTTCTTGGAGGAGACGAACTTGTAGACGTACTCGAAGCGGGAGTCATCGCCGGAGTAGCAGACCACGGTGCCATCCTTGGTGATGTGGATGTTGCCGGCCTCGTGCTTGTAGCGGCCCACAGCGGTGTGCTTGACCGGGGTGGAGTTCGGATCTAGCGGGTTGATCTCCACGAGCCAGCCAAAGCGGCTCGGCTCGTTCGGCTCCTTGGTTACATCGAAGCGGTCATCGTACTTCTCCCACTTACGGTCGGACGGGCCCTCCTTGATGCCGAAGCGCTTGAGAGACTCAGCGGCCTTGTCGTCCTTGACGTCACCGCCTGCGAAGTACTGGTCGAAGTTCTCTTCGCCGGAGAGCATGGTGTTCCACGGGGTCACGCCACCGGAGCAGTTGTTGAGGGTACCCAGGACCTTCTCACCCTTCGGGTCGGCGGAGGTCTTCACCAGGTCGGTGCCCTTAGCGGGGCCCACCAGAGTGAACGGGGTGGTGGCGGTAATGCGGCGGTTGAGCGGGCCGAATTCGCGCTTGAGTTCGCCGGAGCCCTTCACCTTGGAGACCTCGAGGATGGTGTGGCCGTGGCCGGCCCAGCCGATCTTTACCTGCTCCTCGGTGGGGTTCTCCGGGTCGTAGTCCGGGAACATCATCGGCTCGGTGGTGTACTCATGCGAGCACATGTAGATCATGCGGTTCTTGTCATCCGGGTGCTCGATGAGGCCGGCGAAGTCATTGTTGAAGCCGAACTGCTTCTCCGCATCCGCGGCGGTCTGGTTGTTGACGTCGAATTCCGGTGCGCCCTCGATGACCGGGTCACCCCAGGCAATCAGAACGGACTGCTCATAGCCCTTCGGGATGACGACCTCATCCTTGGTATTGGCCTCTACGGCTTCAAAGTGCATGCCCTCGGCGGAGGTGAGCTCGATGTCAGAGCCCTTGACCTCGCTGGTCTTGTCGGAGGAGCCGCCGCCAGCTGCAGCATCCTTTTCGTCTGGTGCGGCACACGCAGCCAGGGCGGAGGAACCACCAACGGCGACGACGGCCAAGCCACCGGCACGCAAGGCGGTACGGCGGGAGAACTGGTCGCCGAAGTAAGGGTTATCGGAGGTGTTCTCGCATTCGCCGAAACAGGCATTACCGCACTTGTAGGTGCAGGTAAGAGAAGAACGAGACGAGGTGAACATGTTAGCCAAGAGATTACGGCCGTTGAGTGCCATGAAAGTTATGCTCCAAAAATCGAAAATCGTTGGTTGCGCAAGGGGATGTCGCAACGAAGTGTCGCAACGGACGTCATGAGTTAATACGGTTGAGATGACCGCGCGGTTGATCCTGTCTAACCGCTAGATGAACACTCTGTGAACCGGGATCGCGCCAGCGTATAGGGATCGACTACCCTAGACAACCGTGAGCGAGAAGAAGAATACTGAAGTTACTGACGTCCCCGAGCAGCTGCGCATTCGCCGCGAGAAGCGCGCCCGACTGTTGGAGTCCGGCACCGAGCCCTATCCGGTGACCGTAGACCGCACGATCTCCTTGCGGGATCTCCGCCAGCAGTTCCAGGTCGTTGCCGAGGGCGAAGAGCCGGCCGCGGAAGAGGGCGTCACCTACCTCAGCGCGGGTGAGGAGACTGACGTCGAGGTAGCCATCGCCGGCCGCCTTATCTTCATGCGCAATACCGGCAAGCTTTGCTTTGCCACCTTGCAAGATGGCGATGGCACCCAAGTGCAGGCCATGCTGTCGCTGGCAGAGGTAGGGGAGGAGCGCCTCGCCGCGTGGAAGTCTGACGTTGACCTGGGTGATTTCATCTCCGTGCGGGGTCGCGTCATTTCCTCGCGCCGTGGCGAGCTCTCCGTTATGGCCTCCACGTGGACCATGGCGGCGAAGTCCCTGCGCCCGCTTCCGGTTTCCTTCGCGGACATGAACGAGGAAACTCGCGTGCGCCAGCGCTACAACGACCTCATCGTGCGCGAGGAGGCCCGCAAGAATGCCATGACCCGCGTGAAGGTCATGCGTGCGCTGCGCAACTACCTGGAAGATGAGGGCTTCGTGGAGATCGAAACCCCGATGTTGCAGACCCTCCACGGTGGTGCGGCGGCCCGCCCGTTCGTGACCCACTCCAATGCCCTGGACATTGACCTCTACCTGCGCATCGCTCCGGAGCTCTTCCTGAAGCGCGCTGTGGTCGGCGGCATCGACCGCGTCTTTGAGATCAACCGCAACTTCCGTAACGAGGGCGTTGACCGCTCCCACTCCCCGGAGTTTGCCATGCTGGAGACCTACGAGGCGTGGGGTGACTACAACGACTGTGCCCGCACTATCCGCGAGTCCATCCAGTCTGTGGCCCGCGCGGTCTTCGGTTCCACCACCGTCACCTTGGCTGATGGTACTGAGTATGACTTCGGTGGCGAAGAGTGGCCGGAGATTGAAATGTACCCCTCCCTCAACGAGGCTCTGCAGCGCAAGTTCCCCGGCCAGCCGGAGGTCACCATCGACTCCACCGTCGAGGAGCTCAAGGCGATTGCTGACGTCATCGGGCTCGACGTCCCGAAGAACGGCGGCTGGGGCCACGGCAAACTGGTGGAGGAGATCTGGGAGGTGCTCTGCGAGGACCAGCTTGAGGGCCCAATCTTTGTGAAGAACTTCCCGGTTGAGACCTCCCCGCTGACCCGTCAGCACCGCTCGCAGCCAGGCGTGACGGAGAAGTGGGACCTTTACGTGCGCGGCTTCGAGCTGGCCACCGGCTACTCGGAGCTGGTGGATCCCGTAATCCAGCGTGAGCGCTTCGAGGACCAGGCCCGCTTGGCTGCTGGCGGCGATGAAGAAGCCATGGTTTTGGATGAGGACTTCCTCGCCGCCATGGAGCAGGGCATGCCGCCGACAGCGGGCGCTGGTATGGGCATGGACCGCCTGCTTATGGCTCTGACCGGCCTAGGAATCCGTGAGACCGTGCTCTTCCCAATCGTGAAGCCGGAGAAGTAGGCCCTAAGCCAACTCGAGCACAGTTCATCCCGCGGCACATTCCGCGCGCAACGCACAAGCCACCGGCCCCGCAGCCGAAGGCTTGTGCGTTGCCGTGTTTTGGCGGTGCTTTCAGTTTGTCGCCGCAGCACACATCACTCAGCGAGAGGCCTGCCTGCGTGGAACAATACAAAGCATGAAAAAGCTACTCTCTCTCTTCTCACACTGCCGCTTGTAACGGCTGGCTTGGTTGCGTGTTCTTCTGATGAAGGAACCCAGGAAACTCATCGATTCGAAGTTGTGGAGTCCTCGGGTTCTCAAAGCAGTGCGCAAAGCTCTGATAGCGCCGAAGAAAGCGATTCCACAGATCGCGAGCCGGGGTTTGGCTCTCAACCTTCGGGCCTCAAAGAACGCGATGCCGAGGACTTCCGCGCCACTGGGTTCAGGTATGAGACCACGGTGGCCTGGGGAGTGAGGAGCCCGGACGGCAGGGTGTCGTGTTCTCTGCATGAGGGCTCTCAAGGGCCGTGGTGCTTCGTTGGCTTTGAAAACCCGCCCATCCTGCCTGACCCCGAGAACCCGCAATGGGAAGCAAACATGGTCAGCTATATAGAAGGTGCCGGTTTCTTCCCCAAGGGCGTGGTGGATGCCGGGGACCAGGTTCCTTCACAGCAGCTGGAGGAAGGCGAGAAAGTCGATATCAACGGCGTGATTTTTGAAGCCCCCAGTGCGGATGAATTCACGGTTCAGGTCCAAGACCACCATTTCACAGTGAAGGACGGCGGCCAGTTTTCGGCGGATACTTATCCGCTGAAGCCGGACACCAATGGCTATGCGCCCGTGGGTACTGTCTGCGGCGAGACCGACACCAATTTTGGACGCCAGAAAGTCTTTGTGCAGACAGACGGTACGAATTGCACGACTGCAATGGAGATCGTGGACAAGTACGTCAACTACGAGTGGGACATAAAAGAAGTGAACACCCGGGGAATCCTGGAGCTTGACGGCTGGAAGTGCTCTCACAGAGAACCGGAATTCGTTGAGACACCTAATCCGTATGCACGTCGGATTCATTGCGAAGATTTATCCGGTATCGGTCGCGTTATTCTTCTTGACGCTGCACACCCCGAAGACCCGAAACACTCGGAAAACTAGTGGCATAACACTATTTCGTGGGACGATGATTGTTATGAAGAAGCTTCTCTCTATCCTTTCTGCCTCCCTCATGGCCTGCGCCGCGGCTTCGTGTTCTTCGACGAGCGAGCCGGCGGGCGATGAGCCACAGTTTCAACAGAACTCAGCCAGCTCCGCCAGTTCTGAATCTGCCTCCAGTAGCTCTACCGAGGCCGCGGCGTCGAGCAGCGCCAAGCCCGATAAAGACAAACCCGGCGGCCTGAAGGAACGCGATCCGCAGGACTTTATGGCGGGTGGCAACCTAGCGACGATTCCGAACCCCATCCCAGCGGTCAAGAGCCCGGATGGGCGCGTCCTCTGCCTCATCCACGAAGAGGCCGATGCCCCGAACTGCAAGGTCGAATTTGCCGATCCGCCAATTTATCCGGGGCCGGTCATGCAGAGCTGGAGGTCAAACGCGGTGAGCTACCTCGGCGACCGCGGCTTCTTCCCGGTGTGGGCCATTGAGTTCTATACACCGACCGAAGTTGCAACGCTCAACGAGGGCGAGACCGTGAGCTTTGACGGTGGAACCTTTGAAGCACTCAGTGGCAACGAGTTTGTGGTCAAGGCGAACGGGCACCACTTCACCGTCAAGGACGATGGCCAGTACTACTCCGATACCTTCCCAGCGAAGCCAGATGCGAATGGCATCGCCAACACCGGAACGGTGTGCGGTGAAAGCGGTACGCGTGGTGAAGACACCGGTTTGGTCTACGTGCAAGAGGACGGCACGAATTGCAATGACGCCATGGAATTGCTGGATGAATACGCTAACCATGACTGGCAGGCTGGCGAGGGCGGAAACCGTGGCCACCTCACCACGGACCTGGGGCACTGTGCTTACGGTGCGCCGAAACTGTGGGAGGATACCCCAGAAAACCGTTTGTTGGGCTGCAGCTTGGACAGCGGTGGCAGCGTCGTGGTCATCACGTCCCGCAACATGGAAACGATCCCTTAAAGCCCCACCAACTGCCGGGGAGCGAGGAAACTTCGCTGCCCCGGCTCATGTGGCATCCCCGGCTACCTTGCGAGTACTCTAAACTCCTTGCGCGCAGACTGCGGAAGCGTTGGCGCGAATATCCCCAGAGCAGAGAAACAGAAAGGTGTGGCTGGCCGCATGTCCGCTGAGATTCCCTCGAAGGTGATAATTAACCTCAGCATCCTGGTGCTGGGGGCGATGGTCATGATTCTCAATGAGACCTCGCTCTCCGTTGCGCTACCAGCCATTATGGCGGACTTCTCCATTCCTGCTACGAGCGCCCAATGGCTGTTGACGGGATTCATGCTCACCATGGCCGTCGTCATTCCGACCACCGGCTTCTTGCTGGAGAGGCTTAGCACGCGGCAGATTTTCACCGCCTCCGCAGGACTCTTCCTGGTTGGCACCGTGGTGGCGGCCCTCGCCCCGAGCTTCGTCATTCTGCTCCTGGGCCGCATCTTGCAAGCCGGCGGAACCGCGCTGATGATTCCTACGCTGATGACCGTGGCCATGACGCTGGTCCCAGCGCAGCGCCGCGGCACGGTAATGGGCATCATCTCTGTGGTTATCTCCGTTGCCCCGGCGCTTGGCCCCACAGTCGGCGGGGCGATTCTGAACCGCTTCACCTGGCACGTCATCTTCTGGGCCATGGCGCCGCTCGTCGCCCTTATTCTCACCTTTGGGCTCTGGCGATTGAGCAATGTGGGTGAGAACCGCGATACTCCGCTCGATGGCCTCTCCGTCGTCCTTTCCGCCTTCGCGTTTGGCGGGCTGATTTATGGTCTGTCCTCGATGGAAAAGATGCTGGAGGGCGGCGCCTGGGTGGATATCGCCGTTACCGTGGTCGGCGTCATCGCGCTCATTGTATTTATCCGTCGCCAGCAGCGCTTGGCACTGGAGGACCGCGCACTGATGGACCTGCGTCCTTTCCGCGTCCGCAATTTCACTCTCGCGGTGATCATCCTCCTCCTGTCCTTTGGGCTCATGCTGGGAATGGTCACGGTCTTGCCCATCTACCTGCAAACGACCTTGGGCGTCACCGCCTTTGCCACGGGATTGGCGGTGATGCCCGGCGGCATCCTCCAGGCTTTCCTTTCCCCGATCGTGGGCCGGCTCTTCGATTCCTATGGCCCGCGTCCACTCATGATTCCGGGCTCACTGTTCATGGTGGCCAGCCTGTGGCTTATGGTCATCTTGGGTGAGAACTCAGCCCTGTGGATGGTCGTGGGCATGCACGTGATCTTCTCCCTCGGCATGTGCTTGATGATGACGCCGCTGATGACCACAGCGCTGTCCTCGCTTCCGGAGAAGCTTTACTCGCACGGTTCGGCCATCATGAACACCTTCCAGCAGTTGGCTGGCGCGACGGGAACGGCTTTGCTCGTAGTCTTCCTCACACGCGGCACCCAGGCTGGCGCCGCCGCGGGGATGGGGCCCGCCGCAGCGACGGCACAGGGAACGCATTGGGCTTTCCTCTTTGCCGGCGTGGCCGGTATCGCCATTGCGGTGATTGCACCGCTGCTTAAGCGTGTGGACTAACGGCGCAGACTAGCTGCGCCGAGTGAGCGTGCGGCTTAGCACAGCGGCATGTTCAGGCGAAGTTCTTCGGCGTCCTCACCCCACACGAGGACGGCGTCCGCGGAGTCCTCGGTGCTCATGTAGAAGACTGGCTCGGAATCAGAAACGTCATAGCTGCGTACGGTGCACTGGCCGTTGGACAGTTCCTGCGCATCCTGTGTTGGGGCAGCTGCGTCGCGCTTGGCGACGTCCCCGTACCTCGCCACCGAGTAGCCCACACCGTCGCCAACGCAGGTAATCTTCGCGTCCTGACCATCCTCCGGCTCGCGGGACTCGCAGGTGGCACCGTCGAAGCCCTCCCCACCGGGACGGGAGCTGATGAGTCCTGGGTGGTCGTCGACCAGCGCTTGCTCCTCCTCAGACCACGCCGGACGGCCCAAGAAGAACCACAGCAGGCCGCCGATGAGGGCTAAAAGGACAAGGCCCACACCAAGGCCAGCAAAGACCTTGCTCTTCGAGGTCGACCCGCGCTGAGCGGAGTCTTCTGCAGGGGTGGAAGCGGGAACCGGCGCTTGCGGCTGCGTTCCCCATTCTCCTTGCTGGGCAGCAGCGTAATGCTGTTCCGGTTGCCACTGTGGCGTACCCGCGGCGGCGTCGGCGCTAGGCGTGGTGGTGGCACCTGCGCTTGCCGCGCTGGCGCTGGCCATCCCTGCTCCAGCATTTCGGAGAGAATCAACAACGGCGGCCGCCGAGGTATAAGCGCCTGCTGCGCGGAAGGAAGGATAGGCGGCGGCGAGGAGTTGTGCCAGGCGGTCGATTGCCTCCTTCGCTGTTGCAGTGGGGGCCTCGGAGCCCGTAGCTGGGCCGACTGCTGCGAAGAAGGCGTTCGAGCGGTTATTGGTCAGGATGATGCGGCGCGGATTGAGCGCGCGGAGAGCGAAATTATTGCGGCCCTTCTGGAGCAGGAAATCGGTGGCGTCAGCCAAAGGGGCGAAGACAGCGATGGCCTCCTCCCGGGAAAGGTGCTGCGCGCCGATGCCAGAGGAAGTGAAATTCGACAGCTGCTCACCTGGCAGGCTGCGGCGCACGAAGAATTCTTGACCGTTGTTCATCGTTCCCGTGCCTACGATGGGGGCGATGGCGCTGTGCTGTAGTTGCCCCACGACGCCGGACTGGCGGAGCACACCACGGTCCTCTGGGTTGTATATCTCCACGAGCAGCTCGTCATGTGAAGGATCTTCCACGAGGAAGAGCGTGGAGTCCGCTCCTTGGTCCAAGACTGCCTTTTGGCGCAGCTGGTGCTGGGTGGTGAAAAATTCTGGGAGCATAGTCACGATGAGAGGAAATCCTTCGTGGAGGGGTCGATGATGAGATATATAGAATCCTCTTCATTCTAAGGTGGCGAAGCCTCTGTGGCAGGTTAGTGCGAAAAGCGGCTTCATCATGACCTGTTCGCTACCGGCGTACAGTGCCTTTACCTGCGGAAATGTAGGTTTAGTGGAAGAGGGGGAGAGAAATCGTGGATGGAGTGTCCTCCCCGCGCGTTAGAGTGGATGACACATTTAGAGCGAAAGGTAAGAGGTAATGTTCGAGAGGTTTACTGACCGTGCTCGCCGCGTCATCGTTTTGGCGCAGGAGGAAGCACGCATGCTCAACCACAATTACATCGGCACCGAGCACATCCTCCTGGGACTTATCCACGAAGGTGAAGGTGTAGCAGCCAAGGCCTTGGAGTCCATGGGCATCTCGCTGGAGGATGTCCGCCGTGAGGTGGAAGAGATTATTGGTCAAGGTTCTCAGCCGCACACCGGCCACATCCCCTTCACCCCGCGCGCCAAGAAGGTCCTCGAGCTCTCCCTGCGTGAGGGCCTTCAGATGGGCCACAAGTACATCGGCACCGAATTCCTACTGCTTGGCCTCATCCGCGAGGGCGATGGCGTAGCAGCCCAGGTGCTGACGAAGTTGGGCGCTGACTTGCCGCGTGTTCGCCAGCAGGTTATCCAGCTGCTCTCCGGCTATGAGGGCAACGAGGGAGAGGGCAACCAGTCCCAGGGTGGTGCAGGTCCGGTGGGCGCCGGTGCCGGCGCTGGCCAGGGTGGACGTGGCGGCCCAGGCGGCTCCGGTGAGCGTTCCAACTCCCTGGTGCTGGACCAGTTCGGCCGCAACCTCACCCAGGCGGCGCGTGATGGCAAGCTGGACCCGGTAGTGGGCCGCGATTCTGAGATCGAGCGCATTATGCAGGTGCTGTCCCGCCGCACGAAGAATAACCCGGTGCTCATCGGTGAGCCCGGCGTGGGTAAGACCGCCGTGGTCGAAGGTCTGGCCCTCGATATCGTTAACGGCAAGGTCCCGGAGACCCTTAAGGATAAGCAGCTCTACTCGCTGGACCTGGGCTCCCTGGTGGCCGGTTCGCGCTACCGCGGTGACTTCGAGGAACGCCTGAAGAAGGTGCTCAAGGAGATTAACCAGCGCGGTGACATCATCCTCTTCATCGATGAGATCCACACCCTGGTCGGCGCCGGTGCCGCCGAGGGCGCTATCGATGCCGCTTCGCTGTTGAAGCCGAAGCTGGCTCGCGGCGAACTGCAAACCATCGGTGCCACCACCCTGGATGAGTACCGCAAGCACATTGAGAAGGATGCCGCTCTCGAGCGCCGCTTCCAGCCGGTCAAGGTGGAAGAGCCTTCCCTCGATGACACCATCCTCATCCTCAAGGGTCTGCGCGATAAGTACGAGGCACATCACCGTGTCTCCTACACCGATGAGGCGCTGAAGGCAGCGGCCTCCCTGTCTGACCGCTACATCAATGACCGCTTCCTGCCGGATAAGGCTGTCGACCTCCTCGATGAGGCCGGTGCCCGCATGCGTATTAAGCGTATGACCGCTCCGGAAGGTCTGCGTGAAGTCGATGACCGCATCGCCGAGGTCCGCAAGGAAAAGGAAGCGGCGATTGACGCGCAGGACTTTGAAAAGGCCGCTGGTTTGCGCGATAAGGAGCGCAAGCTCGGTGAAGAGCGTGCGGAGAAGGAGAAGCAGTGGCGCTCCGGTGACTTGGAGGAAATCGCCGAGGTTGGTGAGGAGCAGATCGCAGAGGTCCTCGCTCACTGGACCGGTATTCCGGTTCTCAAGCTTACTGAGAAGGAATCCAACCGCCTCCTCAACATGGAAGAGGAGCTGCACAAGCGCATCATTGGCCAGGACGATGCCGTCAAGGCCGTCTCCCGCGCCATCCGCCGCACCCGTGCTGGCCTGAAGGACCCGCGTCGTCCTTCTGGTTCCTTCATCTTCGCTGGCCCGTCCGGTGTGGGTAAGACGGAGCTGTCGAAGTCCTTGGCTAACTTCCTCTTCGGTTCGGATGATGACCTCATCCAGATCGATATGGGTGAGTTCCACGATCGCTTCACCGCGTCCCGCCTCTTCGGTGCCCCTCCGGGTTACGTTGGTTACGAAGAGGGCGGCCAGCTGACCGAGAAGGTTCGCCGTAAGCCTTTCTCCGTGGTGCTCTTCGATGAGATCGAGAAGGCCCACAAGGAGATCTACAACACCCTTCTGCAGGTGTTGGAGGATGGCCGCCTGACCGATGGTCAGGGCCGCGTGGTGGACTTCAAGAACACGGTGCTCATTTTCACCTCCAACCTGGGTACCCAGGACATCTCGAAGGCCGTGGGACTGGGCTTTACCGGCTCTTCGGAGAATGACGCCGATGCGCAGTACGAGCGCATGAAGAACAAGGTCAACGACGAGCTGAAGAAGCACTTCCGCCCTGAGTTCCTGAACCGTATTGATGAGATTGTGGTCTTCCACCAGCTCACGCAGGAGCAGATCGTCGAGATGGTGGAGCTGCTCATCGCCCGCGTGGAGAAGCAGCTTTCCGAGCGTGACATGGGCATTGAGCTCACCCAGAAGGCCAAGGATCTGCTGGCTCAGCGCGGCTTCGACCCGGTCTTGGGTGCTCGTCCGCTGCGCCGCACCATCCAGCGCGAGATTGAGGATCAGCTCTCCGAGAAGATCCTCTTCGGCGAAATCGGTGCGGGCGAAATCATCACCGTGGACGTTGAAGGCTGGGACGGCGAGTCCAAGGACAACTCTTCTGCCACCTTCACCTTCACCCCGCGTCCGCGCCCACTGCCGGAGGACACCTTCGACAAGGATCTCGAGGAGACCGCCGTGCGTGAGGCCGATGAGGAACTGGCCACCGAAATCGACGCCGAAACTCACGGCCCAGACTCCGATGGCCCCGACACTGTCACCCCGGACGTCCTCGACGAGTCAGGTAGCGACTCCGCTGAGGAATCCCACAACGATGATGGTGATGACGGCAACCCGCCGCCGGCAGGTGCCGGTGCTGGCCAGCCGCTCTAAGCACTGACTCGGGACCCACACTGGGTCCATAAGGAATAGCCCCGAACCGCATGTGAACTTCGTGCGGATCGGGGCTTTCTTTGTGTGACCGGTGGGTGGGCTATCCCACCGACTAATAAAAAGGAATCAGCACACGGTCTCGTGGGATTCGTGCTCCGGGTGTTCGATCTGGATGGTGGAGTGCTCGATGCCGTGTTCACGCAGAGCCTGCTGGGCGGCATCCAACAGTGGGCCGGTGTCGACGGTGCCGTCGCGCACGATGTGCACGGTCGTGAGCACGTTTACACCATCCAGGCTCCACAGGTGCAGGTCATGGATATCGGCAACGCCCTCGACCTGCCGCAGCGCGGGCTCGATCACGCTGGCGTCGAAGCCCGCCGGAACCTGCTCGAGCAGCACGCTCGCCGACAACCGCATGAGCTGCCAGGCGCGCGGCAGCACCATCGCCGCGATCACGAGGGAGGCGATCACGTCCGCCGCCACAAACCCCGTGGTCAGCACCACGATGCCCGCCACAATCACGGCGACCGAGCCGAGCAAATCCACCAGCACGTGCAAGAACGCGCCCTCCACGTTAATTGAGGATTCGCGGTGCCGGTGGAGCACCCACGCCGACAGTGCATTCGCCACGAGACCGATGCCCGCGATGATCAGCATTGCCTCGCCCTGCACCTCGGCCGGGTTCTGTAGGCGGCGCACCGCTTCGACGACAATCCACACCGAGATCGCCAGCACCATCACCGCATTTGCCAGCGCCGCAAGCACCTCCACTCGCCGGTAGCCGTATGTGGCCTGGGCTGATGCTTGTCGACGCCCAATCAACACCGCAATCACCGCAATGATGAGCCCGGCGGCGTCGGAAAGCATGTGCATCGCATCGGCCATCAGCGCCATTGAGCCCGCCAACCAGCCGCCGATCAGCTCCGCGAAGAAGACGGTGCCGGTAATGCTCAGCGCTATGAGGAGTGCGCGTAGCGGTGTGCCGGAGTGATCGTGGTCGTGGTGCTCGTGTGCCATGCACTCAGCTTATCACCACCGACTCTTATTGACAATAAAATGAAAACAGAAGGCGGCGGGTAGAAGTGCGCGTTCTAGCTCTACTTGGCCACGCCGAGGTCTACCAGAGCTTTCTTTGCCACCTCAGGGTCATTATTTTTGATCATGTACTCAACGATTCCCTTATCATCTGGGAGGATTTCCTGAACAGTGATGAGGGACTCGACTCGCTGTGCTTTGAATGTGGAGCCACGCGTTGATTCTGCCGGAATCTCAATGCCGTCTAGGACGGGCTTGCCGTCACGAACGGCGGCGGTGGCGGCAGGGTCATCGGTGAAGACCACGTAACCAACCTCAGGTGCTTTCGTCGTATCCACGGAGCAGTTGGTGCCCATTGCTTCTGGGGCAGGGGAGTTATCCGCGCCGTAGTAGCTGAACACCACTTCATAATCCGTGCAAGCCTCCACGAAGTCAGTAATCGGCTCGGGTGCTTGGTCAGCAGGGGTGAGGCCACTTTGAGTGTCGCCAGTGGTTGCTCCACCGGTCGCGCCGGTAGCGCCACCGTTGGAAGCCCCAGAATCGGCAGGTGCCTCAGCGGCCGGTTGTTCGGGAGCAGCCGAATCCTCTGATTTATCACCAAAGAGCGCGTCTTTAAGTGCAACGTAGCCAATCGCTACCACCACGATGACCGCGATCACGAGCGGGAGGAGCAACAGCTGCTTCTTAACGCTGAGACCCTGCTTTGAGTCATTGGAGTGGGTGCCTGTGGTTCCCGCGGTGGGGTTCGACGAGGGTGAGGCGGTGCCCGAGGCGCTCTTCGGAGACGTGCCGGCGTCTAGTGGTGAGCCGTGCTTGATGAAATGGCGATAGCCATTATCCGCAATTATCTGGCCTTCTTCGATGTGTGAGGTGTCTTCTGCCCCGTTAAAGTGGTCGGGCGAACCCGGGTATGCAAGTCTGCTCATTATTCAGTCCACCACCGTGAATCAATGTCGGAATACAGGGAGTGCATCGACGCAACGCGCTCTTCCACGCTGTTGCGATTGAGACGGTGCTTGTTTTCTTTCCATCGCTTAAAAAGTTCTTCCGAAGACACCGCGCGCGAGGCCTCCGTTCGTGCCTCCCGGCCTGCGGTCAGGGCCCACTGGGCGGCAAACTGCACGCGACGCGCGGCCTTCTCCGTGAACCCGCTCCACACTTTGTAGGTGCTGTAGAGCTGAGCCACGACGGTCCAGCCACCCTTGTAGGGCAGAACTGTGACGTTGCCGAGGCTGTCCAGTTCAAGGAACTCAAAATGAGATGGATCCTTCTTATCGGCGGTCACGAGGATCCTACGGTTGGTGACAAACGCGGCACCATCCACCCCGCTTGCTTTCGTGGGGGCGGCTTCCAAGACAATCTCGTCGACACCAAGGCCTTCCACAACGGCTGCGGCGGCAGTGTGCACAATCTCGGAATCACCAGCACGTTTAAGCGCGGCGCCGAGATCTGGCCGGTCTGTCAATGCAATTTGGGGTCCTGTCATGCACACGAGACTAACAACACATCAAAAATGATGACTGTGTGTGCTGCGATATGGCGTCCGTCACTCCCCAACATAGGGGTGACGGAGGGGGCGCCACGGATCCACGTTGGGAACCTCGGTACTTTGTGAAGATATGAGCTCAACGTTCACGCCAGCAAAGTTTGATGATACTTGGATCTACCGCCTTACAAAGTTCCCGTGGCCGGAACCGGCGCCGAGCAAAGATGAAGTGCGCCGCCACTCTTGGGGAATGATATACAAGAGCAATAAGGCGTTTGCGACTCCGCTAGGGGTTGAGGACATCAATGCAAGGACGGCCAAGTACTACAAAGCATCTCTCGAGCAAAACTGGGGGGTCACTGGTGCACAGGAAGCGCACCAGGCTATTGACGTGTTGCTCGAAGGCAGTCAGCACGTGGAAAATGACTTTATTTTACCGCTCGCATACGCCGTGAAGGACGTCCCCGAGCGCGAGCTAGATGCGGAAGTGGAGGAAAAGGTCGAGTTCCTTAAAGACTTCTTTGTTGCCCAAGGCGCGGATCCGCGTCGTGGAGAACATAAGTTCCGCTACCTCGTAAGGATGTTGCGTTCGGAGGGCTTTGCCAAAGCAGCAGCTCCGGCATTGCCCGCCACGACTCGCGCATGGGACATAATCCGAATTCACAACGTTGGTGGTCCGGCAACGGAGCTGGGTTGGATCTCTCCAGAAGAGTTCCTTCAGATTTCAGATAAGGCCGTGGCGGCCCTGCAGCGCTACTTCGTGTCGTGGGCTGACGTAGCCGCAAGCTTCTGGTGGGGTCGAATGATCTGGGCAAGTGACGGTGAGCCCGACGTCGCCGCTGCGATGAAGGATCAATCGCAACGGCTCACCGAGTTGCTCGCACACAGTGATTCGCCTTGGGTACGCGTGCCCCTGCATGACATCGAGGCAGAGGAGCCATTTTCATCCCTGGACGGTCTGCACTAGGGCTTAGGGAGCCTGGCAGTTGGTGGGCGCCGCCGATGCCACTGCGGGTGCCAGTGCGGTAGCCGCGAGCGCGAGGGCCGCCACGAGTGCGCGAGGAGAGATCAGATTCGTGCCGTAAGGGTAATCGCTCTGTCGCCGGTGCGCAGCGGCTTCGCTGCGCTAAGCTAGCGCGCATGGGAATCTATTTTCGCAAGCGCAAGAAGACCGGAAAGAATAGCTGGATTAACGTTTCCGGTTCCGGTGCGTCGATGTCGACGAAGGTCGGCCCCGTGACCTTTAACTCCCGCGGCGGCATGTGGGTCAACCTGCCCGGCGGACTGAATTTCCGGGGACGCTGGCGCTAATGACTTCTCACCCCAACAGCGACTATGTCCGCATGGGGTACGAGGCGGACGTCGTCCTGCGCCTAGGCATGATGCTCATGGGCGCGGGAACGTCCGGCTACCGCGTGCTGCGCGGCATGAAACGTGCCGCCCGCGCGCTCGGCTTTGATCGGCTCGACGCCAACGTTGGCGTCACCCAGATAACGTGCACGTTTCACCGCGGCCGCGAGTTTCGCACCGTGGTGGCCCAGCAGCATTCGCCGGCAGTTGACGCCTCCCGCATTGAGGCGCTGGAGGACCTTACCCACCACAAGCTGTACGCGGGCATTACGGCCGAAGATCTTACAGAGATGCTTGATTCCATCGAGTCGACGGTGGTCAAGCGGTGGAACCGCTGGCTCCTAGCCGCGGCGGCGTCCATTGCGTGCGCCTCTTTTGCGGTCCTGAACTTCTTCACACCGCTTGCGATTCTGCTGGTGGCCCTCGCCGCTTTTTGTGGTCAGCTCACCCGCGCGGTCCTACACGGCAAGCACGTTCATCAGCTGGGCTGCATCGTGGCGGCCGGAACGGTGGCTAGCCTCGTGTACTTCTTCACCACCGAGGCCGTAGCCGCCGCCGGGGTGGCGGACCCGTCAGAGTTTTCCTCGGGCTATGTGGCCGCCGTACTTTTCCTCATTCCCGGCTTCCCGTTGTTCTCCGCGCTCATTGACCTCGCGCGCTTCGACTTCGAGGCTGGGCTATCCCGACTAACCTACGCACTGACAGTGATCACCGCCGCCACCTTTACCGTGGCGTTGATCAGCTGGACCACGGAGCTGACCCCGGAACCGGGAATCCCGGACTATGCGCCCGTGTGGTACCTCGCCGCCGCGGCGGCCAGCTTCCTGGGCATTTCCGGATTCGCGTTCCTTTTTAACTCCTCGCGCCGGATGGTGCTCGTGGCGGCCGCGGTGGGAACGGTGGCCAACCTCGTACGCCTGCTCCTCATCGCGGTCGGGGCCACGGTCTACGTCGGCGCTTTCGCCGGCGGTCTCATCGTCGGGCTCTTGGGCGCGGTGGCCTCCACACGCGCACACCTGCCGCGCATCACCACGACGGTGCCGGCGTCCGTCATCATGATCCCGGGCACCTCCATGTTCCGCACCGTCTATCACCTCAACGTGGGCAACATGGACCAAGCGTTGAGCAACTTCGCCACCGCCTCGATGGCCGTGGCGGCCATCGGTTGCGGGCTTATCCTCGCCCGCTTGTTGACCGACCGCGATTGGACCTTCGGCCACCTCATCGACTTCTCACACGTGCCTAGTGCGGCAGATGGAACAAACCCTCGTCGTTGACATCCATCAACCCGTCCTCGAGCAGTGAGGCTTGTGCGCGCGAGCGCTGTGCCGCGTCTGGCCATACCGCATCCAGGTCGGCTTGGGCAACTGGGTGGGGCGAGCCTCGGAGGACGTCGAGAAGCAGCCCCCGCACCTGCCGGTCCGTGCCGGTGAACTTTTGCACGCGTTTCCTAGCCCGCGCGGTCTCCTCCGCACTAGGTTCTGGGCAGCCCGCGAGCTGCCAGGCGCACGAGGCCTTAATGGGGCAGGCGGCACAGTCCGGGTTCTTGGCCGTGCACACCAAGGCACCGAGTTCCATGAGTGCGGCCGAAAAACGCGGGCCGTTCTCTTCCGGAAGCAAAGCTTCTACCTGTGCTAATTCGCGTTTCGCGGGCGTCGGGGCGAAGAAGCGCCCCTCCTCGGCGCGGGCATACACGCGGCGGACGTTGGTATCCACCACCGGAACGTTGTGGCCAAAATGGAAACAGGCCACAGCACGGGCGGTGTACTCACCAATCCCCGGTAACGCCAAAAGCTTGTCGACGTCCCCCGGGACCTCCCCCTCACCAATCTTCTTCGCGCACTCCCATAAGCGCAGTGCGCGGCGCGGGTAGCCCAGCTTGCCCCACGCGCGCAGGACATCCGCCTTGGAGGCCGCCGCAAGGTCCTGTGGGGTAGGCCAGCGGCGCATCCACTCCTTCCACTGCGGGGCGACGCGCGCGACGGGTGTTTGCTGGCTCATGACCTCGCTTAAGAGCACACCCCACGCCGAGGTCCCTGGCTCGCGCCACGGTAGGGGGCGCTCATGGGCATCGAACCATTCCACGACAGCTTGGGTATCCATAGGCACCTCAGTGTAGGGCGGCGGGGTCTAGACTAAGAAACATGCCTTTAGTAGATGTCCCTCAAGACCCGCAGAAGGTGTGGGAAGCCCTCCAGGAAGGTAACCACCGACTGGTGACGGGTAACCTCATCGACGTAAATCAAGACGCGAAGCTGCGCGCTGGCCTGACCCAAGGCCAGGACCCGCGCGTGATCGTGCTGGCCTGTTCCGATTCCCGCGCGCCCATTGAGCACGTGTTCAACATTGGTTTCGGCGATGCCTTCGTCATCCGCACCGCCGGTCACATCCTGGACAGCGCGGTGATGGCCTCGCTGGACTACGCCCTGGAAAACCTCAAGGCCAACCTGCTCGTGGTCATGGGCCATCAGTCCTGCGGCGCGGTGGGTGCAGCCTCAGACTTCCTGGCGGGCGGCGATCTGCCGACGGGCCTGCAACGCCCGATCATCGAGCAAGTTGCCGCGGCCTCGATGGTGGCCAAGCGCGATGGCCGTGAGGAGCGGGCCGATTTCGAACGCGAGAATACCGCACAGACGGTGTCCCAGATCATTTCTGACGTGCCGGCTGCGCGCCAGCTTCTCGACGCCGGAACGCTCGGCATCGTCGGCCTGCGCTATCTCCTAGAGGATTCCAGCGTGGAGACCGTCGTCCTACACGGCGTTGAATAACCCGTGTGCTCAGCCGGTTCCTCGGGTGAGCACATAGAAGCCGCTGCTCAAGACACGCGGCTCCGGGCTGGCCCGGGTTGGGCTCTAGTCCCCTTAAACTAAGAGCTGTGACTGAGCCATCCCGTACCCCGAAGCAGCTGCCGCGAGAGATCTATGTTCGCCGTCGCGTTGCTGCGCTCGTGGCGATCTTGGTACTCGTGATTGTTCTTATTTGGGCTGCCACCGCGCTCTTTAGCGGTTCGGAGGAACCGGGAGCGGAATCACAGCAAGCAGCGGCTTCGGATACCTTGGCCCCGTCGGAGGAAGCAACCTCGGCGGTGGAGACAACCGAGTCCACTGCGGCCGAGGGCTCCGCTGAAGCCTCGGAATCGGCTGAGCCGAAGGAAGGTGAGCAGGACAAGGAAGCGCCATCCTCTGAGGCGAAGCCCGACGAGTTGACCGTTGATCCCACCAAGACGACGTGTTCCCTCCAAGACCTCAAGGTGCTGGCCAAGACCAACGAGGACAGTGTTCCGGCCGATAAGATGCCGACCTTCTACTTGGAGGTCTTTAACCCGACAACGGCAGATTGCTCCATAGATCTGGATGAGGAACAGCTGCGCTTCGAGGTCTACAAGATGGGCTCTAACGAGCGCGTGTGGGCCGATACCGATTGCTATGCCTCGGTGGAAACCGGCAAGCAGACCTTCAAATCCGGTGAGACTCGCTACTTCCAGGCGGATTGGTCCCGTAAGCGCTCCGAGCCGGGCAAGTGCACCGACCGCGAGGAAGCCGAGCCGGGTGCTTACTTCCTACACTCCGTCATCGGTGAGAATTACTCCCCAGCGCTCCCGTTTAATCTGCTTTAAGAGCAGCAATTGCTTCGCTTAGCGTTGCTGCTTGACGCACCTGCATGCTGCCGCTGACCTCCACCTTTCCGGGCGGGACTAGGGCATGGCGGTAACCCAAGCGGGCGGCTTCCGCCAAGCGACGGTCTAGGTTGGGCACGCGGCGCACCTCTCCGGCGAGGCCAACCTCCCCGATGACAACGGTCTTCGCCGGTAGCGGTTGCTCGTGCAAGGAGGACCACGTGGCAAGGGCTACGGCAAGGTCCGTTGCCGGCTCCTGAATTTTCATTCCTCCCACCGTGGCCACATAGGCATCCTTGTCGTTGGTGCGTTCGCCCGCGCGGGCCTGGAGCACTGCGAGCACCATGGGGACACGGTTTGAGTCGAGCCCCGTCACCACGCGCCGCGGGTTCTTCGCCACAGGATCCACGGTGAGTGCCTGGACCTCAGCCAGAATGGGGCGCACACCATCCATAGCGACGGTCACCGCCGAGCCATCCGGGGTGCTGCCGCGGTGGGAGAGGAAGAGGCCAGAAGGATCCGCGACCTCCCGGATTCCGGACGCTGTCTGCTCGAAGCACCCCATCTCATCGGTGGCGCCGAAACGGTTCTTCAGGCCCCGGAGAAGGCGCAGAGAGGATTGACGGTCACCTTCAAAATTCAGGACGACGTCCACGAGGTGCTCAAGCACGCGCGGTCCGGCAACGTTGCCGTCTTTGGTTACGTGCCCGACGAGGAGGATGGGGATGCCGGTGGTTTTGGCCAGCGTGGTCAGGGCAGCGGTCACCGCGCGCGACTGGGCCACGCCGCCAGCCACGCCTTCGACTCCGGCGGCGTGCATGGTTTGGACGGAGTCCACGATGAGCAGGCTGGGTTTGAGCTGTTCCACGTGCCCAAAGACGACGTCGAGATTCGACTCAGCCGCAAGGTAGAGCGTTTCGTGCAAAGCCCCGGTGCGCTCAGCGCGGGCGCGGACCTGACCGGCGGATTCCTCCGCGGTGGCATACAGCGCAGTGCGCCCTAGCTGCGCCCAGCGGGAAGCAACCTCGAGCAGGAGAGTGGATTTGCCGACTCCCGGTTCACCCGCCATGAGCACCACCGACCCGGGGACGATGCCGCGGCCCAAGACTCGGTCAAGCTCCCCAATTCCGGTATTGATGGCCTTCGTCGCTGACGCACCGACCTTCGTTATCGGCACCGCTGGGCTCGTCGGAGTCAAACCGGTGGGGCGCCGCCCAGACATGGCGGCTTGGGCGGCGGTACTGCTTTGGGCTGCCGCGGTTTCCTGCAGCGTCCCCCACGAGCCGCACTCAGGGCAGCGGCCAAGCCACTTGGGGGAGACGAAGCCACACTCAGAGCAGGTGTGGACGGGACGAACCTTTTTTGCCATGTCTCACACTCTAGTAAGCCGCGTGGACAGGCACGTGTTTGTGTTGCTCCATCAGCAGAAACAAGCGTTACCCCCGAGTGGAGAAAATCTAGCCTACGAGAGGCGTCCCACTAGTGATGGGGTAAACTACGCGGCGAGGGGCATACAACACAGTCCCAAGTTTGTGTGTCTCCGGTCCTATACTCTCCCGACCCGCGAAGGTGTTTTCATGAAGATCCGTCGTACTCTTGTCGCCGTTGGTGCTGCCGTAGCCGTTGCAACTGCTGGTACCCCCGCCGCTTCCGCTGCACAGGCTCCGGAGCCGCTGGCCTCCGTTCTGACCCAGATCGCCAACACTGCTGGCTACGAGGCTCAGAACGTTATTCTTGTTCCGGCAGCTTTGTCCTCCTTGGGCTTCCTGTCCAACCTGCTGTTCAACTAATCCGCCCCACACGTTCATCAGATTTTTCAAGGAGACATAATGAAGATTCGTCGCACCCTCGTTGCTCTGGCCGCTGCTACCTCTGTCGCATTTGCTGGCGCCCCGGCTGCTTCCGCAGCTACCTACCCGGAGCCGTTGAACCAGGTTATGGATCAGATGGTTAAGTACGGCGGCCCGCAGGCACCGAACCTTCTTCTGGTTCCGGCTGCTCTGTCCTCCCTGGGCATCGTGAACTCTATTGTTGTCCTCGCGCTCGCAGGCTCTTCTCAGGCCTAAGCGCCTCGCCGGCACCGTAGAAAAAGGCCACCGCGTGGTATCTCATGCGGTGGCCTTTGTGTATGTGCGAAAACACTAATACGAAACGCAGCTGCCCCAACTGACGAAGTTTTCCCGAATCTTTAAATCACGGGCTACAACTTTGGCAGCTGGGGCGGTTTATCTATGAAGAAAAGGCTTATTTGTTCTCGGCGTAGCCCTCGGTGGACTGCGGGTCGCGGTCATAGTTACCGGACTGCAGCGGGGAGGCAGACACGGTGGCATCAACCTCGATGGTACCGGTGTTGAAGGTGAAGGTCACCGGGCGGGAGCCACCAAAGGCGTAGTCCTCATTCTCCAGGGAGGTGGTCACGTAGGTGATCTTCTCATCCTTGCCGTCCTTGGGGAGGCGGTCCAGGTTCTCCTGGGAATCGGCGTAGAGAGCATGATCGCGCGGAAGCGGCTCGACGCCCTCCAGGGGCACATCCTGGCCGTCAACGCTGACGGACTCGAGGGTAACGTCATCGACCTTGTAGCCCTGGTTCACGGCAACGAACTTCAGGGAGGTCTCACCGGTGTCCGGCTCAACCTGAATGGTGACGTCACGTACGGCCACCTTGCCATCTTCGGAGCTTGCGGATGCACCGTCGACAGCAATCACCTTTTCCGCGGTCTGCGCAACATGACCGGCCGAGCAGGACGCCAAGGCCAGCGCGGAGAGGGCGGTAACTGACATGATGGCACCGCAGCGAGCGGCGGACTTCAGGGACTGCACTGTGAGTGTCCTCCATTGAATTGCGATCACAAAGCTTATCAACGCTTTAGCCTAGTACCTCCGGGGGGAAAGCACACAGTTTCCGCTAAACCCCTTGGGTAGACCGGGGGTAGCCGGGCTTTATATCAGCCGCCATAGTGGTGTAGTGCAGCCAGTGCGCAGCGCCCGGGCGGGGCAGCAGGGGTAGAAAGCAGCGTGCTAGAATAGACTCCCTGTATATGCGGCCCACCGAGAGCACGCCGAGCGCACACGATGGGCATCGTCTCAAAGGCTTCACAAGGAGTGGCAATGGAATTTAAGGTCGGAGAGGTCGTCGTCTACCCCCACCACGGCGCCGCCAAGATTACGGCGATTGAAACGCGGGAGATGGGCGGCGAGGAGCTCGAATACCTCGTTCTCCAAATCAACCAGTCCGACCTGGTGGTGCGTGTCCCTTCCAAGAACGTTGAGATGGTGGGCGTGCGCGACGTTGTGGGCAAGGAAGGACTCGAGAAGGTTTTCTCCGTCCTGCGCGAAGTAGACGTCGAGGAAGCCGGCAACTGGTCCCGCCGCTACAAGGCGAACCAGGAGCGCCTCGCCTCCGGTGATATCAACAAGGTGGCAGAGGTCGTGCGTGACTTGTGGCGCCGCGATCAGGACCGCGGCCTGTCCGCTGGTGAGAAGCGCATGCTGGCTAAGGCCCGTCAGATCTTGGTGGGCGAGCTTTCCCTGGCTAAGCCGGTTGATGAGAAGAAGGCTGACACCATGATGGAGGAGATTAACGCCACCATCGAGCGCCACCGCGCCGCTGGCCTGGTGGAGGACAAGTCCATTACCACCGACATTGACAATGACGTCGATCTCGATGACCTCTCCTTCGACGACGAAGACTAATCAACGCTCCACCGCCCGCGTCATTGCTCTCGTCGCGGCTGCCGGTCAGGGAACGCGCCTCGGGGCCGAAGTCCCGAAGGCCTACGTGGAGCTGCGCGGGCGCACCTTGCTGGAGCGTTCTGTCCGCGCCATGATCACCTCAGAATTCGTCGATGAGATCATCGTTCTGGTCAGTCCCGCGATGGAGGGCTACGCCGCCAGTATCCTCGACCGCATCGATTCTGATGTTCCCGTACGTATCGTCCACGGTGGGGGTGAGCGCGCCGATTCTGTCTGGGCGGGCCTGCAGGCCATCCCGGATGAAGATGCCGTGGTGCTGATCCACGACGCCGCCCGAGCATTGACGCCGCCGGGGATGATCGCGCGCGTCGCCAAGCGCGTGCTCGACGGTGCCACCGCAGTTATCCCGGTCCTTCCCGTGGCGGACACTATCAAAGAAGTCGAAGGGACCGCGGTGCTGTCTACGCCGGACCGTTCCCGTCTGCGCGCTGTGCAGACGCCGCAGGGTTTTAGCCTGGCTGCGCTGCGCCGCGCCAACCTAGACTATTGGGCGCAGGACCCCGACTTCGTCGCCACGGACGACGCCAGCCTCATGGAATGGCATGGTGAGCGCGTGGAGACCGTGCAGGGAGATACCTTCGCGTTTAAAATCACCACCCCCATCGACCTCGTCCTGGCGAAAGCCGTGACGGATGAGGTCGAACCGACCATCTTCGAGGTGCCTAGTGACTAACCCCATCATCCCCCGCGTGGGAATCGCTACCGATGCCCACCAGATCGAGCCCGGAAAACCCTGCTGGATCGCAGGTCTGCTTTTTGAAGGCGTCGATGGCTGCGAGGGCCATTCCGATGGGGACGTGGTGAGCCACGCGCTTGTCGACGCTTTGCTCTCCGCCTCCAACCTCGGCGATTTGGGCTCTTTCGTTGGCGTAGGCCGGCCGGAGTACGACGGGGTTTCCGGCGCCCAGTTGCTGCGCGAGTGCCGCGAGCTGCTAGAAAAGGAAGGCTTCATCATCGGCAACGCTGCCGCACAATTGGTTGGCCAGAGCCCCAAGATGGGCCCGCGGAGGAAGGAAGCCGAGGCCGTGCTGAGCGACATCCTCGGCGCCCCAGTATCCGTTTCGGCCACGACGACGGATCACCTTGGCTTCACCGGCCGCAAGGAGGGCCGCGCTGCCGTGGCGACTGCCGTAGTCTGGCGCGCCTAAGGAGTCCTGAACTTGCCGGCTGGATGAGTCAATTAGACTAGGCCAGGTGAGTACTTTGCGCATTTTTGATACCGCCACCCGCAGCCAACGTGAGTTCGAGCCGGTTCGTCCCGGCCACGCGTCGATCTACCTGTGTGGTGCCACCCCGCAGTCCCAGCCACACATCGGCCACCTGCGCTCCGGCGTGGCCTTCGACATTCTGCGCCGCTGGCTTATCGCACAAGGCTATGACGTGGCACTCGTGCGCAACGTGACTGATATCGATGACAAGATCCTCACCAAGGCCGCTGAGAATAACCGCCCCTGGTGGGAGTGGGTATCCACCTACGAGCGTGAGTTCACCAAGGCCTATAACACCCTGGGCGTTCTGCCGCCTTCCGTGGAGCCGCGCGCGACGGGCTTTGTCACCCAGATGGTGGAGTACATGCAGCGGCTTATCGACGCCGGCTTTGCTTATGCCGTGCCTGGCGAAGGTGATTCCGGTTCTGTTTACTTCGACGTCGCGGCGTGGAATGCCACGGAAGGCTCGGACTACGGAGCGTTGTCTGGCAACCGTGTCGAGGAGATGGAACAGGGCGAAACAGACAACGCTGGCAAGCGCAGTCCCCAGGACTTCGCGCTGTGGAAGGCGGCTAAACCAGGTGAGCCGTCCTGGCCCACCCCGTGGGGCCGTGGCCGGCCGGGCTGGCACTTGGAGTGCTCGGCCATGTCCACCTACTACCTAGGCGGCGAATTCGATATCCACTGCGGTGGCTTGGATCTGCAGTTCCCGCACCACGAAAATGAGATCGCACAATCCCATGCGGCGGGCGATAAGTTTGCCAACTACTGGATGCACAACCACTGGGTCACCATGGCCGGTGAGAAGATGTCGAAGTCCTTGGGTAACGTGCTCTCCATTGCCAACATGCTGGAGATCGTCCGCCCGGTGGAGCTGCGCTACTACCTGGGCTCTGCGCATTACCGTTCGGTCCTCGAATACTCCGAGGCAGCGCTGACCGAAGCTGCGGCTGGCTACCGCCGCATCGAGGACTTCGTGGGCAAGTTCGAAAACGTAGAGAAGGGCGAGTGGACTCCGGCCTTCGAAGAGGCGATGAATGATGACATCGCTGTGCCGAAGGCGCTGGCGGAAATTCACACCACCGTGCGCGCGGGCAATAAGGCGCTCAGTGAAGGCAACCGTGAAGAGGCCGAGCGCCTCGCTGGGGCGGTGCGCGCCATGGCCGCGGTTCTTGGCTTTGATCCACTCGATGAACAGTGGAAAGATAGTGGCGAAGAAAGCGGCGCTGATGCGGCCCTGGACGTGCTCGTCCGTGCCGAACTGGAGCGTCGCACCACCGCCCGCGCAGAAAAGGATTGGGCTACTGCGGACGCCGTGCGCGACCGCCTTGCAGCCGCGGGTATTACCATCACCGACACCGCCGACGGCCCCACCTGGTCCTTGGCGGATTAACCGTCCTTGGCAAAGGCCAAGGACAGCACAGAAGTCGAGGACAACAAAGGAGAAGAATTATGGCACGTACCCATGGCCGCGGCGGCGCGGGCGCCCGCAAGTCCAATAAGAAGGGGGCTACGAAGGGCTCTGGTGGTCAGCGTCGCAAGGGCCTGGCCGGCAAGGGCCCTACGCCCAAGGCGGAGGACCGCGTCTACCACGCCAAGCACAAGGCGAAGCTGGAACGCGAGCGCCGCAATTCGGGCCGCCACCAGAAGGAGACCGCGGAGATGGTCGTTGGCCGCAACCCGGTCATCGAGTGCCTGCACGCCAAGGTGCCTGCTACCTCCCTCTACATCGTGCAGGGCACGCGTAATGATGCCCGCCTGTCGGAGGCAGTGGCCATGTGCAATACCCGCAACATCCCGATTCTTGAGGTCCAGCGCCACGAGATGGATCGCATGACCGGCAACGGCATGCACCAGGGCATTGGCCTGCAGATTCCGCCGTACAAGTATGCCGACGTTCATGACCTGATGGATCGGGCCCGCGATGCTCAGGAACCGGGTATGTTCGTCATCCTCGATAACATCACCGACCCGCGCAATCTCGGCGCAGTCATCCGCTCCGTCGCGGCCTTCGGCGGCCATGGTGTCATCATCCCAGAGCGTCGCTCCGCCTCCGTCACCGCGGTGGCCTGGCGTACCTCCGCCGGCACCGCCGCGCGCTTGCCGGTGGCTCGCGTGACCAACGTGACCCGCACGGTCCAGGACTTCCAGAAGGCCGGCTACCAGGTTGTTGGCCTGGATGCGGGAGGCGAGCACACCCTCGATACTTACAACGGTGGCACCGACCCCGTTGTCATCGTCATCGGCTCTGAGGGCAAAGGCATTTCGCGCCTCGTCCGCGAGAACTGCGATGCCATCATGTCCATCCCCATGACCGACTGGGTTGAATCCCTCAACGCCTCCGTGGCGGCAGGTGCGGTGCTTTCCGAGTTCGCCCGCCAGCGTCGCGCGGCCCAGAAGTAGGCTCACGCTTTCGTCGCCATGTTCCTCACGAGTGTGCGTCCCGCCCCGGAGCTTATTGGGGAGGGACTGCCCGGCGTGCCGGAACACATGCGCCGCCTGGGCGTGCTCATCGCAGCGCTGCCCGGCGGCGCCTTGCGTTTGCCTACGCCCGTGACCGTCGTCGTGGGGGATAACGGCGCCGGAAAATCCACGCTGCTCGAGGCCATCGCCGTGGGGCTTGGCGTCAATCCCGAGGGCGGCTCGCGCCACGCCCGGTTTGCCACCGGCGACGAGGACTATCCCGAGTGGCTCATCTGCTCGCGGGCGCACAACCCGCGCGACGTGTACTTCTTGCGCGGCGAGACCTTCCTCAACTTGAGCGAGTATCACCACCAGATCCACAGCCCGGAGAATCCCGATCCGCTCAGTGACCTGCCGTTTCTCAGCCACGGCCAGGGTCTGCTCGCCCTCGTCGAGAGACGCTTCCATTCTGACGGAATGATCATTCTCGACGAGCCGGAAGACGGCTTGTCCTATCCCCGGCAGGTCGAGGTTGTCACGCAGCTCGAGCGCCTCGCCGCCCAGGGCGCGCAGGTCATCCTCGCGACGCACTCGCCAGTCTTCCTCAGCATGCAAGGCGCGACCGTCTACGCGTTCGGCGACAAGGGGATTGCGCCCGTCGCTCCCGAAGCGACGGAAGCTGTCCACGCCGCGCGCGAGTTCCTTGCCGATCCATTGGGGACCGCCGCGTTTCTTATTGGGGAGGGCGAATGAGAGACTTCTATGTCGACGCCTATGCCGCGCTGGACGGCGGCCACGGACCTGAGTGGGTGTCCTCCGTTCCTGGTTTCGTGGCGCTGCGACGCCAAGGACTGGACCTGCGTGCGCCGGTGACCGTGCTGACCGGGGACAACGGGGTAGGAAAGTCGACGCTCGCCGAGGGCATTGCCTTCGAGTACGGCTTTCCTGAGCGCGGTGGGATATGGGGTGTGCAGCGCTCCGCCGGTCCCATCAATCCCCTCCGGAGGTGGGCGAGCCTGCGGCTAGGTACCGCGCCCAAGGACGGCTACTTCCTGCGAGCGGAGGCGCACTACAACGTTGGTTCGACCGCGATGTCGCATGGCGAGTCCGTCATGGACGTCGTGCAGCGTTCCTTTGATGGGCGCGGGCTCTACATCCTCGACGAGCCGGAATCTGGGCTTTCGCTCGTGCGGCAGATGACGCTCATGGCGGAAATCCATCGCGCCGCGGAGGCGGGTGCGCAGTTCATCGTGGTGACGCACTCGCCGATTGTGGCAGCCATCCCCGGTGCGCGGATTGTTGAAATTACAGAAGATGGGTTCTTCCTTGAGCTGCGCGACGTGACACAGACGCTGGCGTTTCAGTCGTTGCGTGAGTTTCTCTACGCCTCCGGATGCTAGATTCAGGGCCGAGAAAGCTGGATGGCGATCTTTACTTCTTGGTTGCTGGCCAGTACTTCACATCTTGAACATTCAGATTGCGTGCGTGTGCCGAATACAAGGTTCTGGAGGATTGGGGTTCCACGGCTTAGAGACGAGGACGACTCGGTCCTTTCCCTGCCGTTTTCACCTTGTACAGATTCAGCTGCGGGTAACTTGAAGAATCTTCGCCAGCAAACCGTGACATCGAGAGTACATACATGCACAGACGTGTGCAACATCACGCTGGGACGTAATAATTCTCTAGATAACAACGGGTCGCAAGTGTGATTAGTCAGTACGCGAGAAAAGAAAACCTACGCGATGGAACGCGACCTCTACGCGATCGTCAACGACATTGCCGACCACTACAACAAGGTTCACTGAATGATGAACTGAAGGATCTTTTATCCCTTGTAGGCCTTTCATTGCACCACAGTGTTTCCTGCGAGCATGCTTCGCTCGGTATGAAACAGCGTCTAGGAATCGCCAAAGCACTGGTCGGTAATCCACAATTATTGCTTCTCGACGCTCACCTACGAACGGCCTCGACCCGAGGTTGGGGCTGAGTGGAGTGAGACACGATGGGGCGCACGTGCAGTCTAGAGCCCGAAGAATTCCTCCACGAGCTCGGCAGCGATGAAGGAATCCGTGTTTTTACCCAGGCGTGGGTCCAGCTCGTTGCCCGACGGGATGACGTGGCCCATGCCCTCGACGCTCACGAGCTCGACCGGCGCGCCGGTGGCGTCTGCCGGCTCCCAGCGGTCGACAACGGTGTCGGGGAAAAGGTGGGTGCGCTCTGGGCCGGCGGCATGGTTGAGCTCCGCGAAGCGTGCGGCGTTCTCCTGCGCGCCGGTGACGGCACCGCGGGTGCGCTTCGGGTCAATGCCCGCCGTTCCGCCCGTATAGGGCGCGAGCTGGTCGCCCGTGCCGTGGACGAACATGACCGGGGTGGGTTGGTACGCCGAGTCCGGATTGGTGGGCGCATGGTTGGCGCCGGCGCCGAGAGTGGAGGCGAAGACGCAGGCGGCATCGGCAAGCCCGGGGGCGTCGAAGAGCAAGCGGATAACCATCTGCCCGCCGTTGGAGAAGCCGCAGAGGAACACGCGGCCAATCTCCTGCTCCGCGCGCAGCTCGTCGAGGATGGCGCGCGTGAAGGCGACGTCATCGATGCCCAGCTCGCGCGCGGCGACGGGCAGGGTGGCGCGGGCATCGTTAAAGTGCTGTTCCACGCCGGTGGGGTAGACCGCAAGCATGCCGTGGCGGGTGGCGAGGTCATCGAACGTGCCGTTAGTGAAGCGGCGGATGACGTTCGCGGATTGCAGGGAGCCGTGGAAGAACAGGAGGAGGTCTCTCTGGCGCTCGACGTCATCATTCGGGCGGTACACGAGGTACGTGCGGGTGCGGTCTTGTAATTCGAGGCTACGGCGTTCCAAAGTCACGCATCTAGCCTAATCCTGATGCGCGCAGTGCTCATCGTGCGTCGAGGTGTGGTGTGTCTCGGCGTCGGCGCGATCGGTGGCGGCGCGGAAGTGTTCCTGGGAGGCGCGGCGGGCGGCGACGTCGTCGCGGACGGCCTTGCGGCTGCGAGCCCAGCCGATGCCGCGGCAGACCAGGTAAATAACAAAAGAGATGCTCGTGACGAAGACCGAGACGGGCAGGCCCGGCGCCAGGGAGAGGACCAGGCCGCCCACGGCGGAGACCTCCGCGAAGATGGTGGACCACATCACCGCGCGCAGCGGGGAGGAGGTAATCTGTACCGCCGCTGCGCCTGGGGTGATGAGCAGCGCCATGACGAGCAGGGAACCGACGATCTGTACGGATTGCGCGGCCGTCAGGCCCACGAGGATGGCGAAACACACCGCTAGAGACTTCACCGGCACGCCGGCGGCTTGGGCCATGACCGGGTCCGCGGAAGCGAAAAGCAGGGGGCGCCAGAAGAGCGCCACCACGGCGACGATGATGGCGGTGGTTGCGGCGAGCAGCCACACCGACGCGGAGGAGACACCGACGATCTGTCCCGTCAGCAGCGTCATTGCGGTCTTGGCGTTGCCGGGGTAGAGGTGTAAGAAAAGCACCGAGAGACCCAGGCCGAAACTCATGACCACGCCGATAGCGCTGTCTTGTTGGCCTTTCAGTCCCAGCACCGCCAGGATGATGGCGGCCACGATAGCACCGGCAATCGCACCGAAGCCGATGTTGAGACCGAACAGCAACGCTGCGGCCGCGCCCATGAGCGCGAGCTCAGAGGTGGCGTGCACAGAGAAGGACATGTGGCGCAGGACGATAAGTGAGGTCATCACTCCGGAAAGGATTCCGAGCAGCGCGCAGGCGATGAGCGAGGATTGCACAAAATCAACGCCCAGCAGGTACTGGGTATCTTCGATGAATTTAGACAACGATGAGCCTCCCATCGACGTTGAGAACAGTCACGGAGGAGCCATACAGTTCCGAGAGGACCTCGGAGCGCATGACCTCATCGACTGAACCGAACGTGTGGCCATTGGGCGCGAGGTAGAGCACTTTATCCACCACGCCCAGCACCGGGTTTATGCCATGGGTAACGAAGAGTACGGAGGTGCCGCGCTCGTGGCGCCACGCATTGAGCTTCTCGACGGTCGCCTGCTGCCGCGCTGGATCCAAAGACAACAGCGGCTCGTCCGCGAGGATGAGCTCTGGATCGTTGGCTAGGGCCTGGGCTTGGCGGATGAGCTGTTGCTGTCCACCGGAGAGCTGGCCCACGCGGCGGTCAGCGATGCCGGTGGCGCCAACTTCGGCGAGGAGTTCGTCGATACGCCCCCGCGCCGGCTTTCGCTTCCGGAGCACGCCATGGGCGAGGGACAGTGACACGAGATCCCGGGCGCGCAGGGGCAGGTCCTGGGGGAACATTCTTTGCTGTGGGATAAAGCCCACGCGGCAGTTGACGTCGACGCTGCCCGCGGTGAGCTGGCGGGTACCCAAGATTGTTCCCAGCAGCGTGGACTTGCCCACGCCGTTGGGGCCCAAAACGGCGATGAACTCGCCGCGGTCTACGGCGAGGTTCATGTCCGACCACAGTGGTTCTACTGCGGCATTCTTGAAAGAAATGAGCACTTACACAGCCTCGAGTGCGTTGACGACTTCCTCGTAGTAGTCAAGGAAGTTGGTGTCTTCTGGTGGGGTTTCACCAATCTCTACCACCGGGATGTTCTTATCCTCGGCGGCGGCGCGGATGCGCTTGGTCATGTCAGTTTCGGTCTGCGGGTTGAAGATGAGCAGGTCGATCTTGTCCTGCTTGATGTCCTCGAGGAAGCGGGCCAGGTCGGCGGCGGTGGGCTCGCCCTCAGCGACGGTGGCCTTGCGGTAGCCCTCCGGGGTGGCGTCGGTGCTATCGGTGTACTTGAAGATGTAGTCCGCGATGGGCTCGGTCTGCGCGTAGTTGCGCTGCGGGAGCTTCTCGATGCGTGCCTTCAGTCCTTCCATACGTTCCACGAGTGGGTCGGCGGTCGCCTTGGCTTCTGGGTTGGCCTCGTTAACGAGGGTGGCGACCTCCGTCGCCACCTTCTCGATGGCGGCGGAGTCGTACCACACGTGCTCGTTGCCATCGATGTTGGTGACCTGCTCGGGGTGCTCGGCGGCAATCTTCTTGGCCTCGTCCATGGTCACGGTCTCGCCTTCGTGAGCGTGGTCATGGTCATGACCTTCTCCATGGTCATGGTGGTCATGACCATGCTCATCATGCGCGTGGTCGTGTTCCTCGCCATGCTCATGTTCTCCATGATCGTGATCGCCATGGTCATGCGCAGTAAGCGGCAGGGCGTGAATGATCTGGTCCTGGTTCTTGACGGCCTGGTAAAGCCAGGCGTCGTAGCCGCCGCCACCGGCGATGATGACGTCGGCCTCGTCGGCGCGGGCGATATCCGCGGCGGTGGGCTCGAAGTGGTGTGGGTCCACGCTGTTGCCGCTCACGATGGCGTGGACGTCGATATTGACGTCGGTCTGCGCGGTGTTGACGACCGCCTGGGCCACATCAGCCCAGATGGAGGTTGAGGCGACGACCTGAATGGTCTCCTTATCGGAACCGGCATCCGAGCCGCCATCGGCGTTATCGCCGCTGGAAGAACAGGCGCTCAGCGAGGCGGCGCCCAGCGTGGCAGCGAAGAGGAGGGCGGTGGGACGTCGGAAAGCGCGGCGTGGGAGGGTAGTGGTCATGTCCCTATTTCTACGCTTTAGTGAAAATTGTTGTCAAATGATAATGAGTTGAAAACGGGTAACCTTACCGTCATGTCCAAACGCAGCACGACGCTGGCCTCCCTGGCAGCCGAACTCGGGGTTTCGCCCACCACGGTGTCCAACGCGTATAACCGCCCAGACCAGCTGGCCCCCGCCACCCGGGAGCGCATCCTCACCGCGGCGGCTGAGCGTGGCTACACAGGCCCGGATCCCACCGCGCGCAGCCTGCGCACACGCCGCCAGGGGTCGCTGGGCGTCCTGCTTACTGAGCACCTGTCCTATGCCTTCGAGGACATGGCCTCGGTAGATTTCCTCGCCGGCATGGCGGAGGCCTCGGCAGGGGCGAGCACGACGTTGACTCTCATCCCGGCCGGTCCAGATACCGTCGGTGCTCCCAATGACGCCCAGGCAGCGCAGCTCGTAGGGTCGGCGGCGGTTGATGGATTTGTGGTCTATTCCGTGGCGGCGGGTGATGCTTACCTTGAAGCCGTGCAACGCCGCGGCTTGCCGGTGGTGGTGTGTGACCAGCCCACGGATTCGGGCTTGCCCTTCGTGGGCATCGATGACCGCGCCGCGATTGCCCCGGCGGCGCAGGCGCTTGTCGACGCCTCCCATACCCGCATCGGCATCCTTGCCATCCGCCTATACCGCGAGCGCCTCGATGGTGAAGTGACGGCTGCGCAGCTAGCTGCGGCGGATATGCACGTGCAACGCTCACGTGTATTGGGTGCGCTCGATGTCTTTGCAGACGCGGGACTCGATCCTGCAGGCATCCCCGTGGTGACGCGCCACATCAATGATCCACGCACCGCTTATGCGGCCGCAGAGGAATTGCTGACTAGGCACCCGGATCTCACCGCGGTGTTGTGTACGACGGACTCGATGGCGCTTGGCGTAATCGCTTATGCACGCGATCATGGAATCGCGGTTCCCGAGCAGCTTTCTGTTACCGGCTTCGACGGCATTGCGCCCGCCTTGGCGCTGGGCCTGAGCACCGTCGTGCAGCCGAACAAGGAAAAGGGGGCGGCGGCGGGGCGCATGCTGGCCAGCCTCATCGATGGGCGCGGAGAGGTGCCGCGCGCGTTGTTGGAGACCACCTTCCATCCCGGGCGGACCGTGGCCCCGGCTGGGGCTTAAGCGCTGTGCTGCGCGCGGGCGGCGGCGAGTTCTTCGAGGAACTCCGTCACCGCCGCGATATCGGGCACGCGCAGCGCCGCTTGCGTTGCGCCCTCACCGACCTTGACGCCGAGGTCCGGCGGTTGGTTGAGCAGGGCGAAGCCGTCTTCATCGGTGGTGTCATCCCCCAAGAAGACCACTGCCGTGGCGCCGACGCGCTGGCGAAGCTTCTCAAGCCACGTGCCTTTCGTGGCCTGTGTAGCAGAAAACTCGACGACGCACTTGCCCGCTGTCTTGGGGAAACCATCGGCGCTGAGAGCCTCGCCTTCTGCATACGCCGCGGCCGCCGCGTCAGGATCCTGCAATTCTAGTGTCCGCAGGTGCAGCACGCGCTGGAAGGGTTTGACCTCCAGTTCCGCGCCGGGGTGGCGCGCGATGATTTCTCTGAGCTCTGCTTCTTTCTTCGCCAGGTGAGCTTCCATCTCCGGAGTGAGGGCGGAATCCTCCCACGAGGACTCGGCGCCATGCGAACCGCCCAAAAGTACCGGTTCGCGCAGCGGGCATACCTGTTTTAGGCCCTCGAGGTGCCGGCCGGAGAGCACCGCGGCGGTGGTGTTCGGGAGCTCCGCTAAGGTGGCCAGGGCGTCGAGCGAGCGCTGCTCCGGCTTTACATCATACGCGTTGCGTGCGAAGCCCGCTAAGGTGCCATCAAAATCGGAAACAACCGCGAGGTGTTCTGCGGAGGCGAGAGCATCAATCATGCTTCCCACCCTAGCGCCGAAAACTTCAAGGCTACAGCGAGGCCATCCGGATGATCGGTGAGTCCACCTTGTCAGTGCGCAGCGTCAACACCAGCTGGTTGTTCGGGTTAAGCCCGAAATCGAATTCATGGCCCTCAGCAATGAGGTTGCGCATGAGTGAATCGGCCCACTGTATCGAGCCCTCGCAGTCAGCACTGCGCGGCGGGCTCTCATAAGTGGCTTTCTCCACCCGCATCACGTCGCCCTCCCAGATGGTGGAGGCCTTGTCATCCTTGTGGAAGGAAACCTCGGCAGTGAAGGAAACACAGCCGGTCGAGCCCACAGCGGTGTGTTCACCGAAGCTCATGTGCGGCACGTGTGCAGTATCGGCGGGCAGGGAGGAAGGAGCATCCGGAGATGTATAGAGGTTAATGACCTGCCAATCCTTGTCCAGGATGCGCTCATCGCCGCGCGGCGCAGGCTCCTCCTCGGCGGAGCCACACCCGCTCAGACCAAGCGTGAGCAGCGCCGTGCCGAGCACAGCGGTGAGCGCTGCGGCGGGCCGGCGCCGCATCATGCTTCCTCCTGGTTCAGTGCGCCGAGGAAGGACTGCGACCACAGTGCGATATCGTGCTGACGCACCTGCTCGTTCATCGCAATCATGCGCTCGCGCATGGTATCAGGAGATTCCTCCAGTGCCTTGACCGCGGAGAGTAGAGCGCGTTTGATGGACTCGATGTCGAAGGGATTGCACAGGTTGGCTTGGGTAAGCTCTGCTGCAGCGCCCGCGAATTCGGAGAGCACGAGCGCGCCGGAGCCATCGCTGTGGGAAGCCACGTATTCCTTGGCCACCAGATTCATACCGTCCTTGAATGGTGTGACCAGCATGATGTCTGCGAGCCGGTAGTAGCGCCGTAGTACGTCTTTCGGGACTGAGCTGTGCTGGTAATGCACCACGGGTGCTCCTAAGCGCCCAAAGCGTCCATTGATGCGGCCCACGGCTTCCTCCACCTTCGAGCGCGTGGCGCGGTAGTGATCGATGCGCTCGCGCGAGGGAGTAGCTAGTTGGACGAAGGTCACCTCGTCCGGGTCCAGCGCCCCGGTCTCGAGGAGTTCCTCGAAGGCAGTGAGGCGCTGCAGGATGCCCTTCGTGTAATCCAAGCGGTCGACCCCCAAAATGACGTGTGCGGGGTTGCCCAACTCAGCGCGGAGCTGGGCGACGTCCTCTGCATCGCCACCCTCAGCGAACTCACTCGCTGCAATGGAGATGGGAAAGGCGCCGACCCCGACGGAATGACCGCTATTCGTCACGATGCGGGCGGTCACCTCGCGGGTGCTGACCTCACCTTCTACTGTGAGGCCCTGGGTGCGAGCCAGCTCCACGAAGTTGCGGGCGTTGGATTCGAGGTGGAAGCCGATCAGGTTGGCGTCGAGAAGCCCCCGCACCAACTCTTCACGCCACGGCAACTGGCGGAAGAGATCCGGGGAAGGGAAGGGGATGTGGAGGAAGAAACCGATAGTGAGATCGGGGCGCAGTTGGCGCAGGATGCCAGGCACCAGCTGTAGCTGATAGTCCTGCACCCATACCGTGGCATTCTCCGCAGCGACGGCCGCTACCTCGTTGGCAAAGCGCAGGTTGACCTCGCGGTAGGTGTCCCACCAATCGCGGTTATAGATGGGGGTGACGATGAGATCGTGATAGAGCGGCCACAGGGTGGCGTTGGAAAAACCCTCGTAAAAGGCCTCAAAATCCTCATTCGTGAGGCGTACCGGGTGAAGCAGAACGCCGTTGTCGGTGGTGAAAGGCTCGGGGGCTTCGTCGGCCACGCCCGGCCAGCCCACCCAGCAGCCCTGGTGCTCTTCTAGGACAGGGGAGAGCGCGGTGACGAGGCCGCCCGGGGAGGCCTTCCACTCACGGGTGCCGTCGGCGGCGGTTTCGAGGTCCACCGGCAGCCGGTTGGCCACGACTACGAAGCTATTGCTGCGCCCGGACATAACTAGGCCTTCTTCGTGGCCTTTTTAGTTGCCTTCTTGGTAGCTTTTTTGCTCGACTTCTTAGTGGCCTTCTTGGTGGCTTTCTTCGTAGCCTTCTTTGTCGTCTTCTTGGTGGACTTCTTGGAGGCCTTCTTGGTTGCCTTCTTGCTGCTCTTCTTCGGAGCGGCATCGGCTTGCTCAGCCAAAACCTTGCGGTGGACTAAGCCTTCTGGTTCGACGCCCAGCATCGACATGAGGGTCACGCCGTCGAGGAAATCCTCCGCATAGGTGGCGACGACGCGACGCGCGGCGCGGGCGGTCTCTTCCTCTACTGCATGAGTCTGATCAGCGGCGGGCTGAGTATCTGTGACCTTTGGTGGCACGGAGTCCTCCTGGGATGAAGTGTGAAAGCTTTCAGACCGGCTATTCTACGCTATTGCGAGTCCGTTGGGGCGCTCGGGTCATCTTTGCCGGGCACTGTGTAGGTGGGGCGCTGCGCTGGAAATTGCGTGGTGACGGGCCACATGTCCGTGACGGCATCGCCCTGCTGGAAGCGCGCCTGCTGTGCAGGCGTCGGCGGTTTGGGGCCGAACTGCGGCGGTGGGGCTGGCAGGTTGTGACGCGGAGCGAAGGGCGATAGGGGAACGCGCGGAATGCGGGCGCGCTGGGCCAAGCGGGTGGCACGCGAGAAGGAGAACGTGCCCAAGCGCTTGATCGAGTTATAAGGCCGGAAGTATTGCGGGCGGCGCAGGCGGCGGGCCACTCGCTCGCCGAAGACCACGCCAGCGGCTAGTGCACCGGAAATGGCGAGGGCGCTGGCCAGGTTGGTCAGGCCGGTAATGAGCTGTTCGTTGAGCATGGCGTACATGCCGCGGTACAAAGTCAGACCCGGCAGCATGGGGGTATAGCCCACGATCATGGTGATGAGCGGCGGCATCATGTAGCGGCGGGAGAGGAGACCACCGGCGAGGCCGACCGCCACGGCCGAAATGCCAGAGGCGACGACAGCTCCAACGCCTAATAAGACGACGAGGAAATAGTAGAAAATCATACCGGCGGCTGCGGTGAGCCCGGAGATGGTGACCTCGGACCACGACGCTCCCAGCGCTAGTGCGAAGGCGGCAGAACCGATTCCACCGCACAGCACCAGAAGGGGGATCTGGTGATAGACGGGCGGGGCGAGTGTCGCCAGTGGCGGCAGGCTGAAGCCCAACCACGAAGCCACCTGGATACCTAGACCGACGCCGGCGATGATGGCGCCGGTGGACATGAGCGCCTCAAAGAACTTGGCGGATGAGGTCACGGGCGCGCGGGTGATCCCGTCCACCAAACACTGCACCAAGGTCAGGCCCGCCACCAGGATGATGATTCCGGAACCGATGATTTGGGAAGGTAGCATCTGGATGCCAAATCCCGCGAAGATGTTGTAGAGGATGGCCGCGGGGACAACGGCGAGTAGGCCGCCGACGAGGTTCTGATAAAAGGGCGGCAAGCGATAGTCCGCCAGGAACATGTTCGTGCCCATAATGAGTGCCGAAATGAGGAAGGTGACAACCCCGACGAGAAGGTCGCCGCCCAGCATCACGGCGATGAATCCACCCATGGCACCCCACGCGCTGACGATGGTGGTCTTGGAATAAGGGTTCTTCATCGCGTCGATGTCATCCAGGATTTTCTCCGCCATTGCCGGCGGGGTAGCACCGGAGTGGATGGAGCGGATGAGCCGGTCGACGGCGGAGAGTTTAGTGAAGTCCACGGCGATGCTCGGTGCCACGCGGAAGACATGGAGGTTGTGCCGCTCCGGTCCGGTGCCGATGGAGGTGTGGATGGTGATGGTGTTCATCAGAATCGACACGTGGCAGTAGTGCAGACCATAGGAGGAAGCGACGAGGTGAATCTGCGCTTGCACGTCGGTATTGGCTGAGCCCGCCGCAATGAGGATTTCACCAACGCATGCGGCGATTTCCATGACGCCTGTGACCTGGGCCGGATCGGTGAGATCGACAGGGGCTAGAGGGGAGGGCGGTGGTGCGGCCTTTGCAGCGTCGATGGTGGCGACGGAGGCCGAACGGTACAGCAGGCGCTGGCGCAAGGAAGAAAGAACAGACACGGAAAAGATAGACCTCAACAACACTTCTGGGTTCGGTAAGTCAGCACTTTAGTAACTGCCGTCGATTTATGCACCTGCCAGTGCTTTTCGCGGCTTTTACGTTCACTTTTTCGCAGCGCAAGCACCCTGACTTTCTCTGTATGGGGTGGGCTCAGGTACGATTCCCCTAGCGGATGAGCCGCGGTGCTGGAGTGGCGCAATTGGTAGCGCAACGCACTTGTAATGCGTAGGTTGCGAGTTCAAGTCTCGTCTCCAGCTCAAAAGGGCCTTTTCAAGGCCCTTTTTTCATTCTGGGGGTTATTCGGCGAGGTGGCCTAAGGCGACGTCGATAAGCGCGCGGCGTCTCTGCGGCGGCAGGGGGCGGTCGGTGAGGTGATCGTGCACCCACAGGCCGTCTGCGATGATTGATGCCAGCACGACGGATTCATCCTCCGCGGCAGGATCAGGCAGCCAGCGCCCATCGACGTCCCTCCACACCTTTTGGAAGTCCGGATGGGACTGCGAGTGGATGGACATGAGCAATTCAATGAGCGGGTCATTCTTGCCCATCGACTCCAAGGTGGCGCGGTAGCGCTGGCGAGGACTCAACTGCTCCGCCGTTTTGCCACCGGAGAGACCGATGAGCTCTTCCTCCCAGCGCTCCGCGCACAGCTTATGGCAATCAATGAGCAGCTCGTGCCGGGTAGGAAAGTGGTAGATGAGCCCCGACTTACTCATGCCCGTGGCAGTGGCCAGGGAATCGTAGGTGAGGGCGTGAACGCCATCCTTCTCGATGATGGCGAGCGCCTTTTCGAGCGCCTCAACCTTTTTACTAATGCGTGGCATCGGCACCTCCGGAGGTTGGGTTGCTGCGGAAGCACCAGCCGGTGACCGCAGCAAAAATGAGCATGACTACGCCAAGTCCGGCGGCGGTGGCCAAGTAAGCATCGGTGTATGCGGGGCCGGCGGCCTCCGCGAGCGCGGGGTCGTGGAGTGCATCCATGCCTAGGTCCCGGATGTCCTCTGGCAGCCCGCTCTTATAGAGCATGGGCAGCACCGAACCGGTGACCGCAATGGACAGCAGCGTGCCGAATTCATAGGAAACTTCCTCCACACCCGCGGCCATACCGGAACGCGAGGCAGGCGCGGCGCCGATGATGGCGGTGGAGGATACCGACATCACGAACCCCGCGCCGAGGCCGGTGATGAACAGGCCAACCAGGTATGCGGGGAACACGTCGTGCGTGCCGCCCCACACCACGCAGCCAATGCCCGCTGCCATAGCGAGGAAGCCGCCGGCGATGATGGGAAGGAAGCCCCAGCGGTGCAGGTTAGCCCCGCCCAGCGCGGACATCGGCAGCGCGGCCAGCGCGATGAGGGAAATGATGAGCCCAGCGTGCAGTGGGGAGTAGAGGTCCACCAACTGCAGCTTCTGCGTGGTGGTCATTTCCAGCCCGGCCATGCCAAACATGGCGCCAGCTGCGGCCAAAACACCACCACTGAAGATGGGGGATCGGAAGATATCGAAGGTGAGAAGCGGCTCTTCCAGTGTGTGCTGGCGGCGTGTAAAGAGGACAGCGCCTATGAGGCAGGCGGCCAGCGCGCCACCAATAAGCATGGCGTTGAGGTGGGAGCTGGCTACGGACTTGATGACGAGAACCAGCGAGGCCAGCGTGATCAGTGCGTAAAGGGAAGACAAGAAATCCCAATGCTTCGCTGGGTTCGCCACGTTCGGTGGGGCGAGGAAGGCAGTGAGGATGAGGGCGATGATCACGATGGGCACGTTGACCAAAAAGACCGAACCCCACCAGAAGTGCTCAAGCAAAAAGCCGCCCACCGTGGGTCCTGCGGCCGCGCCAACGACGGCAATGGAGCCCCAAATGCCGATGGCCGTGTTGCGCTCAATCTCATCTTCAAAGGTCAGGCGAATCAGAGCCAGGGTAGCGGGCATCATGATGGAGGCGCCGAGACCCAAGAAGGCTCGGGCAGCGACGAGCTCCCACGCGCCGGGCGCTAGCGCTGCGGTCAGTGACGCGATGCCGAAAATCCACAGGCCGATGACGAACATGCGGCGGTGGCCAATTTTATCGCCCAGAGTTCCGGTGCCCAGCAGGAGACCGGCAAGCATGAGTGCATAGGCGTTGATGATCCATAGTTGCTGCAGCGAAGTGGCGTGGAGCTGTTCGGAGAGCTCCGGAAGGGCTGTGTAGAGGATTGAGTTATCCAAGCCGATCATGAGCAGGCCTAAAGAGACCACGCCAAAGAAGGTCCACCGGCGGGTCGCTGAGGTTCGAAGCATCTCTGCCGAGGTTTCCGTTCGTGCATCTGTCATGCTGCGAAACTATAGCGAACGGTCGTTACAGTTTCAAAGCTCAAGAAGCGTGTTTGTTGTCGAAGTCACAAAGCCTCTACTACGTGAGAAGGCAGCTTTAAGGTGGCGAAATGTGCCCGGTGCGGGGACACTGGGGGCCGTTAGCGATAAAAGTTAGAGAGGTACAACATGGCACGCAATTACGCCACGCAGCTCGTGGAAACTCTGGAAGCCCAAGGGGTCAAGCGCATCTATGGCCTCGTTGGTGATTCCCTCAATCCCATCGTGGATGCGGTGCGTCAATCCTCCATCGAGTGGGTTCACGTCCGTAACGAAGAGGCCGCGGCTTTCGCCGCTGAGGCCGATTCCCTCACCACTGGCAACCTTGCCGTGTGCGCCGCCTCCTGCGGTCCGGGCAATACGCACCTTATTCAGGGGCTTTACGACGCCCACCGCAACGGCGCCAAGGTCCTCGCCCTAGCTAGCCACATTCCTTCCCGCCAGATCGGCTCGAAGTTCTTCCAGGAAACCCACCCGGAGGCCATCTTCCAGGAGTGCTCCGGCTACTGCGAGATGGTCAACTCTGCTGAGCAGGGAGGCGTGGTTCTGCACCATGCCATCCAGAGCACCATGGCCGGCAAGGGCGTGTCCGTCCTCGTCATTCCGGGTGATGTCTCCACTCAAGAGGCGGAAGAGGACACCTTCACCTCCTCCGTTATTTCCTCCGGACGCCCGGTTGTCTACCCGGACCCGGCAGAGGCCGCTGCGCTGACCCAGGCCATTAATGAGGCTAAGAACGTCGCTCTCTTCGTCGGTGCCGGCGTCAAGGATGCGCGCGAGCAGGTTCTTGCGTTGGCCGAGAAGATCAAGGCTCCCATCGGTCACGCCCTGGGCGGCAAGATGTACATCCAGTACGACAACCCCTTCGACGTCGGCATGTCCGGATTGCTCGGCTACGGCGCGGCACACGAGGCCACCCACGAGGCGGACTTGCTTATCCTGCTGGGCACGGACTTCCCCTATAACGACTTCCTGCCGGATGCCAACGTGGCCCAGGTCGATATCGATGGCTCCCACATTGGCCGCCGCACCCGCATTAAGTACCCGGTGACGGGTGATGTCGCCGCCACCATTGAGAACATCCTGCCGCACGTCGATGAAAAGAAGGACCGCTCCTTCCTCGACGACATGCTCAAGAAGCACTACGACAAGCTGCACCACGTCGTCGAGGCCTACACCTCTGGCGTGGAGAAGCACACGCCGATCCACCCGGAGTACATCGCAGACCTCATTGACCAGCAGGCCGATGAAGACGCCATCTTTACCGTCGATACCGGCATGTGCAACGTGTGGGGCGCGCGCTACATCACTGCGAATGGCAAGCGCGAGCAGATTGGCTCCTTCCGCCACGGAACTATGGCCAACGCACTGCCGATGGCCATCGGTGCGCAGGCGGCGCACCCGGAACGCCAGGTCATCACCTTCTCCGGCGACGGTGGGCTGTCCATGCTCATGGGCGAGCTGCTCACCGTGAAGCTGCACAACCTGCCGGTGAAGATGTTCGTGTTTAACAACTCTTCCCTCGGCATGGTCAAGCTGGAGATGCTGGTCCAAGGCCTGCCGGAGCATGAGACCGACCACGAGCACGTCAACTTCGCCCAGATCGCGGAAGGTGCCGGCATCAAGCACTTCCGCATCGAGGATCCGAAGGACGCGCCGCGCCTTATCAAGGAGGCCTTGGCTTACGACGGCCCTGCGCTTATCGACGTCGTCACGGACCCCAACGCCCTCTCCCTGCCGCCGACACTCACCTTCGAGCAGCTGCTCGGCTTCTCCAAGGCAGCAACCCGCACCGTCTTCGGTGGCGGCGTGGGCCAGATGCTCTCCATGGCGAAGTCCAACCTGCGCAACATTCCGCGTCCACAGGACTTCTAGCGTGAGCGCTTCGCTCTCACGCTAGAAGGGACCCACGCACCACAAGGAACCCACGCCCTGCGGCTCCACCCCCGCGACAGCGTTATGCTTTCGCGGGGTCTTTGACTGGGATGAGCACGAGCGCTCCGACGAGGAGGACTAGCCCTATGGCGAGCACGCCTCCCCGGTCTCCTTGGCCCATCAGGAAGACGAAGACGCCGAACAGGAAAGGCGTCAACCACGCTACGGCACGCCCGGTTGTGGCGTAGAGGCCAAACATCTCGCCTTCACGTCCTGGCGGGGCAACGCGCGCCAAGAAGCCGCGGGCGGAAGCCTGGGCTGGTCCCACGCACAGGCACAGGATGAGCCCGCAGATCCAGAAGGCCGTCGGGCCTTGCGCGAAGAACATGATGCCCGCCATCAACGTCAGAATTGTCAGGCAGGTGAGGATGATGGCTTTGGGGCCCACGTGGTCGTCGATCAGCCCGCCCGCAACCGCGCCCAGTGCGGCCGCAACGTTGGCGGCAACGCCGAAGATGAGGACGTCGCCAGGCGAAAGCCCATAGACGGATACGCCCAACACCGCCCCGAAGCTGAATACGGCCGAGAGCCCATCACGGAAGATGGCAGAAGCGAAAAGGAAGGCAAAGGCGTTGCGATCTTCCCGCCACAGCGTGTGCACCGTGCGCCACAGCTCGCGATAAGACGCCGCAACGCCGCCCGCTGCTTCACCCGACGGCGCAATCTCCGGCACGCGCAGCAGCACGGGAATGGCAGATAGCCCAAACCACGCTGCGGCGAGCAGCGCCACGAGCCGAATATTCCAGCCGCCCTCCGTGGATAGCCCAAGTCCGCCTCCCTCTCCGGAGACGAAGCCGAAGTAACAGATGAGCAGCAGCACGATGCCACCGAAATAACCCGCCGACCAGCCCAGGCCAGATACCCGGCCCACCTTGTCCTCGGTGGCCACCTGGTTGAGCTGGGCAAAGTAATTGACTTCGGCGAATTGGATGGTCACCGAACCTACCGCCAAGCCGACAAGCCCCAGCCAGAAATACACGGGCGCATCATTGCGGATGAAAAACAGGCTGGCCATGACCAGGAAGGTCAGCAGCGACCAGAAGCCCAGCGCGCGCCGCCGCGTGCCCAACCGGTCGGAACGCTGACCCATCACGGGGGTGACCGCAAAAATCACCAGACCCGCCACCGTCATGGACCACGACAACCACTGCGCCGGGGTGAACTGCGAGTCAATGTGTTGGCCCACCGAGTCGGTGAGATAGACCGAGAAAATAAACGTCACGAGAACCGCGTTGAAGGCAGCCGAACCCCAGTCCCACAGGGCCCAAGCAGCCACGGTGAGGCGGTCAGTGCGTTTCGAGGCTTGCGTCATGCTTCATTATCGTAGGCAAAAATATGTGCTGAGTGGCAGGAGTTGCACTTAACGCGACGTCAACTTTTAGGCTCAACGTCATGCGTAATGACTACAGCATCGGCGACGTTGCCGAAATCCTCAAAGTCACCACCCGCACGTTGCGGCACTGGGATGACATTGGGCTGCTCAGCCCACAGTGGCGCACTGGGGGTGATCACCGCCTGTACACCGAAGATGACGTGCAGCGCGGGATGGACATCCTGATATATCGCAGCGTGGGAATTGAGCTGAAGGACATCGCAGTGCTTCTCGATGCCCCTTCCTCCGCCACTCTGGCCCGCCTCCGAGGCCAACACGAGGCTTTACAGAAGCGGCGAGCCGACGTCGATGCGATGTTGTACGCAGTGGAAAGACTGATTGAGGAGACCGAAATGGATAAGAACCTAAGCCCCAGCCAAAAAGTGCGCAATCTGGGTGATGCATGGCCCCAACTGCAGGAAGAAGCCCGCGAGAAGTGGGGAGACAGCAAAGAATGGGCGGCGAGTGCGGCCGCTGCGGAATCGATGGGGAAGAAGGATTGGGAAGGATTCTCCGTGGATCATGAAAACTTTGCGGCCGAGCTAGAGGAGTCCGCGAACGCAGGGCTTGAACCGGGCAGCGAGGGGGCGAAGGAAATCGTCGACAAGCACCGCGACCTCATTGCTCAGTGGTACCCAGTGTCGAGGTCCAAGCAAGTGATCTTGGCTCGCATGTACTGCGAGGATCCGCGCTTCGATGAGACCTATCGCGGTAATGTCGGCTACTTGCGTCAGCTGATTGAAGCACAAGCCCAGGCAGAAGGGCTGGATCTGGGTAATCTCGTGTGGGACTGATTTGTTCACAGCGCACGTCCAGACTCCGCTCAGTACCCTGGGAAGGTGTAGTGCAATACTTCTCACTTTGAATGAGAAACCCCCACGCCACCTAGTCATAGGAACAGCGGAGAAAGGACCAGAGCGGGACCATGGATGATTCAAAGGACGTCAAGGTACTTGTCGTCGATGACGAGCCCAATATCGTTGAACTACTTACTGTTTCCCTGAAGTTTCAGGGCTTCGATGTACACAGCGCCAACTCCGGCAACGAAGCCCTGCGCATCGCGCGGGAGATCAACCCTGATGCCTACATCATGGACGTCATGATGCCGGGCATGGATGGTTTTGAGTTGCTGGGCAAGCTGCGCGCGGAAGGCCTCGACGGCCCCGTCCTCTACCTCACCGCCAAAGACAGCGTGGATCAGCGAATCCATGGCCTGACCATTGGGGCGGATGATTACGTCACCAAGCCCTTCAGCCTGGAAGAGGTCATCACCCGCCTGCGCGTGATCCTGCGCCGCGGCAGCACGGTGGATGACCAGAACGGTGACGCCACCATGACCTATGCCGACCTCACCCTCAACGATGACACCCACGAGGTCACCAAGGCAGGGGAGATCGTGGAGCTTTCGCCCACCGAGTTCAACCTGCTGCGCTACCTCATGCAGAACCGCGAGGTGGTGCTGTCCAAGTCCAAGATTCTGGATAACGTTTGGCACTACGACTTTGGCGGCGATGGCAACGTGGTTGAGTCCTACATTTCTTATCTGCGCCGCAAGATTGATACCGGCGATACTCCGCTCATCCACACCGTCCGTGGTGTCGGTTATGTGCTGCGCACACCGCGCTCGTAGGCTTTTTCACTATGAGCGAATCCACCGCGAACCCGGATTCCGGATCCACGCCGGTGCTCAATAGCGCCTTGCGCCGGCGCATGCAGCGACCTAAAGCGCTGCCCTTGCGCACGTGGCTGCTCGTCTTGATGGTGCTGGTTTCGGGCCTGGGCCTGGCTATGTCCTCCTTGGCGGTCTCGTCGATCATGCGCAACGTGCTCTACACCCGCGTGGACACCGAGCTGAATGATGCCCTGAGTTCTTGGGCCAGCAATCTCGACGCGACTTTCTACACGCCGCAGGACGGGAGCCGCCGACCCCCGACGGACTATGTAGCACTGGCGTATTATCCCGATGGCTCCGTGGTAACCACGCGGCCGACGGCGGCGTTGCCGGATGCTCGTTCGGTGGTCGTTGGTGGTGAACCTAGCACCGTTCGCTCAATTCAAGGCGAAACCGAATGGCGTGCCGTGGCGCAGCTCAAGACGGATGGCTCCGTGGTGGTCGTCGCTAAAGACATGACGACGGAAAACTCCATTCTGAAAGGCCTCGCTATAGTCCAGGTCATCATCGCGGCGCTGGTCATGCTCATTATCGCGCTCGTGGGTATGTGGCTGATCCACCGGGCGCTGCGGCCGCTGCGCGTGGTCGAGAAAACGGCCTCCCAAATCGCGGCCGGCAACCTGGACAAGCGCGTGCCAGAGTGGCCGCTACATACCGAGGTAGGCCAGCTCGCCGCGGCGCTTAACGTCATGCTGGGACAGTTGCAGAACTCCGTCGTCCATGCGCAGGAAAAGGAGCAGCAGATGCGCCGCTTCGTCGGCGATGCCTCCCACGAGCTGCGCACGCCGCTGACCAGCCTGCGCGGCTACACGGAGCTGTACCGTTCGGGGGCGACTAAAGATCCGGAATTTGTCTTCAGCAAGATCGATGCCGAGTCGCAGCGCATGTCGTTGCTGGTGGAGGACTTGCTAGCCCTGACGCGTGCGGAGGGATCGCGCCTCGATATGCGCGAGGTAGACATGCTGGAGCTCGTGCTTTCCGTGGGCTCTTCGGCACGCGCGGCCTTTTCTGGCCGCACGATCAACGTCAACAATGAAGCCTCCGAGATTCCGATAGTCAACGGTGACGCGGACCGCCTGCACCAAGTGTTGCTCAACTTGGTATCTAACGGTATCCGTCACGGTGGTGACGAGGCATCGGTGACGCTGACTTTGCGGGATGATGAGGAGAACGTGCTTATCGACGTCGCCGATGACGGCAAGGGCATCTCCCCCGAAGATGCAGCCCATATCTTTGAGCGCTTCTACCGTGCGGATAGTTCACGGACCCGCGATACGGGTGGCTCGGGCTTGGGCTTGGCCATCGTGAAATCACTCGTCGAGCAGCACGGCGGTTCAATCTCCGTGGACTCTGAGCTGGGCAGCGGATCGGTCTTTACCGTCCGCCTCCCCAAGGCGCCGACGAGCGGCAGTTAGCGCCTAGTTGCTGCGGCGGCCATCCTCATCCGTGCCGAGGTGCTGGCGGATGCGCGCGGCGGCCTCGTCCATGGCGGCGGGGTCGGTGGCGTCGGCAGCGAAGGCCTTGGCGAAGTCGTAGTCTTCCATCTTCTCGGTGGGGAAGAGGTGGATGTGGGTATGCGGCACGTCGAAGCCGGCGATGATGTAGCCGGTACGTGGGGTATCAAAGGCCGTCCTAATGGCGCCACCGATCTCTAGAGCAATCTCGTTGAGGTGGGCCCAAGTCTGAGAATCGAGGTCAGTCCACTTATCGACCTCCTCGATCGGCACCACCAAGGTGTGGCCATAACGCAGCGGCTCGATGGACAAAAATGCCACGCATTTCTCGTCGCGGTAGACAAAGCGAGCTGGCAGCTCGCCCTCGATGATCTTTGTAAATACGGAAGACATGGCCCCTAGGCTACCGCCAGTTAAGATAGACGGTATGCGCATTCTCGTTATTGGCTCGGGCGGCCGCGAACACGCCCTGCTCACTGGCCTTAAATCTGATCCCTCTGTTACCGATTTGCACATCGCACCGGGTTCCCCGGCACATGCCAAGCAAGCCACCATTCACCCGGAGTATTCCCAAGTGGACGATCCTGCGCGCATGACGGAGCTGGCGGTTGATATTGACGCGGATCTGGTCGTCATTGGGCCGGAGGTGCCGCTGGTGAAAGGCGTGGCGGATGCTCTGCGCGAGCGCGGCATTGCGGTCTTCGGGCCGTCGGCAAGCGCGGCACAGATCGAGGGTTCCAAGGCCTTTGCCAAGGATGTCATGGCGGCCGCCGGCGTGCGCACCGCCCGCGCGGAGCAGCTCGCCCCCGGCACCAGCGATGCGGACATCGAGGCCGCCCTCGATCGTTTCGGCCCGCACTTCGTGGTTAAGGACGACGGCTTGGCCGGCGGCAAGGGCGTCGTGGTGACCGAGTCCCGCGACGCGGCCCGCGCGCACGTTGATGCGGTTCACGCCGTGGGTAACCCAGTGCTGCTCGAGTCCTTCCTCGACGGCCCCGAAGTGTCCCTGTTCTGCCTCGTGGATGGCGAAACCGTCGTCCCGCTGCTCCCGGCACAGGACCATAAGCGCGCCTATGACAACGATGAAGGCCCCAACACCGGCGGCATGGGTGCCTACACCCCGCTGCCGTGGCTGCCTGCCGACGGCGTCCAGCGCATCGTCGACGAAGTCTGCGTTCCCGTGGCCAAGGAAATGGTCAAGCGTGGCACTCCCTACTCTGGCTTGCTCTACGCCGGCCTGGCATGGGGCAAGGAAGGCCCGGCCGTGGTGGAATTCAATGCCCGCTTCGGAGACCCGGAGACACAGGCGGTGCTTGCCTTGCTGAAGTCTCCGCTGGGTGAGGTTTTGAATGCCACCGCCACTGGACAGCTGGCGGAACTTGCGCCGCTGGAGTGGGAAGAGGGCTACGCCGTTACCGTGGTGCTGGCCGCAGAGGGCTACCCGGCCTCCCCGCGCAAGGGCGATCCGATTACCTCGCCGGACCTGGATGACCCCACCCGGATCCTCCATGCCGGCACCACTACGGGGGAGGGCGGCTACGTCTCCAACGGTGGGCGCGTCCTCAACGTCCTCGGTCGCGGCGCCACCCTCGCCGATGCCCGTGCTGCCGCCTACGAGATTCTCGGCGGCATCGAGCTGGAGGGCAGCTTCTTCCGCACAGACATCGCACTCCCAGCGGAGAAGGGCCAGATCAGCATCTAATCCGCTGATAATGCCTCCTTTGGGGCGAGGCGTGGAATAATGAGCGACGTGGCTGAAAAGAAGAACATTTCCAACGTCCTGTCCGCTCGATACGCCTCCCCCGAGATGGCTGAAATCTGGTCCCCAGAACACAAGATCATCCTGGAGCGCCAGCTGTGGATTGCGGTGATGAAGGCGCAGAAGGATCTCGGCGTCGACATCCCAGCTGCGGCTATCGCCGCTTACGAGGCGCAGGTTGAGAACGTCGACCTCGCCTCCATCGCGGAGCGTGAGCGCGTCACGCGCCACGACGTTAAAGCTCGCATCGAGGAGTTCAACGCCCTGGCCGGCTGCGAGCACATCCACAAGGGCATGACCTCGCGTGATCTGACGGAGAACGTGGAACAGCTGCAGATTCTGCGTTCTTTGGAGCTGACCCGCGATAAAGCCATCGCGGTGGTCTCCCGCATCGGTGAGCGCGCCGCGCAGTACCAGACGCTGGTGATGGCGGGCCGCTCCCACAACGTCGCTGCCCAGGCGACGACCCTGGGCAAGCGTTTCGCCTCGGCTGCCGACGAACTGCTGCTCGGCATCGAGCGCGTGGAGTCTCTGCTGAGCCGTTACCCGCTGCGCGGCATCAAGGGCCCGATGGGCACCTCGCAGGACATGCTTGACCTCATGGGCGGATCCGAGGACAAGCTCGCGGCGCTAGAAACGCGCATTGCGGATCACCTGGGCTTCTCTCGCGTATTCAACTCGGTGGGCCAGGTTTACCCGCGCTCCCTCGACTTCGATGCTGTTTCCGCGCTGGTGGAGCTTGGTGCTGCGCCCTCCTCACTGGCGACGACCATCCGCCTCATGGCCGGCAACGAAACCGTGACTGAAGGCTTCAAGGAGGGCCAGGTTGGGTCCTCTGCGATGCCGCACAAGATGAATGCCCGCTCCTGCGAGCGCGTCGGCGGTTTCCAGGTCATTCTGCGCGGCTACCTGACGATGGTGGCGGACCTGTCCGGCCAGCAGTGGAACGAGGGCGACGTCTTCTGCTCGGTGGTGCGCCGCGTTGCCTTGCCGGATGCTTTCTTTGCCATTGACGGCATGTTCGAAACCTTCCTCACCGTGCTGGCAGAATTCGGTGCTTTCCCGGCGATGATCGACCGTGAGCTAGAGCGCTACCTGCCCTTCCTCGCCACCACCCGCATCCTCATGGCGGCGGTGCGCGCGGGCGTGGGCCGTGAGACCGCGCACGAGGTCATCAAGGAAAACGCCGTCGCTGTAGCACTCAACATGCGCGAGAATGGCGGGGAGCAGGACCTGATTGAGCGCCTGGCTGCCGACGAGCGCCTGCCGCTCGATGCCGCCGCTCTCGAGGCCGCGCTGTCGGATAAGCACGCCTTCATCGGTGCTGCCGAGTCGCAGGTGAGCCAGATTCTGGGCCGCATCAAGGCGATTGCTGACCAGCACCCGCAGGCCGCGGCCTACACCCCGGGCGAAATCCTCTAGCTCACGCGGCCGGGGGATCCCCTGTGAAGGGACGACCCGGCGCGGTACGTTTTCGCAGACAAGCCCTCTCAAACGTGAGTTTTTGAGGCTCTATTTACGAAAACGTACCGCGCTGGCCCGGTCCAGGTACGTTTCGATCAATTAAGGTTGCCCGCCGGGGGTTTCTGCTCCTATTTGATCGAAACGACCTTCTATCGACGTCCCGGGCCACCCGTCACCAGCTCTTAGGCCATCCCGGGGATGCGGAGCACCGGCAACTCGAAGCCGCCGAGGGATTTCCCGTTGGAGGCGAGGTAGCCGCCGAGCATCAGCGCGGTGAGCACCGCCATGATGCCGAGAACCGCAGCACCCGTGGACGAGGTTTGCTGCTGCGTCGTCTTGCCCGGAATGGGCAGCTCCGGCACCGGCTGGATGCCTTCTTGCGCACCGCGGCTGCGCAGTTCCTCGACGCACTCAGCGAAAGACTGCACCTGCGCTGCGTTGAAGGCGTCAACGGCTTCTTTCTCCTGTGCCTGGTTTTCTGCCAGAGCGGCGCGCAGCTTGGGGCTGAAATCGCTACCCGTCGACAGTAGTGGCGCCGGTCCCTTCTTTGCGCGGGCGGCAGCAGCATTGATGGAGTACTCGGCGTCCTGCGGCAGCAGCACCGATTCATCCTCCACCACGTCCTCTGGGGCGGTTGCGCCGACCATGATGATGACCATATCCGCGCCCGTGTAGCCGGCCTTGGCCAGCGCGGCCACCGTCGCCGCATAGCCCGGAGCCTTGCTGATATCGCGCGAGGTATACGCGGAGAAATCCAGCTTCGGGAACTGCGCTTGAATCTGCTCGGAAGTCGCCTTAATCGTCGCGATATATCCAGCGCGGACGTCCCGGGCTAGCTCGCGATCCGTGGCCGAGGCCGACATCGTGCACAGCCATTGGCCGTGGTCAGATTCGCGCACGGAGATATCGGCAGCCTGCGCCGCCGGCACGCTCAGGGCACCGCCCACCAGTGCAGCGGAGGTCAAAAGGGAGATCATGCGAGAGTGCACAGGCTTAACTCCTCATGCTTGGGATGTATCTTGAAGCAGTCTAGACGGGTCTAGGATGTATGTCATGCGTCCAGAACTTTCTTCCTATGCCCACATCGCCTCCGGCAAGGTGCGCGATATCTACGAAATCGACGACAATACCCTGCTCATGGTCGTCTCCGACCGCATTTCCGCCTACGACCACGCCCTGGAGCCCGCCATTCCGGACAAGGGCCGTGTGCTTACGGCGACCTCGAAGTTCTTCTTCGACGTCATTGATTTCCCTAACCACCTCGCCGGCCCGCTCGATGATGAGCGCATCCCCGAAGAGGTACTCGGCCGCGCCATGGTGGTGCAGAAGCTCGACATGCTGCCCTTCGAGTGCGTCGCCCGCGGTTACCTCACCGGCTCCGGGCTGAAGGAATACAAGGCATCCGGCAGCGTGTGCGGCGTCGAGCTGCCGGAGGGGCTGACCGAGGCCTCCCGCCTGCCCGAGCCCATTTTCACCCCGGCCACCAAGGCGGAGCAGGGCGACCACGATGAGAACGTCTCCTTCGACGTCGTTGTGGAGAAGCTAGGCCGCGAGCGAGCTGAGCACCTGCGCGAAGCCACCCTGCGCATTTATGCCACGGCCGCCGCGCTGGCGGAGGAGAAGGGCATTATTTTGGCGGATACGAAGTTCGAGTTTGGCGTCGATAAGCACGGCACTTTGGTCTTAGCTGATGAGGTCCTCACCCCGGACTCCTCGCGCTACTGGCCGGCCGATACCTACGAGGAAGGCAAGGTCCAGCCTTCCTTTGATAAGCAGTACGTGCGCGATTGGCTCACCGACTCCGGCTGGGACAAGGAGTCCACGCCGCCGCGCCTGCCGGATGACGTTGTCCAGGCCACCCGCGCGCGTTATGTTGAGGCCTTTGAACGCCTGTCCGGGACCACTTTTTAAGGAGGCTGAATGAACGCACCACACGCAGCGAAACGCCCGGTCACCCGTGAGTTCCATGGCCGCAGCTTCATCGATAACTACGAGTGGCTGCGTGAGAAAGACTCCCCGGAGACCCGCGAATACTTGGAGGCCGAAAACGCCTACACCAAGGAGCGCACCGCACACCTGGACACCTTGACGGAGAACATCTTCACTGAGGTCAAGTCCCGCATTAAGCAGACGGACATGTCCGTGCCCCAGCGCCGCGGTAAGTACTGGTACTACGGGCGCACCGAGGAGGGGCAGGAGTACGGCTACAGCTGCCGCATCCCGGTGTCGGAAGGCTCTGATCCGTGGACTCCGCCGACCATCCCGGAGGAGGGGGCGCCGGAAGGGGAGCAGGTGCTTCTCGACGTCAACGCGCTCGCCGAAGACCACGACTTCTTCGCCCTGGGTGCTTCTTCGGTGAGCGATTCCGGTGACCTGCTGGCCTATTCCGTGGACGTGGCCGGCGACGAGCGCTTTGAGCTCTTCATCAAGGACCTGCGCACAGGAGAGCTGTTGGAGGACCGCCTAGAAGGCATCTTCTATGGCGCGACGTGGGTCGGGGAGGAGTTCATGTTCTACACCACCGTCGATGATGCCTGGCGGCCGGACACCGTGTGGCGCCACCGTGTGGGAACCCCGCAGTCAGAGGACGTCGTGGTCATGCGCGAGGAGGATTCGCGTTTCGGCATTGGCGTGGGGACGACCCGCAGCGAGAAGTACATCATGATTGTGTCCGGCTCGAAGACGACGAATGAGGCGTGGGTGCTCGAGCAGTCCAACCCCGAGGGGGAGTTCCGCTGCCTCTGGGAGCGGGAGACCGGCGTGGACTATGACGTCGACCATGCGGTGGTGGACGGCACCGACTACTGGGTTGTCACGCACAATGCCACCGGCCCCAACTTTGCCTTAGGCTACTGTCCTGTCTCCGATGACCTTCCAGCCTTGCGCGAACTCACCGTCCTCATGCCGCATGATGACACCGTGCGCATTGAAGGCGTGGATTGTTACCGCGACCAGATCGTCGTGGGCTACCGCCGCGGCGGCATTGGCCGTGCCGCGGTAATGGATGTGCGGGAGGGGTGGGCGCGTTTCGACGAGCTCAACTTCAACGAGGAGCTCTACACCGTTGGCGTGGCCGGCAACCCGGAGTGGGATGCGCCGGTGCTGCGCGTGAGCTATACCTCCTTCATCCAGCCAGCCCAGCTCTTTGATTACCGCGTGGCCACCGGCGAGTACACGCTGCTGAAGGAACAGGAAGTCCCTGGCGGCTATGACAAGGATGAGTACGTGGCTTACCGCGTCTGGTCTGAAGCGCCTGACGGGACGAAGGTGCCGGTGTCCATCGTGCACCGCGCGGACCTCGACCGCACGCAGCCGAACCCGACGCTGCTGTATGGCTACGGCTCCTATGAGGCGAACATGGACCCGTATTTCTCGGTCTTCCGTTTGTCTCTCATGGACCGCGGCATGATCTTTGCCATGGCGCACGTGCGCGGTGGTGGTGAGATGGGCCGCAACTGGTACGACGACGGCAAGATGCTGGCTAAGAAGAACACGTTTACGGACTTCATCGCGGTGGCCGATGACCTCATCGCGCGCCGGGTGACCACGCCGGACACCTTGGTGGCTGAGGGCGGCTCCGCCGGTGGTCTGCTCATGGGCGCGGTGGCGAACATGGCGCCAGATCGGTTTAAGGCCATCGAGGCCAACGTGCCCTTCGTGGATCCGCTGACCTCGATTCTCATGCCGGAGCTGCCGCTTACGGTGGTGGAGTGGGAAGAATGGGGCGACCCGTACCACGACCCGGAGGTCTATGACTACATGGCTTCTTACTCACCGTATGAGAACATTGCGCCGCAGAAGTATCCCAATATCCTGGCGCTGACCTCGCTTAACGACACCCGCGTGCTCTACGTGGAGCCGGCGAAGTGGGTGGCCAAGCTTCGTGACGTCGCCACCGGTGGCGAGTTCCTCCTCAAGACTGAGATGGCCGCCGGCCATGGTGGTGTGTCTGGCCGCTATGCCAAGTGGCGGCAGGCGGCATTCGAGTATGCGTGGTTGATTAACCAGGCCACGGGGGTTGAGTCTTAGGCTCCCCGCTTGAGCTGTGTGGCTAATGAGCCGCACAGCGTCCTAGGCCGCCCATGTGGGGGAGTGAGGCTTCCCCTCGGCGCGCGCCGGGACGGTGGCTGTGCGATAATTTTCCTTATGCATGGCCACCTTTTGGTTTCGATTTCCAGTATCTTCGACGACACCCGAAGGCAGGCCGCTGACCTGCTGGAGCAGTTCGATAAAGCGGATATCCCGGTGTCCTTGCTTGTAGCGCCACACATCGATGGCAATTGGCACCTGGCTAAGGATTCGGCGACACAGTCGTGGTTGCGTGAGCAGGCCGAATCGGGCCGAGTGCTCATTCTCAACGGCTTCGACCAAGCAGTTCAGGGCCGCCGTGCGGAATTCGCAAACCTGGATGCACACGAGGCGCGTCTGCGCCTCAAGGGGGCGACGCGGCAGATGGCCAGAATCGGCTTTGAGCCCACTATCTTTGCGCCGCCGCGCTGGCGTATGTCGGAGGGAACTCTAGAAGTTCTTCCTGAGTTTGATTTTGACTTTGCTGCATCCACCCGCGGCATCCATGACCTGCGCACCGGCGAGCTCCACCAAGCCCGCAACTTGTCCTTTGGTGAGGGTTTCGGTTCGGCCAAGTGGTGGCGCCGCAACATCATCCGCGCTGCCGAGCGCTCCGCGCAGCGCGGCAACACCGTGCGCCTATCGATTTCCGGCCGTAACCTCGATGACCGCAAGGTAGTGTCCGATTTCCTTAAGGCCGCCGAGCGCGCCGTTGGAGCAGGCGCCAGTCCCGCTGACTATACGGCCTTCGCACCGCGCTAGCCGTGCCCACTCGAATGCTCACGACACGTTAAACCATCCGCATATCCCGGTGTCCGTTGGCCTGTATAGAAAGGGAGACGCGTCTTCCAGGAACGACGGAGTGCCCGTAAACCTTCATCCGGTTGGCAGGTTTCGCTCTTTAAGGGCTTAAGGATCCCGTTGCTCTTGCTGCTTCCGGCAGCACGTGAAGCCGGACTTGGGGTCGCCGGATTGCCCGTCAGTCTGGCTTTGGATGATGGGTGGCGCTGGCATAAGGCTCGCAGGTTTTCCTGCGTGCCTTGTTGTGGTTTGTGGGTGGTGTTGTCTGAAGGATCGCCGGTGTGCCCGCGAACCTTCCCTCGGTTGGCGGGTAGCGGTGTTGGTGCTGGTGGTAAGCCGTTTCCTTTCAGTCGTTGTTGTGTGTGGTTGCTTGGGGGTGTTAGCTGCTGTCGGGTGGTTCCTCTGGTGGCTGTCCTGCTTTCTCGGTGTTGAGTCTGGCGAGTGCTTCTTGGTATTCCGGCATTGCGGTTATCGGTGCACCCCAGGGTGGGATGAAGGACACTCCGGTGTTGAGTCGGTACATGTAGCCGCGTCCGGTAGGCCTGTGTGGGTCATCGTCGTTAATGCCGTTGTGGTAGGCGCACAGGAAGGTCAGGTTTTTAATGTTGGTAAAGCCACCTGCTTGCCAGGGGATGAGGTGGTGGACTTGGCAGTAATCGGCTGGTTTGTTGCAGCCTGGTCTTGAGCAGGTGTGGAATTCCGCGTGCAGGCTAAGGCGTTGGTTGAGGTTTGCTCCACGTTCTAGGCGCCAGGTGTTGATGGGGCCGTCAAGAGGGTGGACGATGGTGGCGTAGCCTATTTCGGCAAACTTGTGGGTGAGAAACTCTGCGCCTGTCATGCGCGCGCCGTTAGTCAGGTTGAGCTGGATTTCATCACCCTCGCCGTTAATGATTTGGTCGAGCTCATTCAGGGTGATGATGACTTGGGTGCGCACCGCGGGTGTGGATCCAGTGCTTTCTTTGAAGAAGATGTCATTGGCGGCTTGAAGGAGGTCGGTGGTGTTGGTGGATTCTAAGACGGCGCGCATGTTGGCAATCGTGGTGGCATCGTCGGTAATGGAGAGTGTGTTGGGGCCTTGTTCCCGGTAGGTGATGCGTACGCCTGGTTTGGCGGTTCTTTTAGCACGGAGTTCTTTAAGCCGTGCGGCGGCAACATGTGGGATGCGGTGTGCGGGTGTGGCAGCGAGTTTGATTCTTAAGTTCCAGGCATCCAGGGTCTTTTTCACCTTGGAGGTGTAGGTTTCAATCAGTGTGAGGGTGCCAAGGCTGTGGCGTTGTTGAAGGGCTGCAGCACGGGCTTTCTTTTGTTTACCGGTAAAGCGGGTGGGACCGAAGTAAACCTGGTGCAGCTGTGAAAGCTCGGTGGCATCGGCGGCATCCGCGCCGAGCGCGCGGAGCTCTTCGGGTGTGCCAGGTGCATGCTCCACCAGTGCAATCCCCGAGTTGCGTAGGCGGAGGTAGGTTTCGATATCCCCCATGAGCACAGAGACTAAAACAGCACTAGCAACCCCGCAACCGGAGGAAGAAAATTCCTGGTTAGAGGGGTAATCGGGCTGGTAGGAGAAAAGCCCCTCAGATGAGGGGCTTAACGAGACTGAATAAATACGCTCAGCAGAGTGCTTTATTTAGACCCGGTCGGGACGCAGGCCGCGCCGATGATGCCAAGCGCAGCCAGCAGGCCGAGACCACCGGCAGCGTACTGAGCTTCGCGCGGGATGTTGCGGGCCATCGACTCAATCTGCTTCCGGACCGGCTCGAAGCCCGGGATGTTGAACTGTGTATTGGCAAACCCAAGGAAGGCCAGCGGGATGGCAAGGGCTGCGGGGATGGCGAGACCGAGGGCAGTCGGCAGGCAGCGCTCGCCAGTAGAAGAACCGGTTTGGCTGGCGGGCTTGCTGTCTACCTTGATGGTTTCGGAAGTGCCATCGGTGTACTTCACAACGAGGTTGCCCGCAGCGTCAGTGGTCACGGACTCGATGCCACGGCCATCCTTGCCGTCTTGACCATCGGCGCCGTCCTTACCGTCTTTGCCGTCGCTACCCGGTGAGCCCTGGTCGCCCTTCGGTCCGACAAGGAGACCGAGATTATCGGTTGTGCCGTCGGTGTAGGCGACGATGACCTTGCCCCTGTCGTTGGTGGTCACGGACTCAATACCACGGCCGTCTTTGCCTGGCTTGCCGTCAGCGCCGTCTTCGCCGTCGGTACCATCCTTGCCATCGGCACCGACAACATTGCCGGCGTCTTCGGTGGTGCCGTCGGTGTAGGTGATGATGAGGTGGCCCTCGTCGTTGACGGTGACAGACTTGATGCTGCGAGACTCATCAGCCTGATCCTGGTCTTGAGCTGGATCCGGATTCTCAGCAGAGCCGCAGCCCTCGAGCTCGTCCGCAGAGCGCTTCACCGTCGCAAGGTTGAAGCCCACCTTGACCGGGTCGTGGTCGGAGGAACGGTACGGGTTATTGGCCTCAAAGACATCGCCGCCGGTGTAGTTGCGGCGGGAGTACTCCATGGCAATCGGCTCGTCGGAGTTGATGTTCCACGTCTGCGCGGCCTGGGCGTCGACGTGCTCGTTGGCCAGGATGTGGTCCAGGGAGCCGAGGCGGCCGGAGAACTGGTAGGAGGCCACGTCCTGCCAGTCCTCTTGGGCGTTGAGCTCCTCAACCGGGATGGTGTAGCCAGCGTTGCGGAAGACGGAGATGGCGTCTTCCTTGGAGTAAGCGTTTAAGTCACCCATGACGAAGGTGGCCTTCTTCTGCCACTTCGGCTGCTTGGACAAACCATCCAGGACTGCCTGGGCGTGGGCATTGCGCACGTTCGGGTTGTTGCCCTGACCATCGCCGGTGTCCTTGTCACCGTTGGCCACGGAGCCCTTGGACTTGAAATGGTTGGTTACCACCACGAAGGAATCGGGGCCCTCAGGAGCGCACTTATCAGCAACCGGCTTGAACTCCGCAGCGAGCGGGGTGCGGGCGGTACCCTTGAAACGCTCGTCCTCCAGCAAGGTGGCCTCACCTACTGGCTGGACGCGGTCCTTCTTGTAGATGATCGCGGTGCGGATGACGTCTGTATCGGCTGACGCGTTCGCCGGGGCCTTGACGTAATCCCACTTTTCAGACCCCGCACGGGAGTTGAGCTCACCCACGAGGTACTTCACAGCATCGTCGTAGGAACCGCCCACGGTGTTGGCGGCGTTCTCAATCTCCGACAGGCCGATAACATCGGCGTCGAGTCCCTCCAGCGCGGTGAGGATCTTGCCCTTCTGGTCGTTGAACGCGGACTCGGACCACGCGCCGCGGAAGGTGGGGCTGTCAGAACCCACGCCGTTGCCAAAGCGGTCATTGTAGGATTTCGCGCCGTTGTCTTCGCCCAGGTTGATGAAGAAGTTGAGCACGTTAAACGCCGCCACGGTGTAATCGCCAGCCACCTGCGGGGCCTCCGGACGGGCCGGGTCCCACGTAATTGGCAGATCTGCGGTAGCGGAGTCACCCGTAATCATCGTGGTGGGCTGGAAGCGCCACTGCTCGTGGCCGTAACCCAGGATGACGCCAGAGTCGGCAAACTCCACCTGGTTGGTGGTGCGGATGGTTTTGACCTCCGAGCCGTTGTGCATGATGTACGGCAGCTTCGTCGACGCGCCATCGCGGGTGAAGTCACGGGTGGAGCCGTCATCCAAGATGACGTACTTCGCCGCGTTAGCAGCCTCCATGTCCTTTTGCTCCTGGGTGCCAGGGGAGACAATATCGGTGGGCTGGCGCAGCGCCTCGGTGCCCGGTGCTAGACCGAGCTCGCCGTAGCGGTTGAGACCATAGTTATCGGTCACGGTGTGCACGCCAGGCTTGAGAAGCATGGACTCGAGCTTCTCTCGCTCCTCATCTCCCTCGGGTAGGGCATCGATGGCGAGCGGGGTGACGAGATCGAGTGCGGTGTCGAGGACGGAGCCTTGGGCAAGGGCGATTTGGGTCTGCCCGTAGTACTCATCAACGGTGCCGGTGACCTCGACGGATTCTCCAATCTCCGGGTAGAAGCCGGTGCCACCGGTGTAGACGAAGATGGCCTCCGAGGCTTTCTTCGGTGCGGTCTGGCCCGTGCCCGGGGTCTGGATGGTGAAGCCGTTGAGGGACTTTTCACCTTTCCACACCGCGGTCACCACGCCTTGGGTGGTGACGTTCTGGCCGTTGAGCGGGGACTCCGCGCCGGTGCCCTGGATTTCCGGGATGGTGACGGATGCGCCCGGCTCGGCCGGTGTGGGGTCCTCCGGCGCGGTGGCGCCACCGCCAGCAGACTTCGGCGTCGGCGCTGTAGCGCTGAAGTCAGCAACGTTGTCGTCGGTGTCGGTGCCCTCGGCGTCGCGTTGCGCAGAGGTGGAGTTGTTCAAGGCCTGGGCAGGGGAGCCCTCGCTGAGCGACGCCTCCCCGTACCCCACGAGGTCTACCTCGGCCCCGGAGGCGTCGTAAAGCTTCACCGAGCCCTTGGAGCCGGACAGATTCAGGTTCCCCTCTGCATCAGGAGCAGGAAGCGGCTCACCGGTACCGCCACCACCTTCCTGGATGAGGAAGTGGCCCGCGGCCGGGAGGGAACCGGACAGCTCGTGCTTTCCGCCAGAGTTGCCGGAGGCGGACAGGTACTCCACGGACCAGCCAGTGAGGTCGAGGTCAGCCGAGGTGGGGTTATAAAGCTCGATGAAATCGTGGTTAAACGCGGCACCCTTGTTGCCGCCGCCACCGTAGACCTCAGAGATGACGGCGTTGGAGCCGTCCACAAAGGCGCTGGCCTGGGGGACAACAATGCAGGTAGAGACAAGGGCGGCGATGGCAAGTGAGCCAATGCGTTTGAAATGCATGAGAGGTTCCTTGGATAGGTGAGAAAAGGGCAGCGCATCTCGTTCTACCTGGGTTTCGGGGCACGTGATACCGGAGCGCAGAGGGCGAGCTGGGGGTTAAGGTGGGATTCCCCAAGAATTCTTCAACCGTTTGGTTTGAATTCACTACCCCCAAAGATTCCGAATCTTTCTTGCCGGCGGGATAGACTGGCGGGGCACCTATACTCACGCACAGTAAGGCAAAATTTTCATGGCTCGTGTAGTTGTCAATGTCATGCCCAAGGCCGAGATTTTGGACCCGCAAGGCCAGGCCGTCGTTCGCGCGCTGGGCCGCCTGGGGGTTGCTGGTGTCAGCGACGTGCGCCAGGGCAAGCGTTTTGAGATTGAAGTTGATGATTCGGTCAGCGCCGAGGAACTCGAGAAGGTGGCTTCCACCTTGCTGGCCAACACCGTGATCGAGGATTACGAGGTCATCCAGTAATGAAGATCGGCGTTATTACCTTCCCCGGCACGCTTGACGACGTCGACGCGGCCCGCGCCGCCCGCACCGCCGGCGCCGACGTCGTGTCCCTGTGGCATGCGGATGAAGACCTGCGAGGAGTGGACGCCGTCGTTGTCCCCGGTGGCTTTTCCTACGGTGACTACCTGCGCTCCGGCGCTATTTCGGCGCTGGCCCCGGTGATGCGCGCGGTGGTGGAAGCAGCGAATAAGGGCATGCCGGTGCTCGGCATCTGCAACGGCTTCCAGATTTTGACGGAGGCTGGCTTGCTGCCTGGCGCCCTGACTCGCAACCAGGGACTCCACTTCCACTGTGTGGATACCTACCTCGAGGTGGAGAACGCGCAGACCTCCTGGACCAGTGAGTTTGAGCAGGGCCAGCGAATCCTGATTCCGGCGAAGCACGGCGAGGGCCGCTTCCAGGCGGATGCGGAGACCGTGGAACGCTTGGAGGGCGAGGGCCGCGTGGTCTTCCGTTATACCGATAACTTCAACGGCTCCATCAACGGCATCGCCGGCATCACCAATGAGGCCGGCAACGTGGTGGGGCTGATGCCGCACCCAGAGCACGCCATCGATCTTCTTACCGGCCCGTCCACCGACGGTCTGGGTTTGTTTGTGTCCGCCCTCAAGGTCGTCGCTTAACCCGCGCCGACGGTTATAAGGAGAAACAATGACCGTACACAACGACACCGTCGAGCAAGCAGCCGCGCAGCCTGAGCTGGAGCAGCCCTACCGCGAGTTGGGCCTGAAGGATGACGAGTACGCGCACATCCGCGAGATCCTGGGCCGCCGCCCGACCGATGCCGAGCTGACCATGTACTCGGTGATGTGGTCGGAGCACTGTTCTTATAAGTCCTCCAAGACGCACCTGCGCTACTTCGGTGAGACCATGACTGAGGAGATGGGCTCCAAGATTCTCGCCGGCATCGGTGAGAACGCCGGCGTGGTGGATATCGGAGACGGCAACGCGGTGACCTTCCGCGTGGAAAGCCACAACCACCCCTCCTACGTGGAGCCGCACCAGGGTGCGGCCACCGGCGTGGGCGGCATTGTCCGCGACATCATGGCCATGGGCGCTCGCCCGATTGCCGTGATGGACCAGCTGCGCTTCGGCCCGGCGGATGCCCCCGACACCAAGCGCGTTTTGCCTGGCGTGGTTGGCGGTATTTCGCACTACGGCAACTGCTTGGGCCTGCCCAACATTGGCGGCGAAACCGTTTTTGATGAGTCTTATGCTGGTAACCCGCTGGTTAACGCGCTGTGCGTGGGAACGCTGAAGGTGGAGGACCTGAAATTGGCCTTCGCCTCCGGTACTGGAAACAAGGTCATGCTCTTCGGCTCGCGCACCGGCCTCGATGGCATCGGTGGCGTGTCCGTGTTGGCTTCTGACACCTTCGAGGACGGCGCGGAGCGCAAGCTGCCGGCCGTTCAGGTGGGCGACCCGTTCGCGGAGAAGGTCCTCATCGAGTGCTGCCTGGAGCTGTACAAGTCCGGCATCGTCGTGGGCATCCAGGACTTGGGCGGCGCGGGCCTGGCGTGCGCCACCTCCGAGCTGGCCGCCGCCGGTGATGGCGGCATGGAGATCAACCTGGACAACGTCCCGCTGCGTGCCAAGGACATGACCGCCGCAGAGATCCTCGCCTCCGAGTCCCAGGAGCGCATGTGTGCTGTGGTGACCCCGGAGAACGTGGAGAAGTTCAAGGAGATCTGCGCGCGGTGGGATGTCACCTGCGCTGAGATTGGTGAGGTCACCACCGGTAAGCACCTCATCATTCGCCACCAAGGCGAGGTCGTTGTGGATGCCCCGGCCGGCACCATCGCGGACGAGGCCCCGGTCTACGACCGCCCCTACGCCCGCCCGGAGTGGCAGGATGCGCTGCAGGAGTTCAAGGGCGTCGAGAAGCAGGACCTTACCGTGGCGCTGAAGAAGCTCGTGGCCTCCCCGGCGCTGTGCTCCCGTGATTTCATCACCGAGCAGTATGACCGCTACGTGCGCGGCAACACCGTGCAGTCCCATCACGCGAACGCTGGTGTGCTGCGCATCGACGAGGAGACCGGCCGCGGTATCGCGGTATCGGCTGATGCTTCTGGGCGCTACACCAAGCTGGATCCGAACATGGGCACACGCCTGGCGTTGGCGGAGGCCTACCGCAACGTCGCTGTGACCGGTGCCCGTCCGGTCGCCATCACCAACTGCCTCAACTACGGCTCCCCGGAGAACCCGGACGTAATGTGGCAGTTCCGCGAGTCCGTGCACGGGCTTGCCGACGGCGCCGTGGAGCTCGGCATCCCCGTCTCCGGTGGCAACGTCTCCTTCTACAACCAAACCGGCGAGGAGCCGATCTTGCCGACGCCCGTCGTAGGCGTCCTGGGTGTCATCGACGACGTCCACACGTCCATCGGCAACGAGCTTGGACGCGTAGAGGAGCCGGAGGTCCTTGTTCTGCTGGGTGAGACCAAGGATGAGTTCGGTGGTTCCATCTGGCAGCAGGTAAACGCCCACGAGCAGGGCCATGCATCGAAGGACGGGCTCAATGGCCTGCCGCCGCAGGTGGACCTGGCCAACGAGCAGCGTCTCGCGGACTTCTTCGTGGGCAACGAAGGCCTGACCGCCGCTCACGACATCTCCGAAGGCGGTCTCGCCGTTACTGCATTCGAGATGGCCAAGCGCAGCGGCGTGGGCCTGAGCCTGGATCTGTCTAAGGTCCACGAGGACGCCTTCGTGGCAGCCTTCTCTGAGTCCGCCTCCCGAGTGCTGGTAGCAACGACCGCTGACCGCGTCGACATGCTGCTGCAGCGCGCCGAGGAGTGCGGCGTTCCGGCCGTCGTCGTCGGCCAGACCACCGACAACGGTGAGCTGGAGCTGGGCGGCGAGTCCGTTGCTGTTTCTGAGTTGCGCGAAGCTTGGGCGGCGACCCTGCCGGACCTCTTCGGTCACGCCGTCGGCGCGAACTCCGTCGTGGAGTAAAACGCGCAGTTCCGCTCAGCAGCGTTGACGCTGCATCAGCCCGGCTTCGGCCGGGCTTTTCCTTTTCCGAGTCATTTAAATTGTTTCTTCATCCCAGTTGCCATGAATACCGATACTGGCTTTTTCGACAAGAGGATTGGTGAGGAAGTGTCCATTTAACAAGGCCACTACTTTTTCAGGCCACGTGGTTCCAGGAGACACAGTCCGCAGTAAATGCGCCATGATTATCAAAGCGCCGAATAACTTCTCACTTTGATTCTCTGGAAGGATGTGTAGGTTTCCATTGTTCCGGATAACCTCAGTTGGAGCCGGAGCAAATGAACGATTCCACAGCCTTCCATGGTGGGCACATGTATTCCGAATGACAGTTAGCTGCTCGAGCCAACTCGCCAGCGGATGTTTCTTCGTAAGTCTTTGCTTCTGATTCCTATTCAAACTAGAGAAGTTGATCTTTATATTCAGCGCTTCCGAAATTGACCGTTGATCGTTGGATCCTAAGCCTGCATAGAGCTTTGAAATGTCCGAAAAATCGAGCACTTCAGCCACAACCCACATGGGATACTGTCCACCGTATTCATCAATGTAGTGCTTCACGGCGTCGCTCTTCTTCGCTCTCGCAAGCCGACCGTACGCTGTACTCAGCCACGACACGTGGTCAAAGTTTGGCCGAAAGTCGTCTGAACGGAGATAGAAAGTAGGATCATTGGGGTGTCGAGTACACAGTAGCTCGACGAGCTTGGTGCGCATCGCAACCTCGATTCGCTCCATACCATCATGAATCAGGGTACGGAGTTTCCGATCGGCTTCATATAAGGAGACGACGTCGGCAAAGTCAGTACCATCGACGAAGCTGCTAATTCGGCTAGTTCCGTCTTCAGTGAACTGTCTAGCCGGATACCAATAGGCGGAAAGCCGGTAGTAGCTGACGTGTGAAAACCATTGTTCAGCTAAAGCTCTGTCGATCTTCATGCCGCGGCTTTGCAGGCGAAGAATGTGTTCGCCAATGGTCGCTGCTGGCTTGAGCGTAGAAGACATGAAAAGCCAATCTAGAGGTGGGATGTGTTGCCACGATGACAGTGTTGGCGAGACTGCGCAAATAGAGATCCAGCCCACTCCGTGTTTCCGAAGGGAACCGGGCGGGCTGAACTATTAACCAAAATTTTACCGCAGAATCTTGACATGCGTCAATCCCTTTTTTCGGGCAAACGTGAACCTTGAAGATCTAGTTGTTTAGCTGAGGGTTAGTGGAATCAAATCCTGCAGTGGGTATATTTCGTGGTCGTGGTGATGAAGGGGGCTTGCGTCTGCAGTGAAGCGACAACCAGTCAAAACTTAGGCGCCGATAGTGCGGGCGATGGTCTGGTCCCAACTCAGCTTCATCTGGTGGGAGAAGAGGTTGAAGGTGTGCGAACCCTGGGGGCTGAAGTAGCGGTTCACGCGCACCCCGGCGTTGCGGGCGTTGCGGGTGAATTCCTCCGAGCACTGGTTGGCCACCATCTCTACCGCGCGGGGGCCCAGCCACTGGGCGGGGCTGTTGGTGCCATCGATGGGGCCCGGGGTGCCGGAGGCCGAGCCCACGAAGACCTCGACGTCGCGCAGGCGTCCGGGGTTGGCGTTGGGGTCGTGCTCGAACCACTGCGGGGAGCCTGGCAGGCCCCAGGCATTGAAGGAGGAGCCGCCGCCGTAGGCAATCATCGCGGTGGAGGTAGGGAAACCAATTGCACCGGAGCGCACCGGACAACCGGAGTAGGAGGCTGCGGCTTTGTAGCGCTGTGGGGCGTGGCCGGCGATGTCGAGTGCGGCGCCGCCAGTAGAAGAAATGCCGCCGATGGCATCGCGGCCGGTGCCGTGGAATTCGGCGTCGATCAGCGGGGGCAACTCAGCGGTCATGTAGGTGCTCCACTTGTTCACGCCCAGGATCGGATCCTCGGCATTCCAATCGGTGTAGAGAGAGTAAGCGCCGCCAAGCGGCATCACCACGTTGACGTTCTTGCCCACGGCCCAGTGGCGGATATCGGAGTGCGTCATCCAGTTCATGCCGGCCTGGCCGCCCTCCACGCCGGGCAGCAGGTAGAAGGAGGGGCGCGGCTTATCGCCCTCAGGGAGCAGGACGTTATTAGAAATCACCGCATGATTGGCCGGGGACCAGACGTCCACCACCCAGTGGTTGCCGCCCATGTGGCGCTTAGAGGTAATGAAGGCCTTGTCACCGAGCCAGGGCTGCGGGTTGGTCACGCGCGAGGAAACCTCGCCGATGGTGCTGGACTGTGCAGAGGCGGAGCCGACGCCTGCCGACGCCGCTCCCAGCGCCACCATGGTAGCTGCGAACAGCGCCGCGGTGCGGCGAGAGCGTGAGACAAAGGAAAGCATAATGTGGGTAGTTTACGTGGCCAGTGCCCTCGTGCTGCAAATATTGGAAGAAAAACTGGAGGAAACTTTCGCTCCACCCTTGTCTGCCGCAATGCTCGGCCGTATAGTTACGGATACGTAAGTTTTGGGAGTGAATGCGTTATGCGCACGACCCGCATCTCAGGCAAGGCAAGGCCCCCACTATGAACGCACCCAGTGCTCAGAAATCGTCCCCGCAAGAATTTCCAGTTGAATCAGGCTCTGTGCAGGAAAATAGCACGATAGAGCAGCTCATCCAGCGCACGTACTGGATGGCGGACCGCGGCCCGCGCCCATTAACGCGCGGCTGGGGTCACCTCTTTGCTGCGCTTGCGTCCCTGATCGCATCGACAGTGTTGATTACCTTTGCGTGGATGACGCTGCCGTGGTGGCAGGGGTTAGCAGTAACGGTGTATGGCGTCGGCGTGGTTGGCCTCTTTACAGTCTCGGCGCTGTACCACCGCTGGCCATGGGTATCGATGCGTGCTGTGCAGTGGTGGCGGCGTGCTGATCACGCGACGATTTCGGTGTTCATCGCGGCGACCTACACGCCGCTGTGTGCCATCGTGCTGGAGCCCACGCAGGCGCTATGGATGCTGACTGCTGCGTGGGTGGGCGCCACCATGGGGGTTGTCTTGAACTTGGTGTGGATTAATCATCCGCGGTGGCTGGACGTGGTGGTCTATCTCGTGCTGGGTTGGCTCATCCTGCCTCTGTTGCCGAATCTGTGGCACTCCGCAGGGCCGGCCGTGGTGTGGCTGCTTTTTGCGGGTGGCGTGGTCTATTCAGTGGGGGCGCTGATGTACGGCTTCAAGTGGCCGGGTCGCAACGCACGTTGGTATGGCTACCACGAGCACTTTCACACCGCGACGATTGCCGCGGCGGTGGTGCACATGGTAGCCATCTGGATGGTTGTTGCGGGCTAGCTTTAAAGGATCTATTGAAAGCGTCTATTAGGCGTTGGTGAGGTCCTCCGCGAGGGGAAATTCGACAACTAGGCCTTGGCAGAGCACACGTGCGTTAGGGTTGCCGTCCCAGGTGGGGTTGAAACCAACAGCGCGCAGCGCTTCGACGAGTTGCTCGCCAACGCTTGCTGGCGTGCTGAGCTCGTCATCGGTTTTCATGGTGCCGAAACCGAAGAAGAGGTCGCCGGTGTGAATCAGCCTGTCGACGTCCTGCATGTGGCAATAAACATATCCTGCGGCATCGTCTTCTTCCGCTTGTTCGGCTCCGCACTCAGCGCCGTCGGAGGCGTCCCACCCCTCGTCGAAGCTGAAAGCTAGGTTGCGCTGTTGCAGCTCATCCCGAAGGGCGTCGAGGCGCTGTGCATCAGCAGACTTTTCTGTAACTTTTTGAGCGTATTCGGCGGCAACTTCGTCGATGATGGCGTCGAAATCTTCTGGGAACGGTTCCTGGCGGGTGCTCTTCCAATCAGAGGGATCGTCGAGAAGCTCGAAGAAGTCGTTGTGAATGTCCTGGCGTGAATGGCCGTGGCACAGATGCAGCGAGATGTCGTTGCGAAGGGTTCCGGAGACTAAGAGATCCTCGGAGGGTGGGAAGGAACTGGAGAACATGGCGTGTGAGGTAGTCATGCTTGTGGATGGTAAATGTGTGATACTGCGCGTGACTGAAAAGCAGGGAGGGCACCCCGCCAGATGGCGGAAGTGCCCTCGAGATGCGTGGCGTGACTAGACGTGGAGCGGATCCACACCGGCCTCGGTGAGCATCGGGATGTTGTGTACCTCAGGCGGAACGCCGAAGGCATCCACGAGTACGACGGACCATGGTGCGAGCGAATCGACGAGGTCGTTGATAGCAGCGCGGGCGGCCTTCATGCGGCCGGCCGGAATCAGGTTGTGCTCCTGGTACCAGCCCGCGTGCTGAACCAAGGTGTCGAAGACAAAGAGGTGGCGCAGCTGCTCGAAGACCTGGCGTGCCAGCGAACCTTCCTCAAGACGCTCCTCTGCCTCAATCATGGCTTGGACCAACAAGGTATCCACACGGGCCCAACCGGCGGCGATGAGGTGATCCTGGCACTGGTCCACGATGGCAGCAGCCTGCACCTTATCGGCCTTGCGGGCTGGCTGGATGCGGCGCACGAGGGAGAAGAGGATGGACTGGGCACGGTCGTCGATCAGCTTGGCCTGGTAGGTGGCGTCGAAAAGCGAAGCCTCAGAAGGATTCACGCGGTCCACCAGGCTTTGCAGGCGGGTGGTAAAGCCGTAGCGGCGGCGAACCACATCGGTGGCGGTGGAGGCCGCGTATTTTACGGTGTCCCACGGGCTCATGTCATTCATCGCGCGGCCATAGGCGGTGAGCAGGTTCTTGCCCACCATCTGGATGAGCACGGTGTTATCGCCCTCGAAGGTGGCGAAGACATCGGAGTCGGCGCGGTAGGTGGTCAAGCGGTTCTCCGACATGTAGCCAGCACCGCCGCAGGCCTCGCGGCATTCCTGGATGGTGCGGGTGGCGTGCTGGGTCTGCGCAGTCTTGATGGCCGCAGCCAGGGATTCCATCTCGCGGGAGGCGAACTTCTGCTCTTCGGTCGGTTCCGTCACCGACCACGTTCCGGCCTCATGCTGATCGTTTTGCTCCTGGTAGCGTTCCAGAATCTGGTTGTAGAGCAGGTGCAGCGCGTAAGTACGGGCCAGCGGAATGAGCAGGCGGCGACGGTGCTGACGGTGCTCGATGAGGCGCTTTTCCGCGCCGGTGGCTCCTTCGAACTGGCGGCGGCGGTTGGCGTAGCGGATGGCGATGTCCAGGGAGGCCTCGGTGGCCGCGCCCGCTGCGCCGGATACACCGATGCGGCCGCGGATAAGCGTGCCCAGCATGGTGAAGAAGCGGGCATTCTTGGACTCGATCGGGGAGGAGTACTTACCCTTCTCATCGACATCGGCGAAGCGGTTGAGCAGGTTCTCGCGTGGCACGCGGACGTTGTCGAAGCGCAGGGTGCCATTATCGACACCCACCAAACCACCCTTGTGGCCATGATCGCCCAGGGTGACGCCTGGTAGCTCGTTGCCTTCTTCATCGCGGATAGGGACGATGATGGCGTGGACGCCATGGGAGCGGCCATCGCTGTCCGGGGTAATGAGCTGGGTGAAGACGACGGCCGCACGGCCATCCTTGGCGGCGTTGCCGATGTAGTTCTTCACCGCGGAATCGGAGGGGGTGTTGATGATGAACTCATCGGTCTCCGGGTCGAAGGTTGCGGTGGTCTCTAGGGATTGTACGTCGGAGCCGTGGCCGCGCTCGGTCATGGCGAAACAGCCCGGAAGCTCTAGGCTGGCGGCCTTGTTGATCCAGTCGAGGTGGCGCTCGGTGCCCAGCTGATCTAGCGCGCCACCCCACAGGCCCCACTGCACACCGGACTTGATGGCCAGCGAGCCATCAACCCAAGCTAGGCCCTCGAGGGTGAAGGTGGAGAGATTCGGTTTGCCGGCGCCGCCGTGTGCGCTGCGCAGGCCGTGGCTGAATCCGCCGAAATCGCGAACCTTGGAGAGGTTCTCAAAGGTGTGCTGGCGCTGCTCCGCCATGGACAGGTGGGGCTTTGGGAAGAGCTCCGGGTCATTGAGGAAGGTGCGCAGTTCCTGGCGGAAGGCGGCATGGGGGCCGTCGAGAAGCGCGGCAAGTTCGGTGGCGACGGAAGGCTTGGGGGTGGTGGGCAGGCGGTGCGGGCTGCGGGCCTCCGCCTTGGGCGCATCGGTGGTGGCTTGGTTGTTGAGCTCTGGGGAGACGGGTTTCTTGTCTGAAGAAGACTTGGTGAGTGCCATGATGGGGGTCCTTTCTGAGAGGGCGGTGCTTAACGCTCGACGATGGCTGCGACACCCTGGCCGCCGGCGGCGCAGATGGAAATGAGGGCGCGTCCGCCGCCGTTTTCCTCAAGAATCTTGGCCGTGGTGGCGAGGATGCGGGTGCCGGTAGCGGCGAAGGGGTGACCGGCTGCTAGAGAAGAGCCCTTGACATTGAGCTTGGCGCGGTCGATGGGGCCGAGTGCAGACTGCAGGCCGAGGCGCTCGCGACAGTAGGTCTCGTCCTCCCATGCAGACAGGGTGGCGAGTACCTGGGAGGCGAAGGCCTCGTGGATCTCGTAGAAATCGAAATCCTGCAGGCTTAGGTTGTTGCGCTCGAGCAGGCGCGGGACCGCGTAGGTGGGGGCCATGAGTAGGCCGTCGGGGCCGTGGACAAAGTCGACGGCCGCGGTCTCGGAGTCCACCAGGAAGGCGCGGGGTTCGATGTTGTGTTCGGCAGCCCACTCTTCAGAGCTGAGGAGGGCCACGGAGGCGCCGTCGGTCAGCGGCGTGGAGTTGCCTGCGGTCATGGTGGCCTGCGTGCCGTGCTGCTCGGCATCGCGTTTACCAAAGACTGGCTTCAGCTTGGCTAGGGACTCCAGGGAGGAGTCCGGGCGCAGGTTGGTATCGCGATTGACGCCGAGGAAGCCGGTGGTGAGGTCATTGAAGAAGCCCTCCTCCCAGGCCTTGTGGAGGTTCTGGTGGGAGGCGAGTGCCAGCTCGTCCTGGGCTTCGCGGCTGACGTTCATCTCGCGGGCGGTGATGGCGGCGTGGTCACCCATGGAGAGCCCAGTGCGGGGTTCGCCATTCTGCGGCTGCTCCGGAGCCAGCTGCGATGGGCGGATGGAGCCGACGAGCTGTGCGCGCTGTGCGGCGGTCTTGGCACGGGTGAGGTTGAGCAGTGTGCGTCGCAGCGTGTCATTGACAGCCAGCGGGGCGTCTGAGGTGGTGTCCGTTCCTCCTGCGATGCCGGCGGAGATGCGTCCTTGGGCGATGGCATCGCCGACGTGGATGGCTGCCGCAAGGGAAGTGCAGCAGGCCTGCTGCATATCGATAGCTGGCGTCGTGGAATCGAGGGCGGAGCCGAGTACGGATTCGCGGGTGAGGTTGAAATCGCGGGAGTGCTTGAGAACTGCGCCGGCTGCCACGAGGCCTAGGCGTTCATCGTGCAACCCGTAGCGTGCCACGAGGCCATCCAGTGCACTGGTAAGCATGTCCTGGTTGGACGCATGAGCGTACTGCTTATTGGAGCGAGCAAAGGGAATGCGGTTGCCACCCAGGATGGCTACGCGGTGCGGGGGGTTGGTCATTGAAAACTCCTTCGCGAGTGGTCTTGTGCGAATCGTCCCAGTGGGAGGGGGTAGCAACCCGACTGTTTATTTCGCGTCACAACTAAAGTGATATTGTTAGTTCTATCACTTAATTAACTAACCTTGCAACCGCTCGATCAAGGCTTGCAAGGTTGTGAAGAACCGAGAAAGGAACAGGCCAGCCTATGCCGCACGTCACATTTGCTGAGAAGCTCATCATCTCACCGCTCGCCGCCAAAGCAGGAGTACCGCAGGGGTACCCCCTGCGCCGCCACAAGGTAGGGGAACCGGCGCTCGATGGTCCCATTGTCATCGGCGGTCAGGGGCGCATCGCAGACTTCTTGCGCTCCCAGCTAGCCGTGGACTACCAGGTCATCAACTCTTCGGCAGAGGCGAAGCGCGCTGCCCTCGTTTTTGACGCCACCGGCCTAGACACCCCTGAACAGCTGCGTGAGCTTTATGACTTCTTCAACCCCCAGATGCGCAACCTCCTGCCATGCGCGCGCTTGGTAGTTGTCGGTACCACCCCGGAGGCGGCAGATACCATCGACGCCCGCATTAGCGCACGCGCCCTCGAAGGCTTTACCCGTTCTTTGGCTAAGGAGATGCGCAAGGGCGGCACTGTGAACCTGGTGTGGGTAGACCCCGCGGCCACCGCAGAGGTGGAATCCACGGTCCGCTTCTTTCTTTCCGGAAAGTCGGCTTTCGTGGATGGGCAGGTTGTGCGCGTCAGCGCCCAGGGACAGGTGCCTTCCGGACATAGCAGACATAGCAGTGGGACACAGAACTGGGAGCAGCCACTCGATGGGCGGCTTGCAGTGGTGACCGGTGCCGACCGCGGTATCGGCGCCACCATCGCGGAAGTGCTGGCGCGCGACGGTGCCAGCGTTATCTGTATCGACGTCCCACAGGCCAGCGAGCACCTGGCAAAGACCGCGAACAAGGTCAAAGGCACCGCGCTGCCTCTCGACGTCACTGACCCTCAGGCCGCGGACAAGATTGCCCAGCACGCCCAGGAGCGCCATGGCCGAGCTATTGACGTCATCGTTCACAACGCCGGCATTACCCGTGACAAGCTTATGGCCAATATGAATGAAGGCCAGTGGGATGCTGTCCTGGCCGTTAACCTTCTGGCGCCGGTGCGTATCACCGAAAACCTTCTGGAGTCTGGCTCCCTCGCGCCGGGTGCGGCCGTGGTCGGTGTGTCCTCCATGGCCGGCATCTCCGGTAACCGCGGCCAAACGAACTACGCCACCACCAAGGCCGGCATCATCGGGCTGGTCGACGCCCTGCGTCCCGTCCTCGCCGAGAACGGCTCCACCATCAATGCCGTGGCGCCGGGCTTCATTGAGACCGCCATGACCGCCGCGATGCCGACCGGCCCGCGCGAGATCGGCCGCCGTTTGAACTCACTGCAGCAAGGCGGCTTGCCTGTTGACGTCGCCGAGACCGTCGCTTTCTTCGCCTCGCCGGCCTCCGCGGCGGTAAGCGGCAACACCGTCCGCGTCTGCGGCCAGAACCTCATGGGAGCCTAAATGAACGTCACCACACTCAACGAGATTCCAGATCTTCCTGCGCTCTACCGCAGCCTGATGGTAGGCGCGGTGCCCATCCCCGGGCTGGGGGCAGGCAAGCGCAAGGTCGACGACCCACAGACTGCTTACCGGGTCGCGGGAGTGCGCGTAGACACCGAGCACCTCGCACGATATTGCCAAGCCACGGGCCTGCGTCTGGGCAACGAGCTGCCCGCTACTTATCTCTACGCGCTGGCCTTCCCGCTCGCCATCAAGGTGATGGCCGCCCAGGACTTTCCTTTCCCCGCTGTGGGCGTGGTGCACCTGTCCAACCGTATTGAACAGATCCGCCCGCTGCGCGTCGACGAGAGCTGCGACATCACCGTGCATGCGGAAAACTTGCGACCGCACCGCAAGGGGCTGGTCATTGATATGGTGACCACCTACAGCGTGGAGGGGGAGGAGATCTGGCGCCAGACATCGGTCTTTCTAGGCCAAGGCGCGAAATTCACCAAGGACACCCCGCGGCAAGTGAAAACGCGCCCGGAGGCCGAGCGTTTCCTCGACTTCCCCGGCGATGAGGTGGGAACCCCCACGGCAACGCTGCGCTTTAGTGCCGAGAGCACTCGCGTCTATGCGGCGGCATCTGGCGATAAGAACCCCATTCACGTTTCCGCCGTGGGAGCCAAGCTCTTCGGCTTCCCCGCGCCCATCGCGCATGGCATGTACACGCACGCCCGTATGCTGTCGGTGCTCGACGGCACCCTTCCGGGTGCTGTTCGCATCAGCGCGGATTTCTACAAGCCCGTCATTCTTCCAGCGAGCACGGGAGTGTTTGTGGCTCCGAGCGTCGCCACAAACAGTGAGATCGGAGCCCGCACCGTTGCGTTGCGTAAGGCCAAGGACCCAAGCTCCCTCCACGTGGCGTGCCGGGTTGAGCCAGTGGACTAGCCCCTCGGCACTAGCGCCAAGCAGCTGTGGGGTGGTGGGGGAGCCTCGGGCTAATCTACGTGCTGGTGCTGTGGTGCCACCACCAGCGGCTTCGGGGAGTACTTGCCACGCAGGCCACGAAGAATGCCGGCGTGCTCCCAGAGGCGCTTATCCTCTTCGGTGCGTGGAGTGAACTGGCGGGCAGCTAGCGGCTGCCAGTCGGCGTCCATCGCCATGTAGGAGACGGTGGCGTGGATGGCGGTTTCCAATTGCTCGCGGCCACCGCGCGGGTTGCCCGAGCGCACGTGGACCGACATCTGCATCGAGCGGGTATCCGTGCGCATCATGCGGGCATCCACTTCGATGAGGTCTCCAATGTGAATGGGCCGGTAGAAGCGAATACCACCGGCATAGACCGCGACGGTGTGCTCACCCGACCATTCCATAGTGCAGGCAGCGCCGGCCTCATCAATCCATTCCATGGCCGTTCCGCCGTGAACGTTGCCGCCCCAATTGACATCGGTGGGCTTAGCCAAGAAGCGGTTTACCATTCGGGGTGCATCGGAAGGGCCATCATAAGTCTGCTTTTCCATTTCCGCTTCGATGGCCTGGCGCAGCTCGATGCGGGATTCTGCAGCCTCCCACACACGCTGGTGCTCAGTGGTGCCCGGAATCAGCGGCGGAACAGCCACCGACTTTCCGGTCTCGGTGTCCTTAGCTACGAAGATGACCAGGCAGTCGCAGGCGCGGGTAAAGATACCATCACGCGGATCGGCGGAGAGCACCTCGTTGACGATGTGCATGGAGGATCGCCCAGTCATCGCGATTCGTGAGCGCACCTCCACCAAGTGGCCCGAAGGGATTGGGCGAGTGAAGTGAATATGGCCCACGTAGGCTGTCACGCAGTAGGTGCCCGACCACTGGACCGCGCACGCATAGGCGGCCTTATCGATCCACTCCAGAACGCGGCCGCCGCCGATGCCTTGGGCGCCGGCGATAGTGAGATCTGTCGGGGCGGCCATAAACCGCAGCGTGATGGAGGGAGACTTGCCGGTGGGAACCAGCTTCTTTTCTTCCGAGGAGCTTGGTGGCATGGTTGGTGACATGGATAACAAAGTATCAGGGAGCGTGCTGACCGTATGAAAAAGGCTGTTGATGCCGCCACCACCCGCGCTGCTGTCGAAGCGGTGGAGGAGTGGATCCGTGACCCTGAAGGGGTGGAAAAACCAGGTCGCCCGGCCCTTGCGAAAGCCACTCGGACCACAGCTCGCCTGTTGGAGGCGGACGCGCCGGGTCACTCCGTGGAATTGCGGGTCCCCCCATTCGTGGCAGTGCAGTGTATCGCCGGGCCTCGGCACACCCGGGGTACTCCTCCGAATGTGGTGGAGACGGATCCCCAGACGTGGTTGCAGCTGGCCACGGGCGTCCTGGACTGGGAGCAGGCGCTTCACGACGGCCGCGTGGACGCCTCCGGCTCCCGTTCTCACGAGATCGCTGGCTGCCTGCCCGTGATTCCGTTAGTTTTCACTGGCCGGAACGGCTAGGATTAGCGCCGTGGTAGCTGAACACGTCCAGAGCATGACTAAGCCCCTGTCTACGGATCCCAGCCTGGATCCGGAGCCCCGCGAAGAATGCGGAGTCTTTGGTGTTTGGGCACCAGGAGAAGAGGTTTCCAAGTTAACCTACTTCGGACTTTTCGCCCTCCAGCACCGCGGTCAAGAGGCCGCCGGCATCGCGGTCGGGGATGATGACCGCATTGTTGTCTTCAAAGACATGGGCCTAGTCTCCAATGTCTTCGATGAATCCATCCTCACCTCACTGCACGGAAACGTGGCCGTCGGCCACACGCGTTATTCCACTGCGGGTGGCAAGGAATGGTCGAATGTACAGCCGATGTTTGGGACGTCGCCCAGCGGCGTCGACATCGCGCTTGGTCACAACGGAAACTTGGTGAACTACCAGGAGCTGCGCACCAAGGCTGTGGAACGCGGGCTCATCAAACCGCAGGAAGAGTCCGTTTCGGACTCCATGTGTCTGTCCATCTTGTTGGCTGATGGCGTGAGCGAAGACAGTAGCGTGTTCGATTCCGCTTTGCAGCTCTTGCCCACCGTGAAAGGAGCGTACTGCCTGACCTTTACGGACGGGCACACCCTCTACGCCGCCCGCGACCCGCATGGCGTGCGCCCGCTTGCCCTCGGTCGGCTCAACACGGGCTGGGTGGTAGCCAGTGAGACCTGTGCGCTCGATATCGTCGGCGCGCAATTTATTCGGGAGATCGAACCGGGCGAACTCGTTGCTATCGATGAGACGGGCATTCGCTCCGAGCGCTTTGCAGAAACTAAGCGCCACGGCTGCGTCTTCGAATATGTCTACCTGGCGCGGCCGGATACCAATATCAAGGGCCGTTCGGTCAACGCTACGCGCGTGGAAATTGGGCGTCGTCTAGCGCGCCAGTACCCAGCACCCGATGCGGACATGGTGATCCCCGTTCCTGAGTCCGGCAACCCGGCCGCCGTGGGATATGCCCGCGAATCCGGGCTGACCTTTGCGCATGGCTTAGTGAAGAACTCCTATGTGGGGCGCACCTTCATCCAGCCCACACAGTCCCAGCGGCAGATGGGCATTCGCCTCAAGCTCAATCCGCTGCGGGAGGTCATCGAAGGCAAGTCCATCGTGGTGGTGGATGATTCGATCGTGCGTGGTAACACGCAGCGCGCACTAATCCGGATGCTACGGGAAGCCGGCGCTGCCGAAGTTCACGTGCGCATTGCCTCCCCGCCGGTGAAGTGGCCATGCTTCTACGGCATCGACTTTGCCTCGCCAGGCGAGCTTATTGCCAATGCCAACCCCTCCGATGATCCGGAAGAAGTAGCACAGACCATCTGCACTGCGATCGGTGCGGATTCGCTGGGCTTCGTCTCCACCGATGAGATGGTGGCGGCTACCCAACAGCCACGCAACGAACTGTGCTGCGCATGCTTCGATGGGAAGTACCCACTCGGACTGCCCGCCGGAAACCCGAATGCTGAGGCCGTGCGCACCCTGCAGGGCTCGACGACAAACTAAGGAATAAGGACTAAGTCATTCATGAGCGAGAACACGTATGCTGCCGCCGGCGTCAACATTGAGGAAGGCGACCGCGCAGTAGAGCTAATTACCCCCCACGCCAAACGTGCCACCCGCCCCGAGGTGATGGGTGGGCTCGGCGGATTCGCCGGCCTGTTCAAACTGGGGGACTACAAGGAGCCGGTCCTCGCAGCTGGCTCTGATGGCGTGGGTACCAAGCTGGCCGTGGCCCAGGCCATGGATAAGCACGACACCATCGGCATCGACCTCGTCGCCATGTGCGTGGATGATCTCGTCGTGTGCGGAGCCGAGCCGCTTTTCCTGCAGGACTACATCGCGGTGGGCGAGGTTGTTCCGGAAAAGGTAGCGGAGATTGTGAAGGGCATTGCTGAGGGCTGCGTCCAGGCTGGTGCTGCCCTCCTCGGCGGTGAGACCGCGGAGCACCCAGGCGTCATGGGCAAGGATGAATACGACGTCTCCGCCACCGCCGTTGGCGTGGTGGAGGCCGATGAGCTCCTCGGCCCAGACAAGGTACGTGACGGCGACGTCCTGATCGCTATGAAGTCCTCTGGTTTGCACTCCAACGGCTACTCCTTGGCGCGCTACGTCCTCCTGGAGCAGGCCGGTTTGCCGCTTGACGGCTATATGGAAGACCTGGGCCGTACTCTCGGTGAGGAACTACTGGAGCCTACCCGTATCTACGCCAAGGACTGCCTGGCCCTGGTCTCTGAGTGCGCGGTGTCCACCTTCTGCCACGTCACCGGCGGTGGCCTCGCTGGCAACCTGGAGCGCGTCATCCCGGAGGGCCTGACCGCTGAGGTGAGCCGCTCGACGTGGACTCCGGGCCAGATCTTCAAGACCATTTCCTCGGTGGGCAAGGTGGCGCTCGAAGAGATGGAGAAGACCTTCAACATGGGCGTCGGCATGATCGCCGTCGTTGCGCCGGAGGATCGCGAGCGCGCACTGGCCATGATGACTGCCCGCCACGTTGAAGCATGGGAGCTGGGCACCGTCCGCGTTGCCGAAGAAGGCGAGCCGCGCGTTCTGATGACGGGCGAGCACCCAGGGTTCTAGGTCCTAGGAAAGGAACCTGGGAAAGGAACAGGGCCGGCAGTTTCCTCCTCTTATTGAGGGGAAGCCTTGCCGGCCCTTCGCTTACGTGCTGTGCACGGTGGGGAAGTGATCCAAGCGCTTAGCGCGCGTCGGAATCATCCTCATCCCACTCGTCCGAGTTCCAGCGATCCGCATAGTCTTCGTAATCCGCGTACTCCGAGTACGGGTCCTCGTCCTCATCGCGGGAGCGCTTGGAGTTCTGTGAGGCGAGTTCACGCTGGAGCGAATCCAGGTCCATCTCGGGCGAATTGTACTTCAGCTGGCGTGCAACTTTGGTCTGCTTTGCCTTTGCGCGTCCGCGTCCCATGTGCATGACCCCCTTGAGGTGTGTAGGGCGGTCCAGGGATTCTTGGCCGCCCCATCGTCTTAGTCAGATATGTGTATGTTCCTGTAAGACACCATAGCCTGTGTGACGAAAAAATTCCGAACTACCCCCCAGCGTCGCGTCGAAAAGGGCTCTAGCCCGCGGAGAAGAGGCGAATGTGTAATTCGCCACTACTTTCCGCGCAGGCGGTCCACAGCGGCGCGCCCGGCCTTGGGGCCCTCATCGGTGGGGATGGACTCTGGTTCAACCGAAGCTGCCACAGAGCCAATGTTCAGATCCCCGTTGTTGAGAGCGCTGCGCTTAATCAGACCAAGTGCGATGGGGCCATAATCGCAGTCCTCCACCACGGTGCCGAGCCGGCCAACGCGCCGCCCCCCGAGCGTAATGTCGGCGCCGCTATCGGGGCGCTCTGGAGCGGACCCGTCGAGGTAAAGCATCACCAGCAAACGGGGAGAGCGGCCGAGGTTCTCTACGCGCGCTACTGTCTCCTGTCCGCGGTAGCAACCTTTTTCTAGATGAACGAATGCGGGCACATCGTCGTTGCGCCGGATCCATTGTGGAACCTCATGGGCGATGGTTTTCTCATCGAGGTCAGCAGCCCGTTCGGGCTCACGTGCGCGCACTCGCTCTGCGGTATATGCCATGAGACCCGCTAAGCTTCCGCCCTGCTTCTCCAGCTCTGTTACGGCAGCATCGAGCCGCTGGCGCGGCACGAGGAAATCCTGGCGTGGACAGCCCGGCCACTGCACAGAACGCTCGACCAAGGCCGCCGAGGGCTGCTGCAGCGACTGCCCCAGAACCGTGATGACCGCCGCGTCTGCTTCCTCCACGGTGACCTGGGACCAGAACACCATGGCGGTAAGGAAATCTCGCAAAGACTCGAACTGTGCTGTGGGCACGTCGAGGTAAAAGGTGTCCCCGTCGAAGGACAGATCCATGTGGTGTAGGACGTGGCCCTGAATGTTGAGGTCAAGAGCGCCTGCGGAAAAGCCGCTGTCTACATCGTCGAGCTTCTGGCTCAGCAGGTTATGCAGGAAGGCACGGGCATCGGGGCCAGACACCGCGATGACGCGGCGATGGGAGCGGTCGATGATGGCGGAACCTGTCTCTACCGCGCGCTGCTCCACAAGGGGGTTTCCATAGTGCCAGGGGACCCCGGAGACATCGACAAGCGTGCTGCCCTGGAACTCAGTAGCTCCGGGCCGGGAAAGAAGTGGCGAAGAGTAACTCACGCCCTCCGATGGTAGGGCATAATCGGGTCTATGAGCCTTCAGCGCAGGAAAGAGCCGGTCATCTACGTTGTGGAACCGTTTGGAGGGTCGGTGCGGCGTCATATGCCGAACCTTCCGTTGGTCTATTGGGATGATGCCGCGGTGACGCGCGGCGACGGGATCTTCGAGTCCCTCCTCGTCCGTAATGGCAAGGCCGCTAATTTTCACCGCCACGCGGAGCGCTTCCGGCATTCCGCCCGCGCGCTCGATCTGCCGGAGCCGCCGATGCACAAGTGGCAAGAAGCCACTGAGCTGGCCATCGCGGACTTCTATGGCCCCGCCGGCGCGGATGGAGAGGAGGGCTCGTCGCTAGAAGCCAAGTGCACGTGGACTTATACCCGGGGCCGCGCCTCCACCGGTGTGCCCACGGCCTGGGTGGTGGTTCAGGAGGTTTCAGACGCGGTTGTGGCACAGCGCGCTACCGGCGTCAAGGTGATGAGCACCCCGCGCCTGTGGCAAGTAGCGGAGGAGCTACCTGCGAAAACGCTGAATTATGCGGCCACAATGGCTACGCTGCGCCTGGCACGCGAGCGTGGGTTTGATGATGTGATCTTTACTGATCCCGATACGGGACTGGTGCTGGAAGGCGCCACCTCTACCGTGGTGGCGGTCAAGGGGGCGAAGCTGCGCACGCCTGCGGGTAAGGGTATTTTGCCCGGCACGACGCAAGCGGCGCTCTTCGAATACGCCTCCGATCAGGGCTATCGCTGCAAGGCGAAGGAGCTTGACCTGCGCTACCTCGAGGAAGCCGACTCGGTGTGGCTTGTGTCTTCAGTGCGCACGGCGGTGCGCGTGACGCGCCTCGATGGCAAGAAGCTCAAGGCGCCGGCGAACGCGGAGGAAATACGCGCGCTGATCGACGCCGCCCTGGCGCGCTAGACTCCCTCGTACTGTGAGCTAGCGTTAGCTAGCTCAGCTAGCTCGCCTGCTGATTAGCCTGCCACGCGGGTGAGCTCGGCGGACATGAAGGGGCGCATTTCGCCGTCGACAAGCCGCTCATCTACCCAGCCCAGGTTGTTGTTCGGCATGAGGCCATACATACGCTTGCCGGGGCCGAGGTTGGTAGGCCCAGTTTCCGTGACCATGGTGGACGCAGATTCCAGCTGCCAGGCGCGCTCGTTGAACAGCGAGCCGTAGAAGATCTCGTTGATGCCATTGGAGGAGGTGTAGGTCATCTCAATCTCGTCCTTGAGGGAGATGCGCCAGAATCCGGACTCGCGGACATCTGGGCCCACCGGTTTGCCCTCGGAATCGATCTTCCAGGTGCGGGAGGTGTAGGTCAGGTAGTTCTCACCGTCGTGGGCGATGATGAGCTGCTGGCCAAAGGCGTACTGTTCGCCGTCGGTGCTGTGAGCCTGGCCTTCGCCCTGCCAGACACCGACGAGGGGGAGAAGTCCCAGGAGGCCATCGTGCAGTGACGGGCCTTGGCGTAGGTTCGCCGTCTCATCCGGCAGGGGATTATCAGCCACATCAACGGTAGGAATGTTGCGGGAGGCAGCATCCTTCCACGCTTCAGCAGCTTGGTTAACGGCCGCGTTGCCGTCGATCTTGGTGTTCTCCGGGTGGGTATTTTCCGTCTGGTTTTCATTATTAGTCTGTTCGCTCATGCTGCCCCAGCGTAGTCGTGGTGGCATCACGGTAACCACTAGGCTCCAGTAGTCTTGGGAGTCATGCGCGTTTTGCTGATCTCAAACCCGAACTCCACGAGTCAGAATTCGGCCCTTTTCCGTGAGGTTCTGCCCGTTATTCGGGACGTGGAGGGGCTGCAGCTGCTGGCCCGCTTCACGCACTACCCGGGGCACGCGAAGGATATGGTGCGCGGCATGACGCGGGAAGACTTCGATGTCATCTTGGTCTTCGGCGGCGATGGCACGGTGAATGAGGTTGTAAACGGGCTGCTGGGTCCTGCAGATTCCACAGAGCGCCCCAGCCCCCAGGAGATTCCAGCACTCGCAGTGATCCCCACTGGTTCCGCCAATGTCTTCGTTCGCGCCCTTGGTTTCCCTAATACCCCGGTCGAGGCAGCGCACGTGTTGGCTCGGATGCTGGAGCGCAATACGCGTCGCACCGTCTCCTTAGGTGTGTGGAATGACAGATGGTTCGCGGTCAATGCCGGTTTCGGGTTAGACGCCGACGTGCTGGCTCGCGTGGACCGTGCTCGGGAGTTGGGCTTTGCAGCTACCCCGTTGCGCTATTTGGCCGTGGCCTTTCAGGCTTATCAGCGCGCCCGCATCCGCCCACCGCGCATTAGCGTGCGTGCGCGCTCGAGTTCGGGAGAAACCTTCGCGGCTGATGACGTACCCGTCATGTTCACCTCCAACACCAACCCGTGGACTTTCCTCGGCCCACTGCCCGTGGTGACCAATCCGCGCAACTCCTTCGACCAAGGACTTGGCCTATTCGGGGTGTCAGACCTTGGCGGTATTGATGGTCTCGTCGGTGTGCTCCACCTCTTCGGCGTGGATCACCGCCACTGGCTGAATAAAGTTACGGATGCCCGTACGCTGCACTTCGAGGATGCCGTCGAGGTGGATCTGGTGTGCCCGAAACCACACCGTTTTCAGGCGGATGGGGAGTCGGAAGGCACTTTCACAGAAGTGCACCTGGAATCGGAAGCGGACGCATTGGAGGTATTCGCTCCCATCGACCCGACCCCGCCCACGCACCGCAGCATCCGCAGGATCCTGCGGGACCTCATTCGAATCAACTAGTTCTGGCGCCAGCTCGGCGGAGTCGTTGGTGCGCTACCCACTTGGTTGGCCGTGTCTTGTGCCTTCTGCGCTGCATCCTCGACGGCCTTTTCTTCTGAGCCGTCGATCTCCAGCGGTGAGAGCTGCGCGGTCTTCAACGTGATGTTGCGGCGCTGCACCTCGAAGGTGATGGAGCCGCCGTGCAGTTTTACGGATGTGGCCTGTGAAGGCAGGGGGAGCTGGCGGGTATCCAAGACCAAACCGAAAGCCTTCTTGAGGCGTTCATCATCGGTTCCGTAGACGCTCATACGAAATTCCGGGCCCACGAGGCGCAGCGTTACCGTCGCGGTGGACTTGGTGTTGTCTCCTGGTAGCGTGCCGGTGAGCTCAGCTTGGGCCGAGGGGCCGCCGGTGGGAGACATGTCATCGGGATTGGCAATGGACAGATCGGTAATGCCCAGCATGCGGCCTAAGGCCACACCGTCGAGGTTGATGCTGCGCGTGTAAGTCGACACCGGTGAGCCTTCTAGCTCGCCGCTGAAGAGTTGTTCGGGGCGGATCGTGATGTCGCGCAGAGTAGTCGAGGCATTGACCATCCCGAGCTTGGGAACCTCCACGTCAGAAGATTTAACCTCCAAGTAGGGGATCTCCTTGGTGAGCGCGCCCAGGGTGAAGGGGACGCCGCCGATATACACGTTCGGTGTGTTTTCCAGCTGGGAGCTGGCCTTCGCCTGCTGGGCCACGGTGTGTTCCGCATGCATCGCCACTGCTGAATCCGCCAGCCATGCGGTCAGGACCACTCCCGCGACGGCGGCAAGACGTACGAGGTTGCGGCTGAGGTAGATGACGGTCACCCCTCTATTACTACCGCACGTAGGGTGGGAAGCATGAATATAGAGACTAATACTGTGCCGCAGAATCTAGATCTCGCGCAGCGCGTGGAGGAACTTGCTGCAGCGGCCGAAACACACGATGGTGTTGCGCCTTTCTCAGAACAGTTTCTTATCGGGCTGCGGGATGACCGCCTGGGCCACCGCCATCTGCTCTCTATCGAGGGCGACGAGGTGCTCGGTGTGGCTGCCCTCGACGGGCAGACAGTGGAGCTCTTTGTCGGTGTGGAACACCGTGGGCGAGGGGTAGGGCAGGCGCTTGTCGACGCCCTCCCGGCATCCCCCCAGATCTGGGCGCATGGCAACCTCCCGGCCGCCCAGGCGCTGGCGAAACGTAATGAGATGGATGTCGTGAGGCGCCTGCTCGTCATGGCTATTGAGGGCCAGGACCTACGCGCAGCGGAGGAAGCGTCCGCAGCGGTCGACGGCCTAGAGATTCACACGTACACCGAGTCGGTGGAGCGCTTCGGACGTGAACATGTCGAGGCGGAATGGGTTCGCACCAACAACGAGTCTTTTTCCTGGCATCCGGAGCAAGGGGGCTGGGACCTGGAGCGTCTGCATCGCGGGATGGAAGCCGAATGGTTTGATCCCGCCGACGTGCTATTCCTGTGGGATTCGCACGGTGGTGCGCACAGTGCCCCAGCAATGGCCGGTTTCCACTGGCTGAAATGGCATGCCGAGGGCACCCCAGCCTTTGGTGAGGTCTATGTTGTGGGGCTGGGTGAGGACTACCGCGGGCGTGGGCTCGGTGGGCCACTGCTCACTGCGGGGCTGCAGCGCATGGTGGAAAAAGGCGCGGACAAGGTCATTTTATATGTCGAGGCGGACAACGATCCTGCAGTAAAGGCCTATGAGCGTTTGGGTTTCACCATTGCAGAGGAACACTGCGTCTGGGCGAAAAGTGACTAGCCTCACCGCCTTGTGGTACAAGTTCACCGATTGTTCATCTCTTGATCCCTGTGGGGTTAACCCACCAGATATAGCTTTACTTCCCGTGAGTTAATCGTGCCCGCCTTAAGAGGACGGCGGAGGGCGATTTACTCGGACAATCATTCTCTTGTATCCGTACCGGAAAGGTTTCCCGTGATCCGCAACTTCAAGCGCACTGCCGCTATCTTCGGCATCGTCGCCGCCACCTCCACCGCTCTCGTCGCTTGCTCCGAGTCCAACGACTCCGGCTCCGCTGAAGGCGGCTCCGAGGGCTCTGACGTCTCCGGCGAGCTCGTCGGTGACGGCGCGTCCTCCCAGCAGAATGCAATGTCTTACTTCCAGACCGCATTCTCTGAGGATCATCCGAACGCTTCCCTGTCCTACAACGCTTCCGGCTCCGGCGCTGGCGTTGAGGCCTTCACCAACGGCCAGGCCGACTTCGCTGGTTCCGACTCCGCTCTGAAGGAAGACGAAGGCGAGGTTGAGGCTGCTGCTGAGCGCTGTGGCGGCAACGAGGCATGGCACCTGCCGACCACCATCGGTCCGGTAGCTATCGCTTACAACCTCGAGGGTACCGAGATCAACCTCTCCACCGAGACCCTGGCCAAGATCTTCAAGGGTGACATCACCAAGTGGAACGACGAGGCAATCGCCGCTGACAACGAAGGCACCGACCTGCCGGACGAGGACATCACCGTCATCTTCCGCTCTGATGAGTCCGGTACCTCCGCCAACTTCCAGAAGTTCCTGAAGGCCGCTACCGGCGACTGGGACACCGAGGGCAAGCAGTTCCCGGATGCAGTTGGTGAGGGCGCCAACGGCTCCGCTGGTGTTGCTGACCAGGTTGCCAACATCAAGGGTGCTATCACCTACGTTGAGTCCGGTTTCGCTGACCAGAAGGAAGCAGACGGCGTTCAGAAGGCAAAGATCGACTTCGGCCACGGCCCGGTTGAGCTGAACACCGAGTCCGTCAACGTTGCTCTGGAGAACCTGGAGTTCAAGGAGACCGAGTCCGAGCACAACATGGTTGTTGACTCCGACGCTCTGTTCGCGTCTGACGACGAGGGCGCATACCCGCTCATCCTGACCACCTACAACATTGTTTGCTCCGCTGGTTACGATGAGGAGACCTCCGCTCTGGTTAAGGCCTTCTTCACCACCGTCCTGGATCACCAAGATGACCAGCTTGCTTCTCAGGGCTTCATCCCGGTTGAGGGTGCACACCTGGACAAGCTGAAGGCTGCTGTTGACGCTCTGCAGTAAGCGCTAGAGCTCAACAAAGCTAAATACTCTTCGCCCCCACTGCCGCACTCGAATCGCGCTTTGGGGGCGCAGGTATGTAACGACAAACTCCATTCTTAACGCTGAAAAGGATTAGAACGTCTCATGGCAGACAATAATCTCACCACGGCGCCCGAGCAGACGGAGCTTTCCGTCTCCGCTGCTGAGCGGCCTTCTACCGGCGGATCCGAAGAACTTACCAAGGCTAACTCCAGCAGCGGAGTTAAGCGCCCGGGTGACCGAGTCTTCGAATTCCTTTCTTCTGCTTCGGCCACGTTGATCACCGTCATGATTGCTGCCATTGCGGGCTTCTTGCTGTGGCGTGCCGTGCCAGCCCTGGGCGTCAACGACGGTGGCATCATGGGGTTCTTCACCTACGGTGGCCGTTGGGAGACTGGCGATACTTCCGCGATGAAGTTCGGTATCCCGACCATGTTCGGCACTACGGTTCTTATCTCCGTCTTCGCCCTGCTGCTGGCTATGCCGGTTGCACTGGCGATTGCCATCTTCCTGTCTAACTACGCGCCGGCACGTCTGGTCAAGCCGCTGGGCTTCCTCGTGGACATGCTCGCTGCAGTCCCGTCCATTGTTTATGGTCTGTGGGGCTGGCAGGTCCTCGGTCCAGCTCTCTCCGGTTTCTACTCGTGGCTGGAGTCCTGGGCTGGTGGGTTCTTCCTTTTCACCGTCTTTGATAACTCGCCGTCGTTTGCTACCGGCCGTAACCTCTTCACCGGTGGCATCGTGCTGGCCGTGATGATTCTTCCGATTATCGCCGCTACGGCACGTGAGGTCTTCGTCCAAACTCCTCCTGGTCAGATTGAGTCTGCCTTGGCGCTGGGCGCAACCCGCTGGGAAGTTATCCGGATGACGGTGCTCCCCTTCGGTATGTCCGGTTACATCGCCGGCTCCATGCTCGGTCTTGGACGTGCACTGGGTGAGACCATGGCTCTGTACATGGTTGTCTCCCCGCTCGTGGACTTCCGCTTCTCGCTCTTCGACGGCGGTACGACCTTCGCCATGGCCATCGCCTTGGCATCCGCAGAGTTCGGTAATGAGATGCGCGCAGGTGCCTACATCGCCGCCGGCCTCATGCTGTTCTTGCTGACCTTCGTGGTCAACGCCATTGCCCGCACCATCGTGAAGAAGAAGTAGGGAGGAGGACACAATGACTACTACTACAAACGCCAAGCCTGCCTCCGCAGGCGCTACCTTCCTTGATATTTCGGCTTCCCGAAAGGCCACCAACACCATTGCCACCGTCGTGGTATGGGTGGCCATGATTATCGCCATGATCCCTCTGGTTTGGGTTCTGTGGGAACTCTTTGCCCGCGGCAGCGGCATCATCTTCAGCGCCGATTGGTGGACCACGTCCCAGCGCGGTGTCATGAACAGCGTTGCGGGCGGCGGTGCTGCTCACGCCATCGTTGGTACCTTCGTCCAAACCGTCCTAGCCTCCATCATCTCCATCCCGATCGGTATCTTTACCGCTATCTACTTGGTGGAGTATTCCAAGGGCGGCTGGCTCGCCCGTACCACCACCTTCATGGTGGACATCCTGTCCGGTGTGCCGTCCATCGTTGCCGCGCTGTTTATCTTCGCTATGTGGATCACGCTCTTCGGCTTTGGCCGCTCCGGCTTCGCCGTGGCGCTTTCCTTGGTGCTGCTGATGATTCCGATCGTGGTTCGCAACACCGAAGAGATGCTCCGTGTTGTCCCGATGGACCTGCGTGAGGCCTCCTATGCACTGGGCGTTCCGAAGTGGAAGACCATTGCTCGCATCGTCCTGCCGACCGCCCTGTCCGGCATCGTTACCGGTATCATGCTCGCGGTTGCGCGTGTGATGGGTGAGTCTTCTCCGGTGCTGGTCCTTGTTGGTTCCTCCTCCATCATCAACTGGGACGCGTTCAAGGGCTCGCAGTCCTCGCTACCGCTGATGATGCTGGATATGTACAAGGCCGGCGCACAACCGGCTGTCCTGGATAAGCTCTGGGGTGCAGCGCTGACGCTGGTTATCCTTATCACTGTCCTTAACATCGCGGCCCGTGTCATCTCCGCGAAGTTCTCGGTCAAGAAATAGATCGCCGTAACACTCGATTCCGCCATACATTCTTAAGAGGAGAAACTCCTAATGTCTAAGCTTGAGCTCAATGACGTGAACATTTACTACGGCGACTTCCACGCCGTGCAGAACGTCAACATGCAAATTCCGGCGAAGGCCGTGACCGCCTTTATCGGCCCTTCCGGCTGCGGTAAGTCCACCGTTCTGCGCACCTTGAACCGTATGCACGAGGTCATCCCCGGCGCCTATGTCAAGGGCGAGGTCCTCTTGGACGGCCAAGATATTTACGGCGCCAAGGTTGACCCGGTATCCGTTCGCAACACCATCGGCATGGTTTTCCAGAAGGCTAACCCGTTCCCCACGATGTCTATCGAGGACAACGTTGTTGCCGGCCTGAAGCTCTCCGGCGAGAAGAACAAGAAGAAACTGAAGGAAGTTGCCGAAAAGTCTCTGCGCGGCGCCAACCTCTGGGATGAGGTTAAGGACCGCCTGGATAAGCCGGGCGGCGGCCTGTCCGGTGGACAGCAGCAGCGTCTGTGCATCGCCCGTGCGATTGCCGTGGAACCGGAGGTCGTCCTCATGGACGAGCCGTGCTCGGCACTTGACCCGATTTCTACCCTGGCTGTTGAGGACCTCATCCACGAGCTGAAGGAAAACTTCACCATCGTTATCGTCACCCACAACATGCAGCAGGCAGCCCGTGTGTCCGATAAGACCGGTTTCTTCTCTCTAGAAGCCACCGGAAAGCCGGGCCACCTCGTCGAGTTTGATGACACCACCAAGATCTTCGAGAACCCCTCCAAGAAGGACACCGAGGATTACATCTCCGGCCGCTTTGGCTAAACACCGATAGCGCCATAGTGCCGAAAGCCGGCGCCCTCTCTCGACTGTTTAAGGTCTAGGAGTGGGCACCGGCTTTTGTGTTTTCAGGATGAGCTAGGTGTTACTAGCGGTGGATCGGCAGCTATTTCGAGCATGAGCCTCATCTAGTGATGGAACTGGCGCTCCAGCTCTGCCATGCGGGCCTCTAGCTCGGCTTCGCGTTGCTCCTGATCACGCTTGCGCATATAGCGGTCCGGGTCCAGGCCCGTTGCAAGATAAATAATGCGACCGGCAGCGGCGGCACAATGATCGGCGAAACGCTCGTAGTAACGCGATAGCTGCGAGGTTTCCACGGCCTGGCGCACTGTTCCTTTCCATTCCCGCTGGGTCAGCATGCGCAGCAGGTGATGGTTGATGTCATCGACGGCATCATCATCTTCGGTCAACCGAAGGGCTAGCTCCGGATCGCGGGTGATGAGGATGTCCTTGAGCCCCGCGGACATATCGAGAACGAGGCGCGCATATTCCTCGAAGTAGCCCATGATGTCTGCTGGTACCACTGGCTCGGGGTGGCGGCGGCGGGCACTCGTTGCAATGTGCTGGGACAGGCGGCCCATGCGATAAAAGTCTTCAACAATATAGATGGAAGAGATGACCTGGCGGAGATCCTTGGCCATCGGATTTTCCAAGGCTAGCAGGGAGACCGCGCGGTCTTCGCACCGCGAGCGCACCTCATCCAGTTCATCGCGCAGTGACACAGCCTCCTCAGCCGGTTGCAGGGAGGCCTTGATTAACGCCTGGGAGGCGAGGGCCATCAGCTTATGGACGGTCGTGCTCATGATGATGAGATCATGAGAAAAATTATCCAACTGTTCACGGTAAGCAGCGCGCATGCCACGTACTTTAGCTGAACTATTGGTCTAGTGCCTGTCGAACAACAAGTTTGAATAATCGCGGTTAGCCGCCGGAGTGCATAATCTCCGCGCCTTCCGGCACAGTGGCATCCTCCGGATCATCGAGCCAACCCTCGGGAAGGACTACCTTGGCGGGTGAGCCCTGGCGGCCGCGGGCACCATCGGCGTCGTCGGCAAGCGCAGGCGAGTCGGCCCACGGCGCCAGCAGTTCGCGCAGATCCTCCAAGGAATTGACGCGAGAAAGGCCCGCACGTACCTGGCCGCCCACGGGAAAACCACGCAGGTACCAGCCAATGTGCTTGCGAATATCGCGGCTGGCTTGAGCCTCGCCCTCATGCTGGGCTAGAAGCTCTGCGTGGCGGAGCATGATGCGCGTGACTTCGCCTAGCGTGGGCTCTTCCGGTACTGGTTCACCCCGCAGGTGGGCGGAGAGTTCCGCAAAAAGCCACGGGCGGCCCAAACAGCCGCGGCCCACCACGACGCCGTCACATCCAGTTTGCTCCATCATGTCGTGCGCATCGGTTGCCTTGAAGATATCGCCGTTGCCCAAGACTGGGATGCCTGTGTCTGCCAAGTGCTCCTTCAAGCGGGCGATTTCGCCCCAGTCGGCGTGACCGGAGTAGCGCTGGGCGGCAGTGCGCCCGTGCAAAGCAACTGCTGCGGCTCCTTCCGCCACAGCGATACGCCCGGCATCGAGGTGTGTCTTGTGCTCTTCATCAATGCCGACGCGCATCTTCACCGTGACTGGAATATCCGTGCCCTCAGTCGCCTTGACTGCGGCGGAGACGATGTTGCCAAACAGGCGGCGCTTATAAGGAAGGGCAGAACCCCCGCCGCGGCGCGTGACCTTGGGGACCGGGCAGCCAAAGTTCATATCGATGTGGTCCGCCAAGTTCTCATCCACGATCATCTTGGCAGCCTTGTAGGTGTACTCCGGATCGACGGTGTACAGCTGCAGCGAGCGGGGCTGTTCTTGGGGAGCGAAGGTGGTCATGTGCAGGGTCTTGGGGTTGCGCTCGACCAAGGCGCGAGCGGTGACCATTTCGCACACGTAGAGCCCGGAGACAGTCCCGGTCTTTTCAATCTCTTGCTCACGGCACAGCACGCGAAAAGCCACGTTGGTCACGCCAGCCATGGGGGCGAGGACAACGGGGGAGTTGAGCTGGATTTTTCCGATTGCAAGAGTCACGCCGCCAATTGTGCGCGGAAAGAGCCTGGGGTGGCAAATTCTGATGAGGAAAGTGAGGTGTGCACACGGTTTGGGGCAGAGTGCGGTAAATTCGCCACTGATTCGCTAGTGTGGTGCATGTAACTAATAGGAAAGGACCGTAACGTAGGTCGTTTCTGCACATAAAAGGAGGACTAATGTCTGAGAGAATTGCATACGCGCCGTTTGAGAAGCTCGTGATGAGCGCTGACGAGGCCGCACAGTTCGTCAACCACGGTGATCGTGTGGGAATCTCCGGCTTTACCGGTGCTGGCTACCCCAAGGCCCTGCCGACCGCTATCGCGGAAAAGGCAAAGGCGGCCCACGAGGCGGGGGAGGAATTCAAGATCGACGTCTTCTCCGGTGCCTCTACCGCCCCGGACTGCGATGGCGTCCTGGCTGAGGCAAACGCCATTCGCTTCCGCTCCCCATACAACTCTGATCCGGCATTGCGCGGCCGCTTCAACGATGGCTCCGCCCTCTACCAGGATGTTCACCTCTCACACTCTGGCCAGCAGGTGGAGGAAGGTTTCTACGGTGACTTCCAGGTAGCCATTATTGAGGCCGTGCGTATCGATGAGAAGGGAAATATCGTTCCCTCCTCCGCAGTAGGTAACAACCTCGAGTACATCGAGGCCGCCGACAAGATCATCATTGAGATCAATGAGTGGCAGTCCCTCAACCTCGAGGGCATGCACGATATCTACCGCATTGAGAAGCTGCCGAACCGTCAGCCGATCCCGATTACCAAGCCGGCTGACCGCGTTGGTACCACCTACATTGAGATCCCGGAAGAGAAGGTCGTGGCTGTAGTCAAGACCAACGCCCCGGACCGCAATGCTCCGTTCAAGGCTCCGGATGAGGTCTCTGAGAAGATCGCTGCGAACTTCATTGAGTTCCTCGAGGGCGAGGTTGCTGCCGGACGCCTGGAGTATGACAAGTTCATCATGCAGTCCGGTGTGGGCAACGTCCCGAACGCAGTGATGGCCGGCCTGCTGGATTCCAAGTTCGAAAACATTCAGGCCTACACCGAGGTTATCCAGGACGGCATGCTGGATCTTATCGACGCCGGCAAGATGACCGTCGCCTCTGCTACCTCCTTCGCCCTGTCCCCGGAGTATGCGGACAAGATGAACGCTGAGGCTGAGCGCTACGCCAAGCACATCATCCTGCGCCCACAGCAGGTGTCCAACCACCCGGAGGTTATCCGCCGCGTTGGCCTGATCTCCTCCAACGGCATGATTGAGGGCGACATCTACGGCAATATCAACTCCACCAACGTCTCCGGCTCCCGCATCATGAACGGTACCGGCGGCTCGGGTGACTTCACCCGTAACGCCTACATCTCCACCTTCGTGTCCCCGTCGGTGGCAAAGGGCGGCGCTATTTCCGCCATCGTGCCTTTCGTGTCTCACACCGACCACACTGAGCACGACACCATGGTCATCATCACCGAGTATGGTGTTGCGGACCTGCGTGGCCTGGCTCCGAAGGAGCGCGTGGAGAAGGTTATCGCCGTGGCGCACCCGGACTACCGTCCGCTGCTGGAGGAGTACTTCGAGCGTGCCAAGGCGAATAAGTTCCAGCACACCCCGCACGATCTGAAGACCGCTTTTGACTTCCAGGTGAACTTCATGGAGAAGGATGACATGCGCGGCTAATTGCGTATCTCTGCTAGGTAGTGGCCCTTTCCGCTGGAGGTGAGGGCCATTTCGTTTTCTTTAGTGCGACCTACTAAGATGGTTGGGCGTTGGGCCTTTAGCTCAGTTGGTAGAGCTACGGACTTTTAATCCGCAGGTCGCGGGTTCGAGCCCCGCAGGGCCCACAAAAAGAGCCGCCTTCGGGCGGCTCTTTTTTGGTTTTGGGGCCCACGTGCAGGGCCGGGTTAGGGCTAGCTCTTAACGAGCTTCCTGATAGCCCGCATGGCCTCCTCGAGCTTCTCTGTGGCTACTTGCCCGTCTTCTGCGGCTGCTCCCGCTACGCAGTGTTCTATGTGGTCCTCCAAGAGCGCCAGGGAGACATTCTCGAGCGCGGAGGTTACCGCCGAGATCTGCGTGATGATGTCAATGCAGTATTGGTCCTCGGTGATCATGCGGTGGATGCCGCGGGTTTGCCCTTCGATGCGCTTGAGGCGCGCTAAGTATTTCGCCTTTTGATCGTCATTGGAGTTGTAGCCGTGTACACCCGGCTCATGGCAGGAACAGGTATCTCGCTGGTCAGTCATAGTTTTTCACCTTTCTGCCGGGGCGATTTGGTTAAGTAAGGATGTCTCCAGTATATTTTTACAAAGTTGCCTCAAGGCAACGGGCCCCCATCGTCTAGCGGCCTAGGACACCGCCCTTTCACGGCGGCGGCACGGGTTCGAATCCCGTTGGGGGTACCAACACCTTTGTGTTGGCACACAAGTAAATATATATGGCCCTGTGGCGCAGTTGGTTAGCGCGCCGCCCTGTCACGGCGGAGGTCGCGGGTTCAAGTCCCGTCAGGGTCGCCATATTCAAGCCTCGAGGCATTGTTAGAGAAACAAGCCTCGGGGCTTGCGTCGTTTTGTCTCCGTCAGCGATTAATCCTGCTGGGGCTTAAGGGACATTTCGTGTGGATTTGCGGCGTGTCGCACTAAGGGACATTTCGTGTGGATTTAGGAGCGTCCGGCCCAGCCTTTTCTTATGCCTAAGCTGGGGTTCCATTCGCTGTCGATGTGGATGTCGTATGTGGCTGGTCGCCCGTCTGGGTGGCCGCGTCGTGTGAGTTCTTCTCTTGCCCAGGCTGCGCGTGCTGCTTTTTCTCCTTGGCGTCCGAAGTCTTGTTGCTTGGCTAACTCCAGTGGCGCTACAGGGTCTTCGGTGTGGGTGTAGAGCCACCAGTCCATGGTGATGCGCTGATGCTCATCGAACATGCCACGATGGTTTCCGGCTAAGTCTTTGAGTTGTTTGTTGATGCCGCCTTCCAGCAGGTTCGTGGTGGCTTTTAAGTCTTGCGTGACACCTTCAGGCGGGTCAAGGAAGGTAAATAATTGTCCGGCGTGGATGAGCTTTTCTAGCCGTTTTAGAGCCCTGCGGGCGTTGCGGTGGGTGTACCACCATTTCTGGTTGGGGCTGACCCATTTCGGTACTTGGCCTGCCGGTATAGCACTGCGGTAGGTTCGCTCTTTAAGCCAATCAGCAAAGGTAATGCGGGTGTGGTGGACTGCAGCTGTAAACCGCGCAGCATCTTCACGGTTGCGTACTTGGACAAGCATGTAGCCCAGTTTCCGGATTGCTTTATGCGCTGGGTGAATCGGGTTGCGGCTGATATCAGCAAAAGTGTTGCGCTGGACGTGAACTAGGCAGCGCTGAATGGCAACGTCGGGCCATTTAGTGCGCAGTGCCTTGAGCGCTCCGCCTGCCCCGTCGGTGGTGACGATGAGTGGTTGCGCGATTTTGTCGAGCAGTTTCAGGTACTCGTATGAGCTTTCACGCAGGCACCAATGCCAGGCGATGACGTGTGTATTGGTGCAGGCTACCAACAGGCATTTCTTGTGAAAGTAGGTGCCGTCGATAAAGACCTGATCGTAAACACGATAGGGGTCAGAAGAAGTGGGCACGGTGATAAACCACAGCAGCTTAAACCACCGGGTCAAAGTCCGCCTTGTTACCCCAAGGCGCTTGGCTAAATGGTCTGCAGATTCGCCGGAGAGAATCCAGTCAATAAAGATTTTGAAATGCCGAATCTCGCTGGCGTGTGCGCGGGTATTAATCGATGAAACGTTGCATTTAGGACATAGCCAGCGTTGGGTTCCTGCCGCGGTCTTGCCGTTCTTAACCAGTCCATGGCCGCACACGTCACACGACGGCCGATTCCTATTAGCCATAGGAATTGGCCTTACCGCACCAGCAGCAGTCCTCCTATCACAGACCTAGGACTATCCAGTGTTGATTTCACAGATCGGGCCGTTGGAACCGATCCAAAATCAAGATCACCGCATTATCCCAGGCTGCCCCAGGAATCCGTATCGGTTTATCCACACGAAATGTCCCTTAAGCCCCTGCTGGCGCATGCCGCCGGTGGAGCGGGAAAGCTTATAGGTCTAGGTGCTGTGGGGTGGGCTGTATACCGAGGTCTAGTGCACGGTAAAACTGAGTCTGACGTGCTGATTTGCTGTGCTTATCTAGCTGTGTGTAGAGTACTTATTCGTGCCCAGCGCACAAGAGAAAACTAAAAATGGCCCTGTGGCGCAGTTGGTTAGCGCGCCGCCCTGTCACGGCGGAGGTCGCGGGTTCAAGTCCCGTCAGGGTCGCCGAAGTCCTAGTGGCTTCTGGCCAGATAGCTCAGTCGGTAGAGCACACGCCTGAAAAGTGTGGGGTCGCCAGTTCGATCCTGGCTCTGGCCACAAGATAGCCCCCTCCATTTTTGGAGGGGGCTTTTTTGGTGCATTTTTTGGTTTAATGGGCGGCATGACTACTTCTGTTGCGCACCAAACCGATCAATCCCGCTTCGTTATTACCGTCGATGGCGAGGAAGCGGGTTTTGCCGAATACAGTGACTCCGCAGCCACGCGCGAGTTCACGCACACGGAAATCTCTGAGGCCTTTCAAGGCCAAGGCCTGTCCAAGCCGCTCATTAAGGCGGCGTTGGATGATGACTCGACGGTAGGCCGCCAAGTCATCCCAACGTGCAGTGCCGTAGCGCGGTTTATTGAGAAGAACCCTGAATACCAGCGTCTGACTAAGCGTGAGGGCAGCCTCTAAGGACAGGCTCTGGGGCTCTTAGATGTAGTAGTCCGGGTCCACCAGCTTGATGCGCTCATTCTTCTTGCGAGGACGGTTCTTAGCCGGAATACCCGTAGCGGTGTGATTAGCGGGCACATCCTTCGTCACCACGGCGTTAGCGCCTACTGCGGAGCCTTCGCCGATGGTGATGGGGCCTAGTACCTTGGCGCCGGCACCGATGGTCACGTTGTCCCCGATCGTTGGGTGGCGCTTGGTCTGCGTGAGCACCTGGCCGCCGAGCGTGACCCCGTGGTAGAGCATCACGCCATCGCCGATTTCGGCGGTTTCACCAATAACGATGCCCATGCCGTGGTCAATGAAGAAACGGCGGCCGATGGTGGCACCAGGGTGGATCTCAATACCGGTGAAGAAGCGGTTTACTTGTGCCAGGATACGTGCGGGGCCGCGCCAACCATGCTTCCACATGCGGTGGGCGATGCGGTGCGCCCAAATAGCGTGGAGGCCGGAATAGACCACGGCATTCTCGACGTCGCCGCGCGCGGCCGGGTCATGCTCGCGCGCGTTGGCGAGGTCTTCACGAATCATCTTCAAGATGTGCATGCGAACCATCCTATCCAGAAAGAAAAAGCGCCCCCTAGCACAGAGGGCGCTTTTATTCGGAGGCTCATCACGGAGCCGTGCTTGGCGACGTCCCGCGGAGAGCCATGTTGACTATTCCTTAAGCTTCGCGGATGTCCTCGAAGAGAATGGTGGAGACGTAGCGCTCACCAAAGTCCGGGGCGACAACGACGATGGTCTTGCCCTTAAACTCGTCACGAGCGGCCAGCTTGAGTGCTGCAGAGACGTTGGCGCCGGAGGAAATACCAACGAGCAGGCCTTCTTCGGTAGCCAGCTTGCGGGCGGTGGACACGGACTCTTCGGTGGTTGCGGTAAGAACCTCGTTGAGGATCTCACGGTCCAAAACCTCTGGGACGAAGTTAGCGCCGATGCCCTGAATCTTGTGCGGGCCAGCCTTGCCCTCGGACAGAACAGGGGAATCGGAGGGCTCTACGGCTACGAGGTAGGTATCCGGGTTCTGAGAGCGCAGGTAGCGACCAACACCGGTGACGGTGCCGCCGGTTCCGACGCCAGCCACGAAGGCGTCAACCTTGCCCTCGGCGTCCTCCCAGATTTCAGGACCGGTGGTTGCCTCGTGGATCTTTGGGTTGGCTTCGTTGGCGAACTGGGAAGCCAGGATGGCATTGGGGGTTTCGGCGATAATCTCGTTGGCCTTCTCTACAGCGCCCTTCATGCCCGCAGCGCCCGGGGTGAGGACGATCTCTGCTCCATAAGCGCGCAGCAGAACCTTGCGCTCGTTGGACATGGTCTCCGGCATGGTGAGGATGACCTTGTAACCTTGGGCGGCGCCGACGAGTGCCAAGCCGATACCGGTGTTGCCGGAAGTGGCCTCGACGATGGTGCCGCCTGGCTTCAGCTCGCCGGATTCTACGGCGGTGTCGACAATCGCCTTGGCGATGCGATCCTTGACGGAATTTGCGGGGTTGAAGGACTCAACCTTCACGAGGACCTCAGCGCCGAGGCCTTCGGTTAGGCGGTTGAGGCGGACGAGCGGGGTGCCGCCGATGGTCTCGAGAATGTTGTCATATACAGCCACGATGTGGACTCCTTGAAAATAACTTCTGATGTACAGCAGACACCTTACACCCCAACGGTAGACAGAGTGGTATATAAATTCTGAACCGAGCATTCGGGCATCGTATGTGGGATTCGGGGTGGAGGAGAAGGGTGGGCCGTGATTTAGAATTACCCCCGTCGGCCGGTTATACTTCGCAAATAGTGTTCACCTACCCCCGTTTCAGGCGGGGAATGTGGGTGCACCTGCTGGTTACCCCCGAGTAAGAGAGAGTCTCATGGAGCCGCACCGACTCAAGGATGACGACGAAGCCGTACGCGCAGCGCTCTCGTCGCTGAAGACTGCAACGGGAATCCCCGTCACGATGTACGGAACCTTGCTGCCGGATAATCGCCTGCAGATTACCCAGTGGGTAGGTCTGCGGACCCCGGCTTTGCAGAACTTGGTGATTGACGCGAACGTGGGCGTCGGCGGGCGCGTTGTTAGTACTCGCCGCGCGGTTGGTGTTTCCGATTACACCCGCGCTACCACGATTAGCCATGAGAATGACCGCTATATTCAAGACGAAGGCCTGCACTCCATCGTGGCGGTCCCAGTTACCGTTCAGCGTGAGATCCGTGGAGTCCTCTATGTCGGTGTTCATTCGCCGGTGCGCTTGGGTGACAAGGTGATCGAGGAGGTCACCATGACTGCCCGCTGCCTCGAGCAGGATTTGGCGGTTAATTCCGCACTGCGCCGGGCCGATGGTGGTAAGGGTGGTGCTGCGCGCGGCCATGTGATGAACGGTGCCGAATGGGAGCAGGTGCGCTCGACGCACTCCAAGCTGCGGATGCTGGCTAACCGCGTCAATGATGAAGACCTTCGCAAGGAGCTTGAGGCACTGTGTGATCAGATGGTCTCTCCGGTCCGTGTGAAGCAGTCCACCAAGCTGTCCGCGCGCGAACTCGATGTTCTTTCTTGCGTCGCCCTTGGCCATACCAACGTTGAGGCTGCCGAGGAGATGGGCATTGGTGCCGAAACTGTGAAGTCCTATCTGCGTTCTGTCATGCGCAAATTGGGTGCGCATACTCGCTATGAGGCGGTTAATGCGGCCCGTCGTATAGGCGCGTTGCCCTGATTGTAGGTAAGTTGGGTGGGCGTGAAAGACCAATTTATTGTCTCCGGTGGGGCGCGCCTGCAGGGCACCGTCAAGGTTGACGGTGCTAAAAACAGTGTGCTGAAGCTGATGGCTGCGGCACTGTTGGCGGAGGGCACCACCACGCTGACCAACTGTCCTGAGATTCTCGATGTCCCTCTAATGCGAAAGGTCCTTGAGGGCCTTGGCTGCACCGTGGAGATTGATGGCCACACCGTGCGCATCACCACCCCGGCCGAGCTGCACTCCAACGCGGACTTCGATGCGGTGCGTCAATTCCGCGCTTCCGTGTGTGTGCTGGGACCGTTGACCGCGCGCTGCGGTCACGCGAAGGTGGCATTGCCAGGCGGTGACGCCATCGGTTCCCGCCCCTTGGATATGCACCAGTCCGGGCTGGAGAAGATGGGTGCGCGCACACGCATCGAACACGGTGCTGTGGTGGCGGAAGCTGATCGTCTCCACGGGGCAAATATCCGGCTTGATTTCCCTTCCGTCGGCGCGACGGAGAACATTCTTACCGCCGCCGTGCTTGCTGATGGTGAAACTCAACTCCACAATGCCGCCCGCGAACCGGAGATCGTCGACTTGTGCACGATGCTCAAGGAGATGGGAGCCGATATCTCTGGGGAGGGGACATCCACCATCACCATTCGGGGAGTGGACAAGCTGCAACCAACAGAGCACGAGGTTATCGGCGACCGCATCGTTGCGGGTACCTGGGCCTATGCTGCTGTGATGACTCGCGGTGATATTACGGTGGGTGGCATTGCTCCTAAGCACCTGCACCTGCCGCTGGAAAAGCTCAAGTCTGCCGGCGCTGACATTGAGGACTATGTGAACGGTTTCCGGGTGCGCATGGACGGTCGCCCGAGCGCCGTGGATTATCAAACCCTGCCGTACCCCGGTTTCCCTACGGATCTTCAGCCTATTGCTATTGGTCTTTCCGCCGTGGCGGAAGGCACCTCCATCATTACGGAGAATGTCTTCGAATCGCGCTTCCGTTTCGTCGATGAGATGCTCCGCCTTGGCGCCGATGCCCAAGTTGATGGACACCACGTAGTCATCCGCGGGCAGGAGCGTCTGTCTTCGACGCATATCTGGAGTTCCGATATCCGCGCAGGCGCCGGGTTGGTGCTCTCTGCACTGTGTGCGGATGAGACGACCACCGTGCACGATGTCTTCCACATTGATCGCGGCTATCCCAACTTTGTGGAGAATCTCCAGGCCTTGGGCGCCACGATCGAGCGCACTCAGGAGGAAGAGCTCTACTAAGGCGCCGTGCTTGGCGACGTTTCCCCGGTTCAATCCCACGGTTGAACTGGGGATTTGTTGTTTGTTGGGGGTGTGCGTATATTTATCGAGGTCGCCGCGAGGTAGCCGGGAGGTTAACTGGTGGTAGATGTTCGGGCAATGGTTGTTCGGCGGGTTTGACTTTGGTTGAGCTTGTTGGGTAGTGTTGTTCGGGCCGCTGCAAGAGGGTTAACGTTTGGTTAATTTTTGTTGTGGTGTGCGGATGATGTTTGAGAACTCAATAGTGTGCCAATGTACTTTTTTGTTGGTTGATTTTATTTGTTTTGGCCGTGTTGTGCCGTATGTGTGGCACGGTTGGTGTATGCCGGATGGCGCTTTTCCTTTTAGCGGCGTCATTGTAAATAACATAAGTTGTTTGGGCGTATTGTTTAAAATCTTCTGACTGGGCCAGCCTCCTTGTATATCCCCGTCGGGTTGGGGGTTGGTTTTTGGATTTTTTCTTTATGTAATTTTTGGATAGCCAGTCCGTGTGGTGTGTTTGCATCATGCGGTGTGGTTTGTCTGTTTGTCTAGGTTTGGGCTTTTCACGGCCTTTTTGTGGAGAGTTTGATCCTGGCTCAGGACGAACGCTGGCGGCGTGCTTAACACATGCAAGTCGAACGGAAAGGCCAGTGCTTGCACTGGTACTCGAGTGGCGAACGGGTGAGTAACACGTGGGTGATCTGCCTTGCACTCTGGGATAAGCTTGGGAAACTGGGTCTAATACCGGATATGAACTGCCTTTAGTGTGGTGGTTGGAAAGTTTTTTCGGTGCAAGATGAGCTCGCGGCCTATCAGCTTGTTGGTGGGGTAATGGCCTACCAAGGCGTCGACGGGTAGCCGGCCTGAGAGGGTGTACGGCCACATTGGGACTGAGATACGGCCCAGACTCCTACGGGAGGCAGCAGTGGGGAATATTGCACAATGGGCGGAAGCCTGATGCAGCGACGCCGCGTGGGGGATGACGGCCTTCGGGTTGTAAACTCCTTTCGACAGGGACGAAGCGCAAGTGACGGTACCTGTATAAGAAGCACCGGCTAACTACGTGCCAGCAGCCGCGGTAATACGTAGGGTGCGAGCGTTGTCCGGAATTACTGGGCGTAAAGAGCTCGTAGGTGGTTTGTCGCGTCGTCTGTGAAATTCCGGGGCTTAACTTCGGGCGTGCAGGCGATACGGGCATAACTTGAGTGCTGTAGGGGAGACTGGAATTCCTGGTGTAGCGGTGAAATGCGCAGATATCAGGAGGAACACCGATGGCGAAGGCAGGTCTCTGGGCAGTTACTGACGCTGAGGAGCGAAAGCATGGGTAGCAAACAGGATTAGATACCCTGGTAGTCCATGCCGTAAACGGTGGGCGCTAGGTGTAGGGGGCTTCCACGTCTTCTGTGCCGTAGCTAACGCATTAAGCGCCCCGCCTGGGGAGTACGGCCGCAAGGCTAAAACTCAAAGGAATTGACGGGGGCCCGCACAAGCGGCGGAGCATGTGGATTAATTCGATGCAACGCGAAGAACCTTACCTGGGCTTGACATACACCAGATTGCTGCAGAGATGTAGTGTCCCTTGTGGTTGGTGTACAGGTGGTGCATGGTTGTCGTCAGCTCGTGTCGTGAGATGTTGGGTTAAGTCCCGCAACGAGCGCAACCCTTGTCTTATGTTGCCAGCATTTGGTTGGGGACTCATGAGAGACTGCCGGGGTTAACTCGGAGGAAGGTGGGGATGACGTCAAATCATCATGCCCCTTATGTCCAGGGCTTCACACATGCTACAATGGTCGGTACAACGCGCAGCGACACTGTGAGGTGGAGCGAATCGCTGAAAGCCGGCCTTAGTTCGGATTGGGGTCTGCAACTCGACCCCATGAAGTCGGAGTCGCTAGTAATCGCAGATCAGCAATGCTGCGGTGAATACGTTCCCGGGCCTTGTACACACCGCCCGTCACGTCATGAAAGTTGGTAACACCCGAAGCCAGTGGCCTAAACTTGTTAGGGAGCTGTCGAAGGTGGGATCGGCGATTGGGACGAAGTCGTAACAAGGTACCCGTACCGGAAGGTGCGGGTGGATCACCTCCTTTCTAAGGAGCTTTATTTGTGGCACCAGTTGGTGTCTTTAAGCATGTGAGTGTTTTCATGTGCGTGGTGGTTGAGTGAACGATTGTTTTGCTGCCACCGTTTGTTTAATCGGGTGGAGATACATCTTAACCAGAATGGTTGACTAACATTTTTTAAAAGTACGTGGTGCATTGTTGGGTGTCTGGGGCATTGTTCCCTGGTTGTTTAACCCACATGAGCTTGATGGTCAGAGTGCTTAATGTTCTGGTTGTTGGGCTGGTGTGGGGTGTTGTGTGAGAACTGTATAGTGGACGCGAGCATTAAACCATATGCTTGCTGCTGATACGTGCTTTGTGCGTGTGTTGGTGGTGGGTTGTGGTTTGTGTGATTTCTTTGTTCTTTTGTGTTTTGTGTGTTCACACCAACACTGTCTTCTGCTGCTTTTGTGGTGGTTGCCTTGTTGGTTGTGTGTTCGTTATTTAGGGCGCATGGTGGATGCCTTGGCATGCTGAGCCGATGAAGGACGTGTAAGGCTGCGTTAAGCCTCGGGGAGTTGTCAATAAAGCGTTGATCCGAGGATGTCCGAATGGGGAAACCTGGCACCTGTTATGGGGTGTTACCCTTCAGTGAATTCATAGCTGTTGTGGGGGTTTACGCGGGGAAGTGAAACATCTCAGTACCCGTAGGAGAAGAAAATAAAATATGATTCTGCTAGTAGTGGCGAACGAACGTGGATGAGGCTAAACCGTGTGCATGTGATACTTGGTAGGGGTTGTGTGTGCGGTGTTGTGGGCCCCAATGGAAGCCAGCTACCACTGGTTTGCTTGTGTGTTGTTGTTAGGTGAAGTGGTGTGGAAACGCCTACCGTAGAGGGTGATAGTCCCGTAGTTGAAGGCTGCAATGCATGGGTTGTTGGGTTGCCCGAGTAGCAGCGGGCTCGTGGAATCTGCTGTGAATCTGCCGGGACCACCCGGTAAGCCTAAATACTCAGTGTGACCGATAGTGTATGAGTACCGTGAGGGAATGGTGAAAAGTACCCCGGGAGGGGAGTGAAATAGTTCCTGAAACCATGTGCTTACAATCCGTCAGAGCACTTTTTGTTGTGTGATGGCGTGCCTTTTGAAGAATGAGCCTGCGAGTCAGCGGCATGTCGCGAGGTTAACCCGTGTGGGGTAGCCGTAGGGAAACCGAATCCTAATGGGGTGTTTTGAGTGGCGTGTCCTGGACCCGAAGCGGGGTGATCTACCCATGGCCAGTGTGAAGCAGTAGTAAGATGCTGTGGAGGCGCGAACCCACGTAGGTTGAAAACTGCGGGGATGAGCTGTGGGTAGGGGTGAAAGGCCAATCAAACTCCGTGATAGCTGGTTCTCCCCGAAATGCATTTAGGTGCAGCGTCGCATGTAGCTTGGTGGAGGTAGAGCTACTGGTTGGTTGAGCGGGACTACAATCTTAGCAATGTCAGCCAAACTCCGAATGCCATCAATTGTGTTGTGCGGCAGTGAGACTGTGGGGGATAAGCTTCATAGTCGAGAGGGAAACAGCCCAGATCGCCGGTTAAGGCCCCTAAGGGTGTGCTAAGTGGAAAAGGATGTGGGATCGCGAAGACAGCCAGGAGGTTGGCTTAGAAGCAGCCATCCTTGAAAGAGTGCGTAATAGCTCACTGGTCGAGTGGTCCTGCGCCGACAATGTAGTGGGGCTCAAGCACACCGCCGAAGCCGCGGCAAACTTTTTTGTTTGGGTAGGGGAGCGTCGTGCATGTGTTGAAGCGTTACCGTAAGGAGGCGTGGAGTGTGTGCGAGTGAGAATGCAGGCATGAGTAACGAATTGGAAGGTGAGAATCCTTCCCGCCGGATGACTAAGGGTTCCTGGGTCAAGTTCGTCTTCCCAGGGTGAGTCGGGACCTAAGGCGAGGCCGACAGGCGTAGTCGATGGATAACCAGTTGATATTCTGGTACCCGTATATCCGCGCCCATGATAAAGCACTGATACTAACCACCGCGGATACGGATTGTGCACTCTTTGAGTGTGTGGTTTGTTGATGTCGTGGGGCCTGATGTGTGGTTCAAGTGATGGGGTGACACAGTGTAGTAGCCATGCCGCTTAGTGGATTGTTGGTGTAAGCGTGTGAGGTGGTGTGTAGGTAAATCCGCGCACCGTTAAACCTGAGGCGTGATGCGTAGCCCAAGTGTGGGTGAAGTTGGTGATCTAGTACTGTCGAGAAAAGCCTCTAGCGATGTGGATGTATGGCCCGTACCCTAAACCGACACAGGTGGTCAGGTTGAAAATACTAAGGCGTTCGGGTGAACTGTGGTTAAGGAACTCGGCAAAATGCCCCCGTAACTTCGGGAGAAGGGGGACCACACGACTTAAGCACTCTTTGCGAGTGTGGTGGGTTGTGGGGTCGCAGAGAATAGAGGGAAGCGACTGTTTATCAAAAACACAGGTCCATGCGAAGACGTGAAGTTGATGTATATGGACTGACGCCTGCCCGGTGCTGGAAGGTTAAGAGGACCGGTTAGTAGTCTTTTGGCTGCGAAGCTGAGAATTTAAGCCCCAGTAAACGGCGGTGGTAACTATAACCATCCTAAGGTAGCGAAATTCCTTGTCGGGTAAGTTCCGACCTGCACGAATGGCGTAACGACTTCTCTGCTGTCTCAACCACAGGCCCGGTGAAATTGCACTACGAGTAAAGATGCTCGTTACGCGCGGCAGGACGAAAAGACCCCGGGACCTTCACTATAGCTTGGTATTGGTGTTCGGTTCGGTTTGTGTAGGATAGGTGGGAGACTATGAAGCGGCCACGCTAGTGGTTGTGGAGTCGTTGTTGAAATACCACTCTGATCGGATTGGATGTCTAACCTTGGCCCATGATCTGGGTTGGGGACAGTGCCTGGTGGGTAGTTTAACTGGGGCGGTTGCCTCCCAAAATGTAACGGAGGCGCCCAAAGGTTCCCTCAGCCTGGTTGGCAATCAGGTGGTGAGTGTAAGTGCACAAGGGAGCTTGACTGTGAGACAGACATGTCGAACAGGGACGAAAGTCGGGACTAGTGATCCGGCACCTACTTGTGGATGTGGTGTCGCTCAACGGATAAAAGGTACCCCGGGGATAACAGGCTGATCTTCCCCAAGAGTCCATATCGACGGGATGGTTTGGCACCTCGATGTCGGCTCGTCGCATCCTGGGGCTGGAGTAGGTCCCAAGGGTTGGGCTGTTCGCCCATTAAAGCGGCACGCGAGCTGGGTTCAGAACGTCGTGAGACAGTTCGGTCTCTATCCGCCGCGCGCGTTGAAACTTGAAGAAGGCTGTCCCTAGTACGAGAGGACCGGGACGGACGTACCTCTAGTGTGCCAGTTGTTCCGCCAGGAGCATCGCTGGTTGGCTACGTACGGAAGGGATAACCGCTGAAAGCATCTAAGCGGGAAGCCTGTTTTAAGATGAGGTTTCGTATTTGAGGTCCCCCACAGACGATGGGGTTGATAGGCCAGACCTGGACGCACCGCAAGGTGTGAAGGCTACTGGTACTAATAGACCAAAACAAACACACACACTCCTTTTCGAGTGTGGAAACAACAAACACAACAAAGACACAATTATTCACACTGTCGCTTGCGTCCACTACACAGTATCTGACACAACACACCCAACCAGGCACAAAGATGCCTCGAGTGTTTGTCGGTGGCCTATAGCAGCAGGGAAACGCCCGGACCCATTCCGAACCCGGAAGCTAAGCCTGCTAACGCTGATGGTACTGCAACCGGGAGGTTGTGGGAGAGTAAGAAACCGCCGACACCAAACAAAACAACAACTCAATACACAACAAAGAGAGACCGTTGAAACACTACTGTTTCAACGGTCTCTCTCTTTTCGTTTTGCGGTGTTCACCGTCCCCCACAACAACAAAAAAAGGGGGCGGGCCCAGCATTAACCCGTTGATGGCACCTTTAAACCATCTACGGTGCTGCGCTAGCAGCCGACTGAACCCCACGTCCAAAGACACCCAAAAATACAGACCCGAAAGTACAGGTAGGGGCCTGCGCTCTTTACGTGCTGCTGCACCTAAGCCTCTAAGAGGCAGCCGTGAGGCGGCTGACTGCCTCCCGGATGACCTCAGGGCGCTTGCAGAAAGCAAAGCGCACCTTGCACTTCCACGGTTCCGGGTTGTCCGTGAAAGCGGCTAGCGGGATGGCGGCCACGCCCTTCGTTTCGGGCAGCTGCATGCAGAAGTCAATGCCGCTTAAGCCGGTAGAAGACACATCGGCAACCACATAGTAAGTGCCGCCGGTGCCATACAGGTGGAAGCTCGGCTGCTCTAGCGCGCGCCAGGGACTGTGTCCAGGAAGATGGTGAGGCTCTAGCGCGGCCGCAGTTAGTTAGGCAGGTCGCGCGATGGAGCTTAGCGGGTCTTATCGGACTAGATGCCCAACACCGATTTTGCGATGAAGAAGTAGATAATCAAGCCCGTCGCGTCACAGAACGTGGAGATGAACGGGTTAGAAAACACAGCAGGGTCCGCACCAACCGTCTTGGCCACAATCGGCATGAGCCCGCCAACGGTCGCTGACATCGAGCAAATAAGAAACAGGGTGGAGCCGATCACGATACCGATATCGAGGCCGTAGACCACCGTCGCCAAGACGAGACCAGCCAGTCCGAGTACGGCGCCGAGCAGCATTCCGACGCGCAGCTCGCGCCACATTACGGAAAGGAGGTCGCGCGTTCGGACGTCGCCAAGCGCGAGCGCACGGGTCACTGTAGTAGCCGCCTGGTTTCCTGTATTGCCGCCCGTGCCAGTGAGGAGGGGGATAAACAGAGAAAGTACGACCGCCTTGGCCAGGGTGTCCTCGAAGGAATCGAGAACCCGCACGGTCAACAACGCTGACACAGCGAGCACGAGCAGCCAGAGAATGCGGGAGCGAACGAGCTTGAGCAACGGCGTCGACAAGTAAGGCTGCTGGAGCGCTTCCGTACCACCGGAACGAGCCGAGTCCTCGCTGTCCGCTTCCTCCATGATGTCCGTGGCATCGTCCCACGTAAGAAGACCAACGAGGCGGTGGGAATCATCCACAATCGGCAGCGCCAGCATATCGAGGGGCAGGAACCACCGTACGGTTTCTTCAGCGTCAGCAGTCGCCCGCGCATAAACCGGTTCCTTCATGATGTCCTCAATGAGCACGCCCCTCTTCGCCGTGAAGAGATCGCGCAGGCTTACGACGCCCACCAGGCGACGGTCCTTGCGCGTCACCGGAACGGTATAGATGGTCTCCAGTTCATCGGCGGTATCGCGTAGTGTGCGCAGGGCATCTTCCATGCTCATTTCCGGGTGAATGTCGGGCACCTCTGGCGACATACGACGGCCGACGGAGCCCTTCGTGTAGCCAAGGATCACTCCGGTGACATCGCGCTGCGTCTGGGTTAGTGAGCGGAGGAGGCGATCCGCAATCTCGGCGGGCAGCTCATCCAAGAGCGCCACGCGGTCTTCGGGATCCAACTCGTCGAAGAATTCATAAACATCGGCATTCCCCAGCTCATCAATGATGTCCGCCTGGTGCTTTGCATCGAGCGCATCAAAGACCGCGATGGACTTTTCCCGTGGCAGCAGGCGGAGGGCTAGCGCAGCGCGGAGCGCATTCTGGCGCTCTACAATCGCGATGAGCTCTTGACGGGGAACGCGAGCTAAGAGTTCCTGGAGGCGAGGGGCCTTTTTAGGATCAATAGCGTCTTCTTGCTTCAGCCATGCCTCTACGGTCTCGCTGGCCTGTTCAATAGTTTCTGCCATCGCTTCGCCTTTCCACTCGACGTCAACCTCCTCAGACTACGCTATGCAGCGCTGCACGGCCTTTTCGCAGATGTACTATTGCGACATGCTTTCCCTCTACCGTGAATTTTCGGACCATGACGTTGTTAAAACGATACTGAGCTTCGAAGAAACTGAGTTTCTCTTCGTCGTGGCAGCCGCGCCGAAGAAATCGGTGAGTGATGATCCTTATGCTGAGGACAAAACGCACATTCAGCTCATGAGCTTGCCTGGAGTTGCTTTAAAGCTGTTGCCGGAAGGCGAGCTGATTACTGGCGACATCGCAGTGCGCTATCCGCAGCTCTTCCAGACAGTCGCAGGAAAAACGCTGTGGGATCCGCGTGAAATTACAGAACTTGAGCCTTTCAGGGTGTTTCATGCTCGGGGTAGCCACCACTTCCACGAGAGGAGCAAAGAGCACTATGTCGATATCTGGGAGATTCTTCCAGATGTAGCCGATGCAGCCATGGAGCAGCTTCTTGCCCGGATTGACGTTCCGGTAGAGCTTGATTCCACATTCGGTCCGTTGGTGCTCGACCGCTGTACAGATACATTCGAAGGCAGAGCAGAAGAACTCGGAGTTGATATCAGCATCGTGCATGAAGGGGAGGAGCTTCTTCTCGCGGAGAGTACGAATCTCAAGCGAAAATTCAAGGCACCGCTCTCTGTGATCAACAAGGTGCTCAGTTCCGAGTTCCTCGAGGCGGCCCAGCGCTTTGCTGCTGCAAAGGCCCTCCGAGCCGCCAACCGTTGGCGCCACGACGTTGCCGTGTCCGAGGGCAATAGTGTCCCGGCGCCGGAACTTACTACCAGCGACGTATACGCCAAACTCACTCCCGTTGCCGTTGAGGTTCCTCAACGTGGCAACCTCAGCGTCGAGTTTGATGATGGCTATCTTTTTGGCGGTCACCCCGTAACAGTGAAGGTAAGACGCAACGGTAAGCCTGCATCCCTTGAGCTCGATGCTTAGTACTGTTCACGCATCCGCGTGAGGACGTTGTGGGCCGAAATCAGGCACATGGGCACGCCCACGCCCGGGACCGTGGTGCCACCGGCGTAGTACAGGTTGGGCAGCTTACGGGATTGGTTCCGGCCCCGGAAGAATGCGGACTGGCGCAGCGTATGGGCAGGGCCTACGGCGCCGCCGGACCAGGAATTGTACTGCTCGGCAAAGTCGGCGGGGCCGAGCGTGCGCTTGACGACGACCCTCTCCTCCAGATCCTCAATCCCCATCCAGGACCCCAGCTGCGCCACGGCAGCACGGGCGATGGCGCTAACGCGGGGAGATTCCGCAGCGCCGTAGGCATCGCCATGGCCGTAGGATTCTTCTGCCGGAACGGGAATGAGGATGAAGAGATTCTCGTAGCCTTCCGGAGCCACACTGGAATCGGTGGCAGAGGTTTTTGAAACATAGATCGACTCCGAGGAACCCAACGGCCGCAACGGCTCAGGGCCGTGGTAGACGGCCCTAAAATCGGGGGTCCAGTCTGTGCTGAATAGCAGCGTATGGTGTGCCAGCTGCGGAAGGGCACCCTTCACACCGAGGAAGACTAAAACGGTGCCTAGGCCAGGGTCACGGTGGGCAAAGTAGCGTTCCGGGTATGTTTGCAGGTCCGTGGGAAGCAGAGCGGTTTCTGTGTGGTGCAGGTCAGCGGCGGAGACGATGGCGTCGGCGGGGATCATGCGGCCGTCGTCAAGCGTGACGCCCGTCGCGCGCCCGTGCGCGTGGTTGATTGCTACCACCGCTGTGCCAAGCTCGAAGGTGGCGCCGGCTGCTTGCCTCGCGATAGCGTCGACAACAGCCGCGAAGCCTCCTAAGGGGTAGCGCACGCCCTCCACCAAGTCCGTGTGGCTCATCAAGGAATACAGTGCCGGCGCGGCCTGTGGTTCGGTGGAGAGAAACACCGCGGGGTAAGTCAGGACCTGGCGCAGGCGGTAATCCTTAAACTGGGCGGCCACCAGCGCATCCAGCGAGCGAGTCAGCAGCAGCGCGAGCGTGCCCAGTCGGGTGAGGACGTCTTTGTTGAGAAGCTGCGTGGGGCGGGAGAAGGTGGTGTATAAGAAGTTGCGCAGGGCAATGGCGTATACGTCGGAGGCCCTGGAGAGGTACGCACGCACCTTGGCGCCAGCGCCCGGCTCCAAGGATTCAAAAAGCTCTGCTACGTTATCCACGCCCGTTTCTATATCGAGGGTCGCGCCGTCTTCGTTGATAACACGGTAGGCAGGGGAGAGGTCCACTAGGTCCAGCTCGCGCCCGGTACTGGTGCCGCAGGCGCGGAAAAACTCATCGAAGGCCTCCGGCATGAGGTACCACGAGGGGCCGGTATCGAAACGGAAGCCCTCCACGGCCAAGCTTCCCGCGCGTCCACCAACGCTGCGTTGCTTGTCGACGACCGTCACCCGCATCCCCTCCCGCAACAGCAAGGCAGCGGTGGCTAGGCCTGCAATACCAGCGCCGATGACAACAACATGTTTGCTCATGTTCTTTAACCTTTATTTCGTGCCGCGTGCGCTGCAGCGCGGCTGATGAGGACAGCTTTCCGCGCAGCGGGCACACTGACGCGGGTAGTCATGATCTCATGCGCAGGAGTGGCCTCGAGGAGATCCGTAAGCTCCGTGAAAAGAGCCGCCGCTGCGGCTACCCCCACCCTGGAGCCAAGGGGAAGCAGGTCCATGGCCGTGCGGGCATGGGCTAAGTCTTCGCGGATATCAGAAATGATCGCGGCCTTCGTTTCCTCATCGAGTTTGTCTGGCTCACGCAGCGTAGGAAAATAAGCGCGGCCCAGCTCAGTAGAGTCTTCGTGCAGGTCCCGCAAAAAGTTGATCTTCTGAAACGCGGCACCCAGGCGCTCCGCTCCTTCTTCGACGTCGTCAGGCCGAGGTGCACCGGCATAAAAAGTATCCAGGCATAGCAGCCCAATGACTTCTGCAGAGCCCCGAACATAGGCCTTAAAAGACTCCGCTGTGTGGGAGGTGCGCGTGAGGTCACAACGCATGGAGGCAAAGAACTCTGCAATGTGTTCGTCCTGGAACCCGCAGCGCCGCGCGGACAGCGCGTAGGCGTGCACGACCGGGTCGGCGTGAAAACGTTGGGAGGGGGCGTTGCGGATGGTGGTTTCGTAGGCGTCGAGAAGCAGGGCGGCGTCCTGGGGATCGAGCCCGGCGTCGACGATTTCATCGGCGGTGCGCACCATGGCGTATAAATTGCGGATATCCACCCGCACCCGGGGTGAAAGAAGTCGCGTGGCCAGGGAAAAACTGGTGGAGTAGTGGCGCATGATCTGAGCCGCGGCTGCTTCGGCACAGCGGTCATAATGTTCCAGAGCGGAAAGAGATGCGCGCATGGGGCATATTTTAGACCACACGCGTCACACATTTAACCCGAGGCAAGATAGGGTAGTGACGTTACTTTCCCCATCTATAAGGAGAACACGTCCATGACCACCCCAACGATGACTGCTGCGGCTCGCGCCGTTGACCTGTTCAAACAATACGGTCAGGGAGACACCGCAGTCACCGCGTTGGACCACGTCGACGTTGAGTTCGCGCGCAACACCTTCACCGCCATCATGGGCCCGTCGGGCTCCGGCAAATCCACCCTCATGCACACCATGGCGGGGCTCGATTCGGCGACGTCCGGTTCGGCCTTCATCGGTGACACCGATATGTCGCAGCTCAGTGACAAGGATATTACGGCCCTGCGCCGCGACCGACTGGGCTTCATCTTTCAGTCCTTCAACCTGGTGCCCACGCTGACTGCGGCAGAAAACATCACGCTGCCCACCGATATCGCTGGCCACAAGGTGGATAAAGAGTGGTTCGATGAGGTCACTTCCCGCCTAGGCTTGTCCGAGCGCTTGAATCACCGCCCAGCAGAGCTCTCCGGCGGCCAGCAACAGCGCGTGGCCTGCGCGCGGGCCCTGGTTTCGCGCCCCGAGATCATCTTCGGCGATGAGCCGACCGGCAACCTGGATTCGAACTCCTCCGCCGAGGTGCTCGACATTTTGCGCACCGCCGTGGACAAGGATGGTCAGACCGTCGTTATCGTCACGCACGATGCCAAGGCCGCCTCCTATGCAGACCGCGTGGTCTTTCTTGCCGATGGCCGCCTCGTGAATGAACTCACCAACCCAACCATGGAGTCCATCCACGCCGTGATGGCAGAAATCGAGGGCTAGAGCATGGCCACAAAGAACACCATGCGCACGGTGTCCGTGCGCAACATTCTCGCGCATAAGCTGCGTCTTGCCCTGACCCTGCTGGCGGTGGTGCTCGGCACCGCGTTCATCTCGGGTTCCTTCATGTTCACCAATTCACTCTCGAACACCTTCGACTCTGCGGTATCTACCGCGTTTACGGGCGTGGATGCGGCCGTGAGCCAGAAGGAGGGCGGCCCCAACCTCGATCAGAAGATGCGCGATGACATCGCCGCCGACCCCGATGTGCGCGCGGTGAACATGCAAAGCAGCCAGACGGTCGTGGTAGCAAACAAGGACGCCGAGGCCTTTCAAACCGGTGGGGGCATCTCCAGCGTGCAGCCCTACTACCCGGAGGAGCAGTCCGTCGGTGAGCCTGCCACGCTTGTCGACGGCTCTGAGCCGAACGGGACCGGCGAAGTCCTCATTAATGATTCCGCCGCTGAAGAGTTCGGTATCCACGTCGGCGATACTCTCCTCGTGGTCCACCCGGACCAGCGTGATGAGGTGAAGGTCGTGGGCGTCGTCAAGCCTGCGGTGGACCAAGGCCCCAGCCTGACCTTGCTCATGGGCCACGAGGCCTTCGTCGAGCGCTATGGCAATTCTGCCCAGTTGAAGGTCGCGGCGGCCGAGGGCGTCGATGCCGATGCCCTCGTGGACCACCTCAACGAGACCTTTGAGGTTAAGGCGGAATCTGGCCAGAAACTGGCCGATGAGATTTCGGATCAGATTTCCTCTGCCCTGAAATTCGTCAACTACTTCCTTATCGCTTTCGGCCTCATCGCGCTGTTGGTGGGCACGTTTATCATTGCGAATACTTTCTCGATGATCGTGGCTCAGCGCACCAAGGAGTTCGCACTCCTGCGTGCACTCGGCGCCTCCCGTGGGCAGATTACGCGCTCGGTGGTCACAGAGGCCTTCATCGTGGGCCTTGTGGGTTCTGCCGTGGGCGTGATCGCCGGCATGGGCCTGGTGGCACTCATCAAGGCAGTTTTTGAAGCCAAGGACATGCCCATGGGCGGCGGTCTGGGCCTGAGCGTTAGCGCAGTCGTCGTGCCGTTGCTTTTGGGTGCCGTGGTCACCATCATTTCCGCGTGGGCGCCGGCGCGCCGGGCGGGTGCGGTGAAACCCGTGGAGGCCATGCGCACCACCGAGTCTGCGGCTGGTTCTTCGTTGCTCGTGCGCAGCGTGCTGGGCGGGTTTCTGCTGGTTGTAGGCATCATCTTCGCGCTTGTCGGAGTGTTTGTTGATGCCTCCACAGGCTTCCGCGCCTCCCTCGTGGGCCTCGGTGCGCTCAACCTAATCCTTGGTTTCTTCCTTGCCGGCCCGGCCATCTCCCTGCCTATCGTTCCGGGGATCGGCCGCGTGGTTGGCGCGCCCTTTGGTGCGGTGGGCAAGCTGGCGTCGACGAATTCGGCGCGTAACCCGCGCCGAACCGCGGCTACCGCGTTCGCTCTCATGCTGGGCGTGGCGCTGGTGACCTCGATCGGCATGTTGGGTGCGACGATGAAAGCCTCGGTTGCCGATGCCGTCGAACAGGATGCCCACGCGGACTTCTTGCTGTCCGGTCCGACGTCCGGAAACTTCCCGACGCCGAACGAGACGGCGCAGCGTGCCCGCGATACCGAGGGCGCTGGCCAGGTCGTAGCGATGAGTACTGCGCCACTACAGGTGGATGGCCAGGCTTCGATGAATTATGGCCCGGAAATGTTGATAAGCCAGGTCATCGATGGCAACGCCGATGACATCCTCAACCTCACCGTGGTCGAAGGCGCCGTGAACACGGGCGAGGAGCCTGGCTTCATCGCCGAGGCCGGCTTGGCTGCGGAGCAGGGCTGGGAAGTCGGTCAGTCCTATGAGCTGGCCGGCCCGGATCCCTCCCGCACCGCGCAGGTGAAGCTCCTCGGCACGTATGAGCATTTTGAGATGCTTTCGGGTCTGGCCGTGTCCAAGTCCGCGGCGGAGGACGTTGTTGACCCCGGCAGTCTCGACGTCATGGTGGTCTCCGTGAATGCGGAAGAGGGCTATGACAAGGAGAAACTGCGCGCCAACCTGGAGAAGTCCGTCAAGGACCTCGTCGTGGTGCAGGTGCGCACCAGTGAGGAATACGCCGGCGAGGCTGCCGGCATGATTGACCAGATGCTCACGATTCTCTATGCGCTACTGGCTTTGGCCGTGGTCATTGCGGTCTTGGGCATTGTCAATACCCTCACGCTGGGCGTGATCGAACGCCGACAAGAAATCGGCATGCTGCGCGCGGTGGGTACCCAGCGCCGCCAGATCCGCACGATGGTCACCGTGGAATCGGTACAGATTGCCCTCTTCGGTGCGCTCATGGGCATCCTCATGGGCCTGGGGATGGGGTGGTCCTTCATCTCCGTGCTTTCCGACGAAGGCCTCGATACCGCGACGGTTCCGTGGTTGATGCTCGCGGTCATGTTCGTGGGCTCCGGAATCGTCGGTGTGCTGGCAGCGCTATGGCCAGCGCAGCGCGCGGCACAGACCCCACCGTTGGACGCCATCGCTGACTAGTACAGCCTGTGGCCGCACAAGGGCGTGCGAGGTAGGTTAGGCGAGAAGCGAACCTACCCACGCTCCGCGCCAGGCCACCACGATTCCCAGGCCGATGGTCCAGAAGAGATAACGCGCCAAGCGCCACCAGCGCTTGGCCTTTATCATTTCTCCCAGTTCCTTGGCCAGCGTGGACCACGTGGATAGCCCGCCGGCGAGTCCGGCTGCTAGCAGGGGGAGAAAATACTCAGGGGTGTGGGCATGCGTGGCATAGCCGTAGGCCACGCCCGCCACGGCTGCGCCAATGAGGTTGGCGGCAAAGGTACATGTGGGGGAAGGCAGCACACGGGTGAGCAGGTAGCGCCCGCAGCCACCGACAAAGCCACCGGCGAGTACGGCCAGGATGGAGAGAATCATGCGTGCCTCCGATCCTGCAGGCGGTCACCCATGAGGTAGGCCGCGGTGCAACCGACGACCGTCGCCAGCACGTAGGCCCCCGCCTGCGCCGGGTCGAAGCCGGAGGTGAGAAAAGCAAAAGCGGCAAAGCTGGTGAAGCCGCCTAAGAAACCTGTGCCCCAGAATGCCGGAGGCTTGGCATAGCCCATAACAGCGCTGCCGAGAACGTTGATGAGCAGCAGCGGCAGCGCGCCACCCCCGAGAAGCGAAGAAAGGCCAAAGCGGGCCAGCGCCCCGAGCGCGGTTCCGCAGCCCACAAGAAGGATCTGTGGCATAGGCACCATCCTAATTGGGATGCGAAACCAGCGTGAAGCAGGCAAGCTTAGGGTGTATCCACATCCCCAAGGAGGAATCCCACCATGGCACACGAACGCGCCGGCCAACCAGCCCAGCCTTCCGATCTCATTGACATCGCAGAGCTAGTCACCGCGTATTACACCCGCACCCCCGACGCTGATAACCCCGATCAGCAGGTTTCCTTCGGCACCTCCGGGCACCGCGGCTCCGCCTTAGATACCGCCTTCAACGAGGCCCACATTCTGGCGATTACCCAGGCCATCGTGGACTACCGTGCCGAGCAGGGCACCACGGGCGCCATTTTCATTGGCCGCGATACTCATGCCCTGTCCGAGCCCGCCATGGTCTCTGCCCTCGAGGTCCTCTTAGCTAATGAGCTGGAGGTCCGCGTGGATGACCGTGGCCGTTATACCCCAACTCCGGCCGTCTCCCACGCCATCCTGACCAACCCGGGCACCGACGGCATCGTGATTACCCCGTCTCATAACCCGCCGCGCGATGGCGGATTCAAGTACAACCCGCCAACGGGCGGCCCGGCGGATACCGATGCCACCGACTGGATCGCCGCCAAGGCCAACGACTATCTGCGCGCCGGGCTCGAGGGCGTGAAACGCGTGGCGGTTGACGGCGTGCTGGATGAGCGCTGCGTGAAGCACAACTACGTGGACAACTACGTTGCGGACCTGGCGAACGTCGTGGACATGAAAGCCATCAAGGACGCCGGCGTGCGCATCGGAGCGGATCCCATGGGCGGGGCCTCGGTGGACTACTGGGCGGCCATCGCCGAGCATTACGAACTCAACATAACGGTGGTGAACCCCGAGGTAGACGGCACTTTCCGCTTCATGACGTTGGATACCGACGGCAAGATCCGCATGGACTGTTCCTCCCCGGATGCCATGGCGTCACTGGTGGATAACCGTTCCAAGTACGACCTGGCCACGGGCAACGACGCCGACGCGGACCGCCACGGCATCGTCACCCCGGATGCGGGCCTGATGAACCCGAACCACTACCTGGCTGTGGCCATCGAGTACCTGTTTAGCCACCGCCCCCAGTGGGGCAACGCCGGGGTGGGCAAGACCTTGGTCTCATCCTCGATGATTGATCGCGTCGTGGCCAGCTTGGGCCGTGAGCTCGTTGAGGTGCCGGTGGGCTTCAAGTGGTTTGTGCCGGGGCTTGTCGACGGCTCCCTGGGCTTCGGCGGTGAAGAATCCGCCGGCGCTTCCTTCCTGCGCTTCGACGGTACGGTGTGGTCCACCGACAAGGATGGCATCATCATGGATCTTTTGGCCGCCGAGATCCTGGCGGTGACGGGCAAGACTCCGTCCCAGCGCTACGCGGAGCTGGCAGAGGAATATGGTGCACCGGCCTACGCGCGTACCGACGCCCCAGCTAACCGTGAGCAGAAGGCAATCCTGAAGAAGCTCTCCCCGGAGCAGGTCACGGCCACTGAGCTGGCGGGTGAGGAGATCCTCGCCAAGCTCACCGAAGCGCCGGGCAACGGCGCGGCGATCGGTGGCCTCAAGGTGAGGACTGAGAACGCGTGGTTTGCCGCGCGCCCGTCCGGCACGGAGGATAAGTACAAGATTTACGCTGAGAGCTTCCGTGGCGAAGAACACCTCAAGCAGGTGCAGCAGGAGGCGCAAGCGCTGGTGTCACAGGTTCTGGGAGGCTAACTTCGGGGCTAGGCTAATGGTTTATGACAACCGCACAGCGCGCCTCGGTGCTTGACCTGGCCAGCGCGCTCGCCCGATTCGGCATGGCTGCCGTGTGGATTATCGCCGGCATACAGAAACTAGACGCCCGGATGGAGATGGCACAGGCCATCCGGGCCTATGGCATCTTCACCCCGGAATGGTCCGAGTACTTGGCCTACCTCATTGCACCGCTTGAAATTGTAGGAGGGCTGCTGCTGTTGCTGGGCCTGTTCTTGAGGGAGGCGTCGGCAGTCGCTGCGGTGGTCCTAGTCCTGTTCATGGTGGGCATTTCTCAGGCGTGGGCGCGTGGGTTAGTCATCGATTGTGGGTGTTTTGGCTATGACCCCAACGACGTGAGCCAAGGTATGAACTACGCGCTGACGCTGCTTCGCGACGCCTTCTTCCTCATCCTCACCGCGTGGACGATCTGGCGTCCATATCGTCGTTACGCTCTCCACCCGTAACTTGTTAGGCTAATCCCGTGTTTAAAAATAAGATCAGCGCAACGCTCGTGCTGGACGTTATCAGTGCGTTTGCGCGATTTTATATGGCCTATGTGTGGATTAAAGCGGGAGCGTCGAAGCTGTCGGACCAGCTCGCGGTATCGCAAAGCATCAAGGCATATGAAATCTTTACCCCAGAGTGGTCCCACTATTTGTCCTATCTGATTGGCCCGCTTGAAGTGTGCGGCGGCCTGTTGCTCCTGCTGGGGCTGTTCCTGCGTCAATCGGCGTGGGTGGGGCAGATTGTCCTCGTTCTGTTCATGATCGGCATCGCGCAGGCATGGGCGCGGGGACTCGGGATTGACTGCGGGTGTTTCTCCGTTAGCCCTGATGAGGACGCGCAAGTGATGAACTACATGATGACACTGCTGCGTGATGTCTTCTATTCTGTCTTAATGGTGTGGACGATCAAGCGTCCTTTCACCAAGTTTGCATTGCACCCTTAACAACGGTGTGTAGACTTTCCATCTATTCGAAATAACGTCATCAAAGGCAAGGTTGTTCAATGAGTACAGTCAAAGACCCCAACTCCAAGAGTAATAGTGGATTCGTCTGGGGCCTCGCTGTTCTGCTGGTCATTATCGCTGTGGTAATCGGCTACATCGTTTATCAGGGGCGGGGTGCAAAGACCGATGAGCTGAAGGATTATCCCGTTGAGCCAGTCTCTATGGAGATGAGCTTTGCGGACAACGCGGTGACGCTCAAGGCGCCGGATGCCCCCAAGGACGCTACCGAGGTAGACCTGTATGAGGACTTCTCCTGCCCGCACTGTGGCGACCTGGCGAAGGAGACCGACGGACAGATGAAGGACGCTATTGATGCGGGTGAGCTCATCGTGCACGTGCGTACCTTGAACTTCCTCGATGGCAGCCCGAACGGACTGGAGAGCATCAAGTCCAACACGGGACACTCCTCCAAGACTGCGGCTGCGATGGAGCAGGTAGCAAAGTCCGGTGACGCCACGCTGTACTGGAACCTGCGTAAGTACCTCATGGAGAACCAGTCCAAGCTGGCCAACCAGTGGGAAATGAAGGATTTCGCTGATGCTGCGCAGATCCTGGGTGCCGATGAGGCCACGGTGAAGGCCATCAAGGAAGCCAAGGTTGGTGAAGGAAACCCGGTGGTGACCTCGAACTACGAAAAGCTTGAAAAGGAAACCGGTAGCGTGTCCTCGCCGCGCATCATCAAGGATGGCAAGGATATCCCGGAGGATGATAAGACCTCCATCATGGAATGGGTCAACATCGTTACTGAGAAGTAAATTTAGCGCCCCAACTCGCGATTTGGTGAGTGAATAGGGAGACGATATATTGATACGAGTTGCAATCACAAAGGTTGCACCTCGTATGAGGGGCTATGGCGCAGTTGGTAGCGCACCACACTGGCAGTGTGGGGGTCACGGGTTCGAATCCCGTTAGCTCCACCATCGGCCGTCTCTTTCGCAGAGGCGGCCTTTTTCTATGCTGGGGAGCATGGATGTTTACACAAAGTCAGTAGCACGAGCCGATCAAGCCGGGGCGGAGGCTGCGGGCCTGCGCTGGTTAGCAGCCGCACGAAAGGACGTTGTGGTGGAAGTTGCGGGGCTGACAGATTCGACGATTAGTACGCGTCGAGTAGCGCAGGCGCGACCGAGTGCTGCTGCAGCGCGGGCGTTTGGTGAAGCGCTGCGGCAGGTTCATCAGGCAGGCGCCCCAGCTTTCGGCGCACCGCCAGAGGGGTGGGAAGGTGCGAACTTCATTGGACGCGTGGAACAACCCTGCGAACCATGTGAATCCTGGGGTGAGTTCTACGCAGAACAGCGGGTGGTGCCATTTATAGAAGGACTTCCGGAGGGGCTGCGGGACAGCGTATATATGGCGGCCGAAGCTATAGCCGCCGTGGACTGGGACGTTGAGCCTGCACGAATTCATGGTGATTTATGGGCAGGAAATGTTTTGTTCCAGGAGAACACGGCGGTCATGATTGACCCTGCAGCGCACGGCGGACATCCGTGGACGGATTTGGCCATGCTGGAACTGTTCGGAACGCCCTACTATGACGAGATACTGCGGGGCTATGGGGCGGGTGAGGAGTACCGGAAGTGGGTGCCGATGCATCAGTTGCACCCACTTGCGGTTCACTCGATGACGCATGGTCCGGCTTACTATGCTCCGCTTGAGCAGGCTGCGCGTGCCACCCTTGAGGCATTGCGATGAGCGCGTGATCGCTCGAAGATTCTGCCGGGGTTGAAAGGAAAGGGGCTCTGGACGCGCTTTGCGGGCTCCAGCATTTCCGTGGCGCTCGACAGCTAGCCCGTCAACACTGGTTTGGTCGGTGGGTTCGCCTTTAAGGGCTTAAGGATCTCGTAGCTCTTGCTGCTTCCGGCAGCACGTGAAGCCGGACTTGGGGTCGCTGGATCGCCCGTCAGTCTGGCTTTGGATGATGGGTAGCGCTGGCATAAAGCTCGCAGGTTTTCTTGCGTACCTTGTTGTGGTTTGTGGGTGGTGGTGTCTGAAGGATCGCCGGTGTGCCCGCTAACCTTCCCTCGGTTGGCGGGTAGCGGTGTTGTCGCTGGTGGTGAGCCTTTTCCTTTCAGTTGTTGCTGTGTGTGGCTGGGGTTAGCTGCTGTCGGGTGGTGGGTCTGGTGGCTGTTCTGGTACTGCTTGGCTTTGGCTGGCTGTGCCCGGTGTTGTTGCAGCTCCTTGGGCTGTGGCTGGGGTTTGGGTTGGTGCTGTGGCCTGTGTCTTTGCGGCTGCTTTCTCGGTGTTGAGTCTGGCTAGTGCTTCTTGGTATTCCGGCATTGCGGTTATCGGTGCACCCCAGGGTGGGATGAAGCTAACCCCGGTGTTGAGTCGGTACATGTAGCCGCGTCCGGTAGGTCTTTGTGGGTCATCGTCGTTAATGCCGTTGTGGTAGGCGCACAGGAAGGTGAGGTTTTTGATGTTGGTAAAGCCACCTGCTTGCCAGGGGATGAGGTGGTGGACTTGGCAGTAATCGGCTGGTTTGTTGCAGCCTGGTCTTGAGCAGGTGTGGAATTCCGCGTGCAGGCTAAGGCGTTGGTTGAGGTTTGCTCCGCGCGATAGGCGCCAGGTGTTGATGGGCCCGTCAAGAGGGTGGACGATGGTGGCGTAGCCTATTTCGGCGAATTTGTGGGTGAGAAACTCTGCGCCTGTCATGCGCGCGCCGTTAGTCAGGTTGAGCTGGATTTCGTCCCCGTCGCCGTTGATGATTTGGTCGAGCTCATTCAGGGTGATGATGACTTGGGTGCGCACGGCCGGCTTTGTACCGCTTGCTTGGTTGAAGAAGATGTCGTTGGCGGCTTGAAGGAGGTCGGTGGTGTTGGTGGATTCTAAGACTGCGCGCATGTTGGCAATCGTGGTGGCATCGTCAGTAATGGAAAGGGTGTTGGGGCCTTGTTCCCGGTAGGTGATGCGTACGCCTGGTTTGGCGGTTCTTTTAGCACGCAGTTCTTTAAGCCGTTGGGCGGCAACATGTGGGATGCGGTGTGCGGGTGTTGCGGCGAGTTTTGCGCGGAGGTTCCAGGCATCCAGGGTCTTTTTCACCTTGGAGGTGTAGGTTTCAATCAGTGTGAGGGTGCCGAGGCTGTGGCGTTGTTGAAGGGCTGCAGCACGGGCTTTGCGTTGTTTACCGGTAAAGCGGGTGGGGCCGAAGTAGACCTGGTGCAGCTGTGAAAGCTCGGTGGCATCAGAGGCATCGGCGCCGAGCGCGCGGAGTTCATCGGGTGTGCCAGGTATATGTTCCACCAGTGCAATCCCCGAGTTGCGAAGGCGGAGGTAGGTTTCGATATCCCCCATGGCCACAGAGACTAAAACAGCACCAGCAACCCCGCAACCGGAGGAAGAAACACCCAGCTCAGGGGTGGGGTGAAGCGTCAATCACGGGCACGGGGCTATATGCGCTACAGGTGTTGGGGCGGACGGACTCACGTTATGGGAAGGGAGGAAGTTGACCGCCGGGAAGAAGATGCCACTGGCGTGCGGGGAAACGCTGGCCTCGGGCGCACGTTCTGGGTGCCGAAACGGAACAGGAAAAGCCCCGCGAGGAAGGGGCTTGGAACCTTAGGCGCTTGTAGGGCCCAGCGGCATGGTGCGCTTGTGGGCGCCGCCGCGCCAGAGGGTTTCGATGCGCTCGCGGGCGTCGTCAGGCACGTCCTTGCCCTCGAGGTAGTCATCGATGTGGGTGTAGGTGACGCCGAGAGCTTCTTCATCAGAGAGCAAGGGGCGGTCATCCTCCAAGTCAGCAGTTGGTACCTTCTTCCACGTGGAATCCGGTGCGCCGAGATGTTTCAGGAGTTGAGCGCCCTGGCGCTTGTTGAGCCCGGCGAGAGGCAGGATGTCGGCAGCGCCATCGCCCCACTTGGTAAAGAAAGCTGTGACGTTTTCGGCGGCGTGGTCGGTACCGATGACTAGCGCACCGACCTCGCCGGCTAGCGCATACTGTGCAGCCATGCGCAGACGCGCCTTGAGGTTGCCTCGATTGAAATCCCTCAGAGAGTCTTGTTGCATGGCGTTGGCGACGGCGCCGTCGAGAGCTGTGGTGGCCTCGGCAATGTTGACGGTGAGGGAGTAGTCAGGCTCGATGAAGTCCAGAGCGATCTGTGCGTCATCCTCGTCGGCCTGCACTCCGTGGGGAAGGCGCACGGCCCAGAAATGCGCGCCGTCGACGCGGGCTACCGCCAGCTGTGCCAAGCGTCCGGCCAGGGTGGAGTCCTGACCACCAGAGATGCCCAGGACAAAGCCCTTCGCACCGGTGGTGCGAAGATAGTCCACCAAGAAAGCGACGCGGCGCTCAACCTCTTCTGCTGGATCGATACGGGGTTTTACGCCGAGGGCCTTGATGATGTCGTGCTGGAGGTCTGAGGATTCATGTGACATGACGCCCATGGTAGCCGCCTGCGACAATAGGAACCCGTGAACAAAGATACTTACGTCATGATCGTCGCAGGCGTAGCCGCCCTGGGCGGCCTGCTCTTCGGATATGACACCGGAGTGATGTCTGGTGCCCTTCTCTTCGTGGGGCCGGAATTCGGCATGTCCGCCCATGAGGAAGGGCTGGTGACCTCGATGCTGTTGGTTGGCGCGGCAGTCGGTGCGCTGGCAGCTGGGCGTGTGGCGAGCGTAATCGGGCGGCGTCGAACCCTCATCGCCGGTGGACTCATCTTCGTGGCTGGTTCCGTGTGGTGTGCGCTTGCAAACTCAGCTGCGGAACTTGCTACCGCCCGCACATTCCTTGGCGTGGCGGTGGGCGCGGTGTCCATCGTCTCCCCGATGTACATCTCCGAAATCACCCCGGCGGCTGTGCGGGGCCGGATGGTCTCCCTCAACACGCTCATGATCGTCGTCGGGCAGCTGCTCGCGTACGGGGTGAACTCGCTGTTGGCTGCAAGCGGCAGCTGGCATTGGATGCTCGGGCTGGCCGCGGTCCCGGGTGGGGCGCTGGCGCTCGGCATGGTGTTACTCCCCGATACCCCGGCGTGGCTCGCGGCACAAGGTCGAACGCGCGAGGCTGCCGCAGTCAGCGCTCGGGTTGGCGCGCGGGGAGCGGAGTTGGAACATAGCGCGCGGCCGAACACGGGTGAATGGCGAGCTTTGCGACGCCACCGCTGGATGCGCTGGGCCATCGCGCTTGCCATGCTCATGGGCCTGACCCAGCAGATTACGGGTGTTAACGCCATCGTGTACTTCGCACCCACGATGATGAACCAGGTGGGTATCTCCACCACCAACTCGGTGTATACGTCGATGGTGATTGGTGTGGTGTCTGTCGCGGCGTGCCTAGTGGGCTTGCGCGTGGTCGACCGACTGGGGCGCCGTCGGTTGTTGCTAGCAGGATTAAGTGGCAACGTTGTGTCGCTCGTGGTCCTCGCTGTGGCTTATCACTTCGCCTATGATTCCACTCCGCTGGCTATGCTGGCGCTGACGTGCATGGCGGCGTTCATTGCCTTCCAGCAGGCGGCGGTCTCCCCGGCCACGTGGCTGCTCATGTCAGAAATTGTGCCGCCCGAAGTTCGCGGCTTGGGCATGGGAATCGCCGGGCTGGTGTTGTGGGTGAGTAACTGGGCGGTGGCGCAGTTCTTCTTGCCGGTGGTCGAGTGGCTCGGCGGCTCGCTGGCCTTCGGAATCTTTGCGGTCTTAGGCCTCGTCGCGGTGGGGTATACCCGCGCACTCGTTCCGGAAACGGCGGGGAAGAGCCTCGAGGATGTTGCCGAACAGCTTCGCTCCCGCTACTCCGAAAGCTGAGTGTTTTGGTTATGGCGCGCGCGTGGGGTAACATTTTTCCTCGTGTCATTGCTGGGTGTCTGCCCGGCTGTGCTTTGAACTAATCAATCGCATCAAGATTGCGCATAACGAAAGGAGCGCCCGATGAAGGTTCGCAAGTCGCTTCGGTCGCTGAAGAAGAAGCCGGGCGCCCAGGTTATTCGCCGCCACGGTAAGGTCTTCGTGATCAACAAGAAGGATCCGCGCTTCAAGGCTCGCCAGGGCTAAGTTGTACGGACTCGCACCGCCCCCTTCAGCATGCTCATAGCTTGTTGGAGGGGGCGGTTTCCTTTTGCTGCCTCGCCCCGGGCTGAAACTGCCTCTGTGAGCTTAAGGAGTCTTTCGTGCCAGTGTGCGGGAGGCGAAAACCGGGGCCCGAGTGGTGTTTGTCACAAACTAGGTGAATCTTCGGTGAACGAGCAGGGAATATCACCCGTGTAGTTACCGCCGTGGCAATCGGTGAAGTGATGGGGTGTCAACATGTGGGGTCGGGGCGGGTTACATCCTGGGAATATCACCCTTGTAACTACTACATATAGTGCTAGTTGCGGGGTGCGAGCACAAAGTATAGTGTCGTTGATGTTGCTTGAGCGGCGGTTCTGCACCGCTGTTCAAAGCTTTAATATGGGGCTACTAAGCGCCCTGCTGGTATCGAATTCAACAGTCACTCCGCGTGTAGTGCCGAAGGAAGCTGAAGGAACGTCACATGAGCATCACCCTCTACACCAAGCCCGCTTGCGTCCAGTGCAACGCCACCAAGAAGGCTCTTGACCGTGCTGGTCTCGACTATGAAACGGTGGATATCAGCCTGGATGATGATGCCCGTGACTACGTCATGGCTCTGGGCTACGTCCAGGCGCCGGTCGTTGAGGCTCACGGTGAGCACTGGTCCGGTTTCCGCCCTGACCGCATCAAGGCTCTCTCCGTTATGGCGGCGAGCGCCTAGGGAACAGTCATGTTGGTCGTGTATTTCTCTTCCGCTACGGAAAACACCCACCGCTTCGTCGAGAAGCTCGGCCTTCCCAGCGCCCGCATCCCGCTGCGTCTCAGCGATGAGCCCCTCACCGTGAATGAACCCTACGTCTTGATTTGTCCGACGTATGGGGGAGGGGCATCGATGAGCGGGCGCAACACCCGGCCTGTTCCCAAGCAGGTCATTCGTTTTCTGAATGACGAACACAACCGCAGCTTCATCCGCGCTGTCGTAGCCGGAGGCAACAGCAACTTCGGCAGTGACTTTGGCAAGGCCGGCGACGTCATCGCCGCCAAGTGTAAGGTTCCTTATGTGTACCGCTTCGAGCTTCTCGGAACCGAGGAAGATGTCACAATTTGCCGTGAAGGCCTCTTGGCCAACGCGGCTGCTTTAGGTTTAGCCGCCTAAAGCCTCATTCCTATTATTTTGTCTCTCCATTTCGCCATAGCAAAGAAAGGCCCGTGAACGTCGTGACCACGCAATTGGGTAAGACCGTCGCTGAACCTGTGAAGCCAGAGGAGCAGCTGGATTACCATGCGCTCAACGCACTTCTGAACCTGTATGACGAGAACGGCAACATTCAGTTCGACAAGGACCGTGAGGCCGCGAACCAATTCTTCCTCCAGCATGTCAACCAGAACACCGTCTACTTCCATGATCTGGAAGAAAAGATGCGCTATCTGGTGGACAACAAATACTACGAGCCGGAACTGCTCGAGCAGTACGACTTTGATTTCATTAAGTCCCTGTTCAAGCGTGCCTACGCCTTCAAGTTCCGTTTTAAGACCTTCCTGGGTGCCTACAAGTACTACACCTCGTACACGCTGAAGACCTTCGACGGCCGCCGCTACCTCGAGCGCTTCGAAGACCGCGTGTCCATGACCGCACTCTTCTTGGCGGATGGTGACACCAAGGTGGCTGAGCACCTTGTAGATGAAATCATGACCGGCCGCTTCCAGCCGGCTACCCCGACCTTCCTCAACGCCGGCAAGGCTCAGCGTGGCGAGCTGGTGTCCTGCTTCCTGCTGCGTATCGAGGACAACATGGAGTCCATCGGCCGCTCCATTAACTCCGCTCTGCAGCTGTCTAAGCGCGGCGGCGGCGTGGCCCTGTTGCTGTCCAACATCCGTGAATCTGGCGCGCCCATCAAGCACATTGAGAACCAGTCTTCCGGCGTCATCCCCGTGATGAAGCTGTTGGAGGATTCCTTCTCCTACGCGAACCAGCTGGGTGCTCGCCAGGGCGCTGGTGCGGTTTACCTCAACGCGCACCACCCGGACATCATGAATTTCCTCGACACCAAGCGCGAGAATGCGGATGAGAAGATCCGCATTAAGACACTGTCGCTCGGCATCGTGATCCCGGATATCACCTTCGAGCTGGCGAAGAACAACGACGATATGTACCTGTTCAGCCCGTATGACGTCGAGCGCGTCTACGGCAAGGCCTTCGGCGATATTTCCGTTACTGAGCACTACGAGGAGATGGTCGAGGATCCGCGTATCCGCAAGAAGAAGATCAACGCTCGCCACTTCTTCCAGACCGTTGCGGAGCTGCAGTTCGAATCCGGTTACCCGTACATCATGTTCGAGGACACCGTGAACCGCGCGAACCCGGTCAAGACCGGTCGCATCAACATGTCGAACCTCTGCTCGGAGATTCTGCAGGTCAACTCCCCGTCGGAGCTCAACGAGGACCTCACCTACAAGACCTTGGGCAGCGATATTTCCTGCAACCTTGGCTCCCTGAACATTGCCGCCACCATGGATTCCCCGGACTTCGCGCTGACGGTGGAGACTGCTATCCGTGGTTTGACCGCGGTGTCGGATAAGACCGCCATCAACTCTGTTCCTTCCGTGCGCAAGGGCAACGATGATTCCCATGCCATTGGCCTGGGCCAGATGAACCTGCACGGTTACCTCGGCCGCGAGCACATTGAGTATGGCTCCGAGGAAGGCTTGGACTTCACCAACGCCTACTTCGCCGCCATCATGTACGCCGCGCTGCGCGCCTCCAACAAGCTGGCCCGCGAACGCGGCGAGTACTTCAGCGAGTTCCCCGAGTCTGACTACGCTAGTGGCGAGTTCTTCGACCGCTATGATCCGGCTGACTTTGCTCCCCGTACGGAGAAGGTCAAGGAGCTCTTCGCCAAGTCCTCGATCCACACCCCGTCGGCAGAGGAGTGGGCGCAGCTGAAGGTGGACGTCGCCAAGCACGGCATTTACAACCGCAACCTGCAGGCGGTGCCGCCGACCGGATCGATTTCCTACATCAATAACTCGACCTCTTCGATCCACCCGATTGCCTCTAAGATTGAGATTCGTAAGGAAGGCAAGATCGGCCGCGTCTACTACCCGGCGCCGCACATGGACAACGACAACCTGGAGTACTTCAAGGACTCCTACGAGATCGGCTACGAGAAGATCATTGACACCTACGCCGAGGCCACGAAGTACGTTGATCAAGGTCTGTCGCTGACGCTGTTTTTCAAGGACACCGCCACTACCCGCGATATCAACCGTGCTCAGATTTACGCTTGGCGCAAGGGTATTAAGACTCTCTACTACATCCGTCTGCGTCAGATGGCGCTGGAGGGAACCGAGGTTGAGGGCTGCGTTTCCTGCATGCTCTAGTCTTTATTCGCACGCGCCTCAATGAGAATGGCGCGTGCGATTTTTTCTGCCTCGGGGGAGTCACCGCGGTGGATTGCCTCCGCTAGATCGAGGTGGAGCTGTGCGGTGCCGGCCGTGGGGTTGCGCTTGCGGGAACCATAGAGGGAGCGCCCGCGCACCATGGATAGGAGATAGGGGCTTAGCGCAGTGAACATTTCATTGCCTGAGGCATGGAGAACCATGGCGTGGAAGCGCAGATCTGTGGCGAGGTGCTCGCCCACGCGCCGCGTTGGCGTGACCTGAAGTCGGTGGGCCAGCTCCAAAATCTCTTCCTTATCTTCTGGGGAAGCGTGCTGCGCGGCTAAGCCCGCGGCGACAGGCTCGATGGCGAGACGCAGATCATTAAGAGAGGTGCGCTGGCTATCGCGCGATTTCTCGGATCCTAAACGCCAAGAAATGATTGCGGGATCGTAGACCGCCCATTCACTGATGGGGAGCACTGTAATACCTACTCGGCGTGACGAGGAGACCATCCCTAGGTGCTCGAGCGCGCGCATGGCTTCGCGGGCTACGGTTCGGGAAATACCGAAACGCGCGCAGAGATCAGTGAGCGTAAATCGATCACCGGCTGCCAGCGTGCCGCTGACGATGTCCGTGCCCAAAGCGTCGAGCACGGTACTGAGGAGGGGAGCGGAGGAGTCAGTCATTCCATCGAAACTTGGGGTCATGAGAACAGGACTTAAGTATAAAACACGCTGGAATTTTGGCCCCTAATTTTAGCGGGTACGATGGCACCGAACCCCAAAATTACTAGCAAGACGAGGTGACGTGCGTGTCTCACGAGTACGACGATTACATCGCTAGCCACGAGGCTCCGGTGAAGGCAATTAACTGGAATACCATTCCGGATGAGAAGGATCTTGAGGTGTGGGATCGCCTGACCGGTAACTTCTGGCTCCCGGAGAAGGTTCCGGTGTCCAACGACATCCCGAGTTGGAAGACGCTGACGGAGAAGGAGCAGGAGACCACCATGCGCGTCTTCGCTGGCCTCACCCTGCTCGATACCATTCAGGGCACCGTGGGTGCGGTCTCGCTGCTTCCCGACGCCGTCACGCCCCACGAGGAGGCCGTGTACACCAACATCGCCTTTATGGAGTCCGTCCACGCGAAGTCCTACTCCAATATCTTTATGACGCTGGCGTCGACCCCCATGATCAACGACGCCTTCCGCTGGTCTGAGGAGAATGAAAACCTCCAGCGCAAGGCTAAGATCGTCATGTCCTACTACGAGGGAGATAACCCGCTGAAGAAGAAGGTAGCGTCCGTGCTGCTGGAATCCTTCCTCTTTTACTCTGGTTTCTTCCTGCCGATGCACTTCTCGTCGCGAGCAAAGCTGACGAACACGGCCGACATCATCCGCCTCATTATTCGTGATGAGGCCGTTCACGGCTACTACATCGGCTACAAGTTCCAGCAGGGCTACAAGGAGCTTTCGGAGCCGGAGCAGGAAGAGTTGAAGGGCTATGCCTTCGACTTGCTCTACGATCTCTATGAGAACGAGATTGACTACACCGAGGACCTTTACGATGAACTGGGCTGGACCGAGGATGTGAAGCGCTTCCTGCGCTACAACGCCAACAAGGCGCTGAACAACCTAGGTTTCGAAGGTCTCTTCCCCGCGGATGAAACCCGCGTGTCCCCAGCGATCCTGTCTTCGTTGTCTCCGAACGCCGATGAGAACCATGACTTCTTCTCTGGCTCCGGCTCTTCCTACGTAATTGGCAAGGCCGAGGAAACCACCGACGACGACTGGGACTTCTAAGCCCTCCCTGTCGGTACCGCGCACCTCCCGAGAGGATCAACCGAAAGTTTGATTCTTTCAGGGGGTGCGTTTTTGGCTTTCCGGGGCCTACAGCACCGACCTTCTGTGTTCTATATCACCGAGCGTTAAGGTGCGCTGCGGCGGGTCGGCCGCGTACAAGGGGTTATCTGCTCCAAACGGGGCTAGCGAGGGCGGTGGAAAATAACAGAGCGCTGGAAATTTGGCCCTGAGGTGGCCTAATATAATGCGAGTAAACCTAGGTGTTTGATCGCTGAGCGTGTGGCGCGTGAAAACGCGTGATACCGATGTGGTTAAACGCTTGTTCTTCAGGAGGATTTTATGACCGCTGTGGCGCCACGGCTCGACGATTACGTCGCGCCTACACGTCCGGAGCCGACTGGTAATGCAAAGACCGGTTCCAAGGCGTGGACGTTGCTAACCACCACCGACCACAAGCAGCTGGGCATCATGTACATGATCATGTCCTTCAGCTTCTTCTTCCTCGGTGGCTTTATGGCTCTGCTTCTTCGTGCTGAGCTTTTCACCCCAGGACTGCAGTTCCTGTCCAACGAGCAGTTCAACCAGCTGTTCACCATGCACGGCACCGTTATGCTGCTGCTGTTTGCAACACCAGTGGTGTGGGCGTTCGGTAACTACGTTCTGCCCCTGCAGATTGGTGCACCGGATGTGGCCTTCCCGCGTCTGAACGCTTTCGGTTTCTGGATTACCCTGACCGGCGGCATCGTGATGCTCGCGGGCTTCTTAACCCCGGGCGGTGCTGCTGACTTCGGCTGGACCATGTACGTGCCGCTGGCTGACTCGGTTCACACCCCGGGCATCGGCGCTGACATGTGGATTGTTGGTGTGGGTGCTACCGGTGTCGGTACCATTGCTTCCGCCATCAACATGATCACCACGGTTCTCACCCTGCGTGCGCCAGGCATGACCATGTTCCGTCTGCCGGTCTTCACCTGGGCTGTCTTCACCGCTTCCATCATCGTGCTGATGATCTTCCCGCTGCTGACCGCCGCAGCGCTGGGCGTTCTCTATGACCGCAAGCTGGGTGGCCACATCTTCGATTCCGCCAACGGTGGCGGCATCCTGTGGCAGCACCTCTTCTGGTTCTTCGGCCACCCGGAGGTTTACGTCCTGGCACTGCCGTTCTTCGGCATCATCTCCGAGATTGTTCCGGTCTTCTCCCGTAAGCCGGTCTTCGGCTACATTGGCCTCGTCTTCGCTCTGCTGGCCATCGGTGCACTGTCCATGGCTGTGTGGGCTCACCACATGTTCGTGACCGGCGCCGTCCTGCTGCCGTTCTTCTCCTTCATGACCTTCCTCATTGCGGTTCCGACCGGCGTGAAGTTCTTCAACTGGGTCGGCACGATGTGGAAGGGTCATATCACCTGGGATACCCCAATGATCTTCGCCATGGGCTTCCTGACTACCTTCCTCTTCGGCGGTATGACCGGTATTATGCTGGCCTCTCCGGCGCTGGACTTCCACCTTGCTGAGTCCTACTTCCTGATTGCTCACTTCCACTACACCCTCTTCGGTACCGTGGTCTTCTCCGCCTTCGGTGGTCTGTACTTCTGGTTCCCGAAGATGACCGGCCGCATGCTGGATGAGCGTCTGGGCAAGATTCACTTCTGGCTGACCTTCATTGGCTTCCACGGCACCTTCCTGGTTCAGCACTGGGTGGGCAACATGGGTATGCCGCGTCGTTACGCTGACTACCTGGAGTCTGATGGCTTCACGGTCTTCAACCAGATTTCCACCATCTTCTCCTTCGTTCTCGGCGCATCGGTTATCCCGCTGGTGTGGAACGTCTTCAAGTCCTGGCGCTACGGTGAGATCGTCACCGTGGACGATCCGTGGGGTTACGGCAACTCCCTCGAGTGGGCTACCTCCTGCCCGCCGCCGCGCCACAACTTCGTATCCCTGCCGCGCATCCGTTCCGAGCGTCCGGCCTTCGAGCTGCACTACCCGCACATGGTCAAGCGCATGCGCGAGGAAGCACACGTCGGGCACTAAGCACTCACTAGCTGAGTACTCCTGAAAACGCCGCCTCCCCATCACCGCGATGGGGAGGCGGCGTTTGCCGTAGGTGGAGATTCCAGGATCGCGGTGTGCGATAATGAGGCCCGTGGATAATCAAAGTGAACAAGTCTTCGCCGTTGTCACCGCCTCTGGCCCCGACAAGCCCGGCGTATCGGCCGCCTTCTTCCGAGTCCTGAGCTCCCACAACGTCGAGCTCGTCGACGCCGAACAGGCTATTTTTTCCGGCCGTATCTCCCTTTCTGCGTATATCCGGGTGCAGGCCTCCCGCCTCGAAGCGCTCGAGCAGGGCCTACGCAACACGTTGAGCATTTATGCCCAATCCATCAACGTGGATCTTCGGGAAGAGGAGGCAACCTCACGGCCGCGCTCCACGCACGTCGTCGTGGTGCTAGGACGCCAGCTCAACGCCAGCCACATGTCGGCGATTGCCAAGGAGCTGGCCAACCTGAACGTCAACATCGACCGCATCCGCGGTCTTTCTACCTACCCGCTCAACGGTCTCGAGCTCTACATCACCATTGAGGGAGCTTCCGACCCAGTCCGCGCAATGCTGGCCCGCTTGGCCACGGAGCAGGGCGTCGACATCGCCATTGAGCGCTCCGGCCTGCAACGCCGCTCAAAGCGGCTTATTTGCTTTGACTGCGATTCCACCCTCATCACCGGCGAGGTTATCGAGATGTTGGCCGCCCACGCCGGCAAGGAGGCAGAGGTTGCCGCCGTGACGGAGCGCGCTATGCGCGGTGAGCTGGACTTCGAAGAGTCTCTCCGCGAGCGCGTCGCCGCCTTGGCCGGGTTGCCGGAAACGGTGATTAAGGAAACCGCCAACGATATTCGTCTGACTCCAGGCGTGCGCACCACCATCCGCACGCTCAAGCGCATGGGCTACCGCGTTGCGGTGGTGTCTGGCGGCTTCATTCAGGTCCTCGAGGATCTAGCTAAAGAGCTCGACCTCGACTACGTGCGCGCCAATACCCTCGAGATCGAGGACGGCAAGCTCACCGGCCGGGTCATCGGGGACGTCGTGGACCGTAAGGCCAAGGAGATGTTCCTGCGCGAATTTGCTGCGGATTCGGGCCTGAGCATGCGGCAGACCGTGGCGGTTGGTGACGGTGCCAACGATATCGACATGATCTCCGCTGCCGGCTTGGGCATCGCCTTCAACGCCAAACCCGCGCTGCGAGAGGTTGCGGATACCTCGGTCAACCATCCGTACATGGATGAAATCCTGCAAATCCTGGGTATCCCCATGGAGGAAGTTGCCAGTGAATAACCTCCGCGAGGCCCACCGTCGCCTCGTGGCCGCGTGCAGCGAGCGCAGCTGGCGGGAGGATCCCGAGGACCCCAACAAGCCCGAGACCATCCAGGCGATGCAGATAGCGCTCAACCTGCCCAAGCAAGACACACCCACGCGCACGGAGGTGTTGGAGGCAGCGGCGCGGGGCGTGGTCAAGCTCTGCCTCGACGATCGGGCCGGGCAGGATGGGGCCTTCGCCGAGGCCTTGGGGCAGTGGTACGGCCACCGCATCCGCAAGGTGGCCCGCCGGGCGCGCAACAAGGCGTGGCGCGATGTACAGGCTCTGCCTGGGGTCACTGTCAATGACCGCGCGCGTGTCTTCGTCCCCTCGGCGGTACAGGATGTGCACCCGCTCGTCGCCAAGCTGCAGATCGGCCATACTGATCTCCCGCAGGATGAGCCGGGCCCCGCGCTTGCCGACGCCCCCGTGATCTACATCGACTCATCCCTTGCCATGAGCGCCGGAAAGGCTGCGGCGCAAGTGGGGCATGGTTCAATGCTGCTGGCTGCGGCAATAAGCTTCAAGGAAGTAGAGGACTGGGCAGCGCGGGACTTTTCGCTTTCCGTGCGCGAACTCGGCACTGCGGACTTTGCAGCGGCATGCGCTCGCCCCGGTGCTGTTGTGGTGCACGACGCCGGCTTCACCGAAGTTGCCCCAGACTCAGCTACGGTCTGCGCGCTGCGCCGCCCCTAACGGGCTTCGACTAGGCGCTGGAGAGCCCCGCGCACGACGTGCGGGTCGCTCGTGGGCCACATCTGTGGCATCGAGGCCCTCAAGTAGGAGCCATAGCGCTTGGTTACTAAGCGGTTATCCAGTACTGCGACGACGCCGCGGTCGTTAGCAGAGCGCAGCAAACGGCCCGCGCCTTGGGCCATAAGCAATGCAGCATGCGTGGCGGAGACTTCCATGAAGCCGTTGCGCCCGGCGGCCTTCGCGGCCTCGGTGCGAGCCTGCATGAGGGGGTTATCCGGGCGGGGGAAGGGAATGCGGTCGATGAGGACCAGGGAACAAGCAGGACCCGGTACGTCGACGCCCTGCCAAAGGGTTAGCGTGCCGAAAAGACAGGAGTTTTCGTTCTTCGTGAACTTGTCCACGAGAGCGCCGATGGAGTCCTCGCCCTGGAGGTAGATATCGAAGGGGAGCGTGGGCTTGAGTTCCTCGGCTGCCTGCTGCGCGGCTCGCCGCGAGGAGAAGAGCCCGAGCGTGCGCCCGCCCGCAGCCATGATGAGCTCGCGGATCTCCTTGAGCGTCTCGGGGCTGAGGCCGTCACGGCCCGGCTGCGGTAGGTGCGACGCGGTATATAAGATGCCACTGCGCGCGGGGTCGAAAGGATAACCCACATCAAGGCTGTCCCACGTGCCCTTCGGCAGGCCCCATTGTGCGGCCATGGCGTCGAAGCGCCCGCCCAATGCCAGGGTGGCGGAGGTCAGCACCACGGTTTGTTCGCCGAAGAGCTTTTCGTGCAGCATGCCAGCGATGGACAGAGGGGCTACGGCTAGGGTGTCGTTCAGCGTGCGCTCATCGCGCTCCAGCCAGACTACGTCGGCATGTGCGGCGGGGTCACCGGTAGCGAAAACGTCAAGGATGCGAGCGATGGCTTCGACGAGGCTAGCGAGGTGATTGGTCAGGTTCTGGCGCTCCGCAGATTTTTCCGGGTCTTGGGACTGTTCGCCCTCGGGTGCGCGGGCGATGGTGTCGCGGCAGTCGGCCAGCGTGTCCGCCACGCTCATGAGTTGCTGTTTGGCTTCCTCTGGCAAGTCGGTCCAGCGGCCTGGCGCGAATTCTCCGAGGAGTTGACTCAGCTCGTTGGCCTGCTCAGCGAGGCGTTGGTCCTTGCCGTTGGCGCCGAGAGACTTGGCGCGGCTGGCCGCCATCTTCAGCGCGCGCCCGGTGATTTCGGCGGTAGAAACCGAGGTGATGCGGCCATCTAGCTCGTGGGCCTCATCGATGATGACGACATCGTGTTCCGGCAGGATATTGATGTCTGCTACTGCGTCAATGGCGAGCAGCGCGTGGTTGGTGACCACGATATCGACGTCCGCCGCGCGGCGTCGCGCGAGTTCCGCGAAGCAGTCCTCGCCGTGCGGGCAGCGTGTGGCGCCGAGGCATTCGTTCGAGGTGACGGAGACTTGCCGCCACGCGAGGTCGGGCACGCCCGGTTCCAAATCCTCACGGTCACCCGTCTCGGTGTCTTCCGCCCATTCATAGACACGTTGGACGTGGCGGCCGAGGTGGGAGACCGAGTCTTCGTCGAGTAGCGCGTCCTCATCCTCCAGTTCGGCGGCGCGGGACACCTTGTTGAGGCAGACGTAGTTGGAGCGGCCCTTCATGATGGCGAAGGTGGGCTTCTTCTCCAGGTGCGGCTCGAGGGCCTCGGCCAGACGCGGAAGGTCCCGCTCCACGAGCTGCCGCTGCAGCGCCAGCGTGGCGGTGGAGACGATCACCGTGTGTCCGGTTCCTTGCGCGTGGCGGAAGGCGGGCACGAGGTAAGCCAGGGACTTACCCGTACCAGTTCCTGCCTGCACAGCGAGGTGGCGTTCCTTTTCTAACGCGGTGGTTACGGCCTCCGCCATGCGCACCTGGCCGGCACGCCGCGCGCCGCCGAGGGAAGAGACTGCGGCGTCGAGAAGGTCAACCGTTGTGTCGTGCATGTCAGGCAGTGTAGTCGGTCGCCTTCGCCGTGCTTCTTAAGAGCCGAAGCCAACGAAGCGGGTGGGAACCGCAGGCTCGTCGCGGGTGAGCGCTAGGCCTTCCCATGGCAGGGTGGTGATGGCCTGAGCCAGATACTCGCGGGATTCTTCGAGGGTAGGCAGGTTGTCGAGGATTTCGCCGTCGCGCATGAGCGGTACCGTCATCTCGCGGGTGCGCAGCGTGCCCGTGTCTGGGTCCTCGGCGGAGAAGGGGAGCACGAGCTCCTCGACGGCCACCCCCGAGGAACGGTAGGTGCGCAGAGAGCGCTTAGCCCCGCCCTGCGATTTCTTCGAGGAGGAGCGCTTGGCTACTGGGTGGCCATCAACCTCGACGACCTTGTACACCATGCTGGCGGTTGGCGCGCCCGAGCCAGTAACCACTGAGGTACCCACGCCATAGACATCGACGGGGTCGCCGCGCAGGCCGGCGATGGCAAACTCATCGAGGTCGGAGGAGACCACGATTTTGGTGTTGTGGTTGCCCAAGTCATCGAGCTGCTTGCGCACGCGACGGGTGACCGCGGCCAAATCACCAGAGTCGATGCGCACGCCGCCCAACTCGGGGCCGGCGACGCGCACGGCGGTTTCTACGCCCTTGGTGATGTCATAGGTATCCACCAACAGGGTGGTATCGACGCCGAGCGTTTCGATCTGCCCGCGGAAAGCCGCCTCCTCGTTGGGGGTGCCGTCCTCGTTGACGTGCGCCAGCGTCCACGCATGCGCCGCAGTGCCGGAGACCGGAATGTCGTAGCGGTAGCCGGCTTCCAGGTTGGAGGTGGCCTGGAAACCTGCCAGGTAGGCGGCGCGGGCAGCGGTCACGGCAGCGTATTCGTGAGTGCGGCGCGAACCCATCTCGATGATGGGGCGGCCATCTGCAGCCACCACCATACGTGAGGCCGCAGAAGCCACTGCGGAATCGGAATTCATGATGGACAGAATCACCGTTTCCAGAATCAGGCATTCACCAAAGGTTCCGCGCACGGTCAACAGGGGCGAATTGGGGAAGTAGAGCTCACCTTCGCGGTAGCCATCGATGTGTCCAGAGAAGCGGTAATTGGCCAGGTATTCCTTGGTTTCTGCATCAAGGAAGTCCATCTCTGCCAGTTGTTGGGCGGTAAAGCGGAAGTCCCGGACTGCGCGAAGTACGCGTTCGGTGCCGGCCACGACACCATAGCGCCGCTCGTTGGGGAGGCGGCGGGCAAATACCTCGCAGGCCACTTGGCGGTGCGCGGAGCCATCGCGCAACGCTGCCTCCAACATGGTCAGCTCGTATTTATCCGTAAGGAGAGCCGTAGAACGATCGCTAGGTCCGAACCCAGAATCCTGGGTGTTGTCTGAGATAGTAGTCACATCGAAGATGCTACTCAGGGAGCTCTGAAAAATCAGCTCTTCTATTCCTCAAGCTGAATGACAACGTAGACCTCACCGTCGTTATAAGCCACTCCAACGGCTGCAGTGGACATCCGGCGATCCCGCAAAGCAGCCACATGGTCGGGAGAAGCAAGGAAGGCTTCCATGAATTGATAGCCGCTAGCCTCCTCCAAGGGCAGGTGGTGCTGAACCATCTGCACATTTTCTTCGGCCGAGTCTTGCGTCTTGGTGACGGCGTTGCACTCTGCCTTTTCGCGGGCTGCGGTTTGGCGGTCGATCCAGGGCACCAGTGGGGCTTGGCCATCTTCCTTGCGCCACTCGTTGAGCCCCTCCATGAGCTCCTCTTGGATGGTGGCGAGCTGGCGTTGGACGGGAACGTCGGGAAGCTCGTAGTCGCACGCCTCCGACGTCGGGGGTTCCGCATCCGTCGAGCTGCCGTCGTCCGACGGGTTGGTCAGGCTAATCACGGCAGTGACGAGCGTGCCGCCGAGGACGAGCACGGTGAGGATGCGCTGCAGGAGGAGCACGACATCCTCCTTCGCCGGTTGGCGTCCCGCGAGAATGTCAGTAACGGCTGGGGGAAGGGTGAAAGAATTCATCGGTGCCACCTGGAAACGACAATCAGGTCAGAAGTTGATGACAGTATAACCGCTCGCTACCGGAAAAAATTTGGCTAGGGTAGAGGACATGAAAGCGCACAAAGAAACGTCCGCGGGTGTGGTTATGAGTTCGCCCATGGCCACCCCGGAGCTGGATGAAGCGATTGAGGTCGACGTCGCCACGAGCGAAAACCTGCCGTGGATGTGCATTGTTTGGGATGACCCAGTCAACCTAATGAGCTATGTTTCCTACGTGTTCCAGACTGTGCTGGGCTATGACAAAAAGCGCGCCAACGAGCTGATGATGCAAGTCCATACCGAAGGTAAGGCGGCAGTCTCCTCAGGTGAGCGTGACAAAGTCGAAGCCGATGTGAAGAAACTGCAAGTCGCCGGCCTGTGGGCCACGATGCAGCAGGCAGGATAAGAGTATGCAGGCTTGGAAAAAGAAAAAGTCCTTCATGCGTGGCGCGAAATACACGACTATTTTCGAGCCCATGGAGCGCGAAGTTTTAGGTGATCTCACCGCAACCGTCTCCGAGGCCATCATTGCCCGCGCACAATCGGCCCCCAAGGATGAGTTGGCGGACATGCTCGACATGCCCACTGGCCACACCGAAGCACCGGAGGATCCATCGCTGGCTCGCCTTTTCCCCGACTTCAAAAAGGCAGGGGATGAAGAGTTCGACGGCGATAATTCACTGCTGCGCTCGCTGCACGAGAATGACATCGCGCGCGCCAAGCTGGAAAACCTCCAAGTGATTAACACCGCGCTGGGGCCCACCGGCGGGGTAGAGGTGGCTATCAGCGAGGAAGAAGCACATGCCTTCCTCGCCGGGCTCAATGACCTGCGCCTCTTCATCGCCACCGGGGACGTGCCGGAGGATACCCCTGGAGCGGACCGCGATACGCTCGTGGAATGGCTGGCGTTCTGTCAGGATTCGCTGCTCAACGTCATCATGGATTAGCACCGTGCAGACTCTCCCCGACATGGGCTTTTCTGTCGGTCACGTCACGCGTGAGGACACCGGCGTCACCGTCGTTTACTGCGGTGAACAAGGAGCCGTGGCTGGCGTCGATGTGCGCGGCGGAGGCCCCGGCACCCGCGAGACGGATCTGCTGGAGCCGCACAACACGGTTGAGCGCGTTCATGCTCTTGTCCTTGCAGGCGGTTCGGCCTTTGGGCTGGCAGCAGCGGATGGTGTCATGCGCGGGCTTGAGGAAGCGGGAATTGGTTTCCCCGTCTTTGGGGAGGAGATCCCCGGCCCCCGCGTGCCCATCGTGCCAGGCGCGGTCATTTTTGATCTGCTCGCCGGCCCACAGTGCCCCACGGCGGAGGATGGTCAGGCGGCTCTACGCGCCGCGTTGGCAGGGCACGACGCTACGAGCGGCAGCGTGGGCGCAGGCACCGGCGCCTGCGCAGGCAAGAACAGAGGTGGGGTGGGGACCGTGCTTATCGATGTCTCCCCGTTCACCGTCGCCGCGGTTGTTGTAGCCAACCCGGTGGGGCAGGTGATTGATGCTGAGACTGGGCGTTTGTTTGGCGCACCGGACGCGCCGGCCGTCGACGCTAAGCGGTTTGCCGCGGCCCGCAGCCTGGCTGAATCTTTCGCAGAGGCTTCTCAACTAAACACCACCATTGGCGCGGTGTTGACCGACGCCCCGTTAACCAAGGCCCAAGTAAAACGTCTTGCTTTAGCGGGCCACGACGGCATTGCCCGGGCGGTTCGCCCGGCGCATTCCCCACTGGATGGGGATACGCTTTTTGCCGCCGCCTCCGGAACACAACCTGCAGAGCAGGGGATCGGCGCTGCGGAGTTGGCGTCGTTAAGCGCCGCCGCTGCCGACGCAGTGGAGGCAGCCATCGTCGATGCCGTGGTGAGCGCAACCCCGGGGCTGGGTTTGGAGGCGTATTCCTCGCTGCGCGCTTGCTAAAGTTGGAGTCATTATGACGACGAGTGGACCTTTTGGCCAGCAGCATTCGCATGGGCCCAACCCCTTCCGGCCCCGCCCGGCAGCCCCCGGGGCGGGGCAGCAGCCTGTTCTCAACACGGGGGATTCGAAGAATTACACTCGGGCTGGACGCTTGAAGACGGCAGCGTCTTTAACGGTGGGATTCCTAGTCGTTGAGTGGGTTATCCACATCATCAACTTCCTGTTTTTTGGCAGCGAGCTGGGTCAATACGGCATACGCCCACTGGATTTTAATGGCATCTGGGGGATTTTCACCGCTCCGCTACTCCACGCGAACTTTGAGCACCTCATCGGAAATTCACTGCCCGGTGCCGTCTTTTGCTTCCTGATCGGCCTCTCAGGCCGCAAGGCATGGTGGGAAGTTACCATCATCGTGGTACTCATCGCTGGCATCGGCACCTGGCTGTTGGGCGGGCCGGGGACCTCGCATATTGGTGCCTCGGGCATGGTGTATGGCTGGCTGGCCTACCTCATCGTTCGGGGAATCTTCAACCGTTCCCTGGGTCAATTTCTCGTCGGCGTGGGGTTGGGCTTTGCCTATTCCGGTCTCATCTGGGGCGTGTTGCCTATCTATGAAGGAGTCAGCTGGCAGGGGCACCTTTTCGGTGCCATCGGTGGCATCGTCGCGGGAATGGTGATCACCTCCGATGACCCGATTAAAAAGGTTAAGCCCGTGCCCGAAGGAGTAACGCGCTAATGCCTGATGCAACATCTCCCATCGGGATTTTTGACTCGGGCGTGGGTGGCTTGACCGTTGCGCGTACCATCATCGAGCAGCTTCCCGACGAATCCATTATCTACATCGGCGATACCGCCCATGCGCCCTATGGCCCGCGCTCCATCGCCCAAGTGCGTGAGCTGTCCACCGCGATTGCCGATGAGCTCGTGGAGCGCGGCTGCAAGATGCTGGTGATTGCCTGCAACACCGCGACGGCCGCCTTTTTGCACGACGCCCGGGAGCGCTATGACATTCCGGTCGTGGAGGTTATCCGTCCGGCTGTACGCCGTGCCATCGCCACCACCCGCAACGGAAAAATTGGCGTGATCGGCACGGAGGGCACCATCAATTCAGGTGCTTATCAAGATCTTTTTGCCGTCAATCCGAATGTCGAATGCGAGGCGGTGGCCTGTCCTGATTTCGTGAATTTTGTCGAGCGCGGCATTACGGCTGGGCGCCAGATCCTTGGCGTGGCGGAGGGCTACCTGGCGCCGTTGCAATCGGCGGGCGTCGATACGCTCGTTCTTGGCTGCACACATTATCCGCTGCTGACGGGCGTCATCCAGCTCGCCATCGGAGATAACGTCACGTTGGTGTCTTCGGCGGAGGAGACTACGAAGGATGTCCTACGTACCCTCACAACCACGGACATGCTCGCCCCAGCGGGACAGGTGCCCACCCGCAGTTTCGAGTGCACCGGTGATCACGCGGCCTTCGAGCTCTTAGCCACGCGTTTCTTGGGACCCAAGATTTAGTCCTAGTGAAGATGTACAATCGACCCAAATCCCGCATCCCCCGTTGTTTCGTGGAACTATTGAACGCATGAAGCTGACCATCCTAGGCTGTTCCGGCTCGGTGCCCACCGTGGGTAATCCGGCCTCTGGCTATCTCTTGTCTTTCCCCTCTGCTCCGTCCATCATCATGGACTTGGGCCCGGGTACGCTTGCACGCCTGCAGGAACTTCAGGATCCTTGCGATGCACACGTGGCATTAACTCATCTTCATGCCGATCACTGCCTGGACTTTCCGTCTTTGATGGTGTGGCGGCGCTTCCACCCCACAGCACCCGCGGCGTCCCGCAATTTCTGCCTCGGGCCCAGTACTACCGAAACCCACCTGGGCCGCTTGTCCTCTGATGCTCCGGACGGGGTGGATGACATGAGCGATACGTTTGCGTTCAGCCCCTGGGTGGACCGCGAGCGCCAGCTTGTTGACGATGTCTATATCACCCCCTTCCGCACAGTTCACCCGGTCGAGACATACGCCTTGCGGGTCGAACACACTAAAACCGGTGCAACCTTGTGCTATTCAGCTGATTCGGCTTATACGCCCGCGCTCGTCGAGGCTGCCCAGGGCGTGGATGTTTTCCTCTGTGAGGCCGCTTGGGGCGAGACCTCGGAGGACAAGGCCCCGGATATGCACATGTCGGGGGCAGAAGCTGGACGCCTGGCGCGCGAGGCAGGCGTGAAGAAGTTGGTGCTCGTTCACCTGCAGCCGTGGGGTGATGCTGCGGCAACCTATGAAGCAGCGGCCCGTGAGTTCGACGGTGAGATCGTCGTCGGTGCCGCCGGTATGGAGCTCGACTTTTAGCACGCGCGGTAGGGTAGGAGGCATGACTGATTTCACTCGTGCCGATGGTCGCGCGCTCGACCAACTCCGTAGCGTCCGCATTACCCGCAACTTCACCACCAATCCGGCTGGGTCGGTCTTGGTGGAGTTCGGCAACACCCGAGTTATGTGCACGGCTTCCGTGGAATTTGGGGTGCCGCGCTTTAAGAAGGATTCCGGCGAGGGCTGGTTGACGGCCGAGTACGCCATGTTGCCTGCGGCCACCCACGATCGCATGCCGCGCGAGTCGATGAAGGGCAAGGTCAAGGGCCGCACCCACGAGATTTCCCGGCTGGTGGGGCGTAGCCTGCGCGCAGCGGTTGATCTCTCCGAGCTGGGGGAGAACACCATCCAGCTGGATTGCGATGTGCTGCAAGCAGACGGCGGCACACGCACGGCGTCGATTACCGGCGCGTATGTGGCGCTGGCTGATGCGATTGCTTACCTCAAGGAGGAGGGCGTCGTCCCGGGCGAGCCGCTGCTGGATCCTATTGCCGCTGTTTCCGTCGGCATCGTCGACGGTCACGTGTGCCTCGACCTGCCCTATGAAGAGGACTCCCGCGCGGAGGTTGATCTCAACGTGGTGATGCAGGAGGGCGGAGACTTCGTCGAGATTCAGGGAACCGGTGAGCACGGCCTGTTCGGCCGCGCGGAGCTTAACGACATGTTGGACGTGGCCCAGGCAGGTTGCGCCCAGCTTATCGACGTTCAAAAGGCGGCCCTCGGATGGTAAAACTCCTCGTCGCTTCGAATAATGCCAAGAAGCTCAAGGAGCTGGAGAAGATTCTCGCTGATGCCGGCATCGCGGGCATCGAACTGCTCCCACTGTCCGCAGTGGAAACCTACCCGGAGCCTGTGGAAGACGGCCGCACCTTTGCCGATAACGCGCTGATCAAGGCGCGCGCCGGGGTACAGCACACCGGATTGGCCACGATCGCGGATGATTCTGGCCTCGCGGTGGAAGAACTCAACGGCATGCCGGGTGTGCTCTCCGCTCGGTGGTCGGGCGGCCACGGAGACGATGAAGCGAATAACCAGCTGCTGCTAGGACAGATGTCCCATGTACCCGCTGAACGTCGCGCGGCTGCCTTCGTGTCGGTCTGCGCGCTGGTGACCCCGGATGGGCAGGAACACGTGGTGGAGGGCCGCTGGCCAGGCGCCTTGCTCACCGCCCCACAGGGCGAAAATGGCTTTGGTTACGATCCCCTCTTCCAGCCCGAAGGCGAATCCCGCTCTGCCGCGGAGATGTCCCCGGAGGAGAAGAACGCTGTCTCGCACCGCGGCCGCGCGCTGGCGCAGCTGCGTGAACCCCTAGCGGCGCTTGCCGGCCAAGCCTAAGCATCCGCCGGGCCATGACCGCAAGCCCCGGCAACAGCCAAGCCGTGACCGCAATCCCGGTATCCGCGAGCTGGGCTGGCTTGCCGAGCGCTGTGACGACAAGACCCCCGCACGGAAACCGCGCGGGGGTCTGACTATGTGCGCCCGGTGAGACTTGAACTCACACGTCATAAGACACTAGAACCTAAATCTAGCGCGTCTGCCAATTCCGCCACGGGCGCGGATTTAGTTGCTGCGGAGCACTCTTGACTCTGCGCAACGTTCACTAGCCTACAGGGCAGCAGCCCATAGACGGAAATCCACTTTTCCGGGCGTGGTGGGTAGGCTGTTGAGAGTGAGCACCAACCCAGCACCGAAAAAGCGGATGAAGGTTCGATGGTGGCACATCGTCCTCATCGTGATCTTTGTCGTGCTCTTTTTATTCCTTGCTTATTGGCAATGGACGCGGTTCCGCTCCGGTTCGGGAACCTTCCAGAACTTGGGATACGCCTTCCAATGGCCGCTGTTCGCGGTATTTGTTGTTTACGCTTACCGCACTGCCATACGCTACGAGAATGAGCGAATTGATGCCGAGAACGAAGCACTCGAGCGGGGAGAAGAGCCAGCCCAGTATGAGGCAGAGAGCGTGCGCGCGGCCAAGGAGCACACCGCGACTAAAATCGACGAAGATTTCCTACCGTCTCGCCCACAGATTGATGTGGACACCTTTAACGCTATGAACAAGCAGCGCCGCCGTCGCGGCACTGAAGAGGAGTATTAATGAGCAACTCAGTCAACAACGCTGTCCATCCTGACCGCCAGGCGCGTATCCGTGGCCCGCTGAAGTTCTTTTCCATTGCCGCCACTATCACCGGTATTTTTCTTCTCATTCTTGTTGCGCGCATGATTCTGCAATACGGCGTGGGGATGGAGATGCCATCCTGGGCCACGCTCATCGCCCAAGCACACGGCGTGGCCTACATGGTCTACCTCGTGTCCATCCTGGTCCTCGGTCCGCGTGCCATGTGGCCGGTAAGCAAGCTTTTCACCACGGCGCTTGCCGGCGTTGTTCCATTCCTGTCCTTCTGGATGGAGCACAAGCGCCGCACTGAAGTTATTCAGCAGTTCCAGCTGTAGGTAGGTATGACGAGCCGCAAACTGAGCACCACACTTATCGCGATTGTGGTGCTTCTTTCACTCGCTTGCGCTGGCTTGGGTGTGTATGCCGTACGCCAGCCGAACGAGATTTATAGCGCCCCAGTTCAGTCCACTAATACTCAGGTGGTCAACGCAGTCGAACGTGAAGAGCAAGTGGTGTTGCTCAGCCTGGGTATCCAGGGGCTGGCGGAGAAATCCTCTGTCGGCGAAGTATTTGGTGTACGCGTCCCGTGGACCGACCGCACCCAATTTGTGCAGTATTCCTACAAAGCCAAGCTCGGTATCGAAGGCAAGGATGTGCGCGTCACTGAGACCGGCGAGCATGCCTACACGGTCCATATCCCGGACTTCATTTTTATCGGGCATACCGATGAAGAGTTTAAGACCGCAGTGGAAGATAACGGCGTGCTCAGCTGGACCACCCAGCCACTCGACGCCGCCTCGACAGTGTCAGATGTCCTCAGCGCCGATAAGAAGCGCAAGGACATCAACGACAACCGCGAGCTCCTGCAGGACCAAGCCCGCAGCTTTTATGAAGGCATCATTCGCGGAGTAGATCCTGAGGCCCAGGTCACCATGGAGTTCAGCTAATCCTCACTCTGAGTGCCCTCTTTCGTGGAATGAACTACATCTACGTGGAATGAACTACGTTCATTCCACCTCCGTGAACTTGCGGTCCCAATAAGCCCGCACCGGGTTAGCGTCCGCAAGGAGGATATCGAAGCGGTCATTGGCAATCTCGATGATTTCGCTCAAGACCACGCGCTGTTCCAGCTCATCCGAGTTGGACAAGCGGCGCACGCCCGCATCGATGACGCGATCGGCCGAGTCATTGGTGTCTAGGTACGCCACAAATGGCATGTCGAAGCGTTCGCGGTAGGCCTGTGAGACGTCGATAAGCTGCTGTGTCTGAACGTCGTCGAGGTCATCCAGAGCCAAGGAACCGCGGTCAGCAGAGATAGTGGCGGCGGTGTCGGAATCGGCAAGCAGTAGCTCATCCATCGCGGGGTAGTCGTGGATCAGGGCACGGCGCTGCTCGCCGGGGGCAGTGAGGACCGTGACCTGGATTGCTTCGCGCAGCTGGCTGACATCTTGGAAGGGGCGCAGCTCCCAGGCAGCTTCGAGCGGCCAGGTTTCGTTGTTGAAGAGCGGGCGCAGCGCACTGACGAAGCTGTCGCGGTCCATGTCGTTGAGCTCCTTGAGCGAGACGCCGGCGCCGTCGAGACGGCTGACATCATCGCCAGACTGCGAGCCGACGTGGAAGAACAGCAAGTTGAGCAAAATCGCCGTGATAGCGCCGATGGACATTCCGGAGGAGACAAAGATCTGCGCCCACTCCGGGAAGGCGGTGGCCACGTCCGGCTTGAAGGTAACGAGCATGGCCAGTCCCAGCGCGGTGGTAACGATGGCGGCGTTGCGGCCATCAGTAATGTCTTCCTTCGCAATGGTCTGCAGGCCCGCCCACGCAACGTTGGCAAACAATGCGAGGGAGGCGCCGCCGAGCACCGGGGAGGGAATAGCCGCCACAACAGCTGCGGCCTTGGGCAGCAGGCCCAGAATGATCATGAAGCCCGCTGCGGACACGGCTACCCAGCGGGATTTCACACCAGTCAGGCGAACCAAGCCGACGTTCTGCGCGAAGCAGGTGTAGGGGAAGGAGTTCATCACGCCACCAAGGGTGGTGGAGAGACCATCGGCGCGAATGGCGCGCACCACGTCATCGCGCTTGATGCGCTTCTTCACAATCTCACCGGTGGCGAAGACATCGCCGGTGGTTTCCACCATGGTGATGATCATGACGATGATGAGGGAAAGAATCGCCATGATGTCGAACTTCGGCATACCGAAGTAGAAAGGTGTTGTCATACCGATGGCATCGGCTTTACGCACGCCGTCAAAGGACGTATCGCCCAGTGCGAAGGCCACGCCAGTACCGATGACCAAACCAAGCAGCACAGACAGAGTACCCAGGAAGCCGCGGAAGAAACGCTGCACGATGATAATGATGGTGAGCGTGCCGAAGCCATAGAGCAGATCGCGTGCGGCCGGAACCCCGTCCGCGTAATTGACAAAGTCATTTGCTGAGACCGCCAGCAGCGACGTGCCCATCACCAGAAGCACGGTGCCGGTGACAATTGGGGGGAAGTACTTGAGCACGCGTCCAAAGACCGGCGCAGCAAAGAAAGTAAAGATACCGGCAGCAATAATCGCGCCATAAATCGTCGGCAGCGGCTGGTCGCCAGCGCTCATGCCGATGGCAATGATCGGGCTTACCGCCGTGGTGGTCACACCCTGGATGATGGGAAGGCGGACACCGATGTGCTTGCCGACGCCCACCGCCTGGATCAACGTCGCCAGACCACAGGTCAACAGGTCTGCATTGATGAGGTGAATCGTGGTGGCCTCATCGAGGCCCAAGGAACCAGCGATAAGCAGTGGCACGATGACCGCGCCGGCATAGAAAGCGAGAACGTGCTGGAGTCCGAGTGCCGCCAGCTTGGGCGCCGGCGGGACCACATCAACGGGGTGGGTTGGGGCAGTGGCAGGGCTAGCGGTAGCGGCGGTGTGAGACACGCAAAGAGCTCCTTGCTGAAGGGCGAGATGAGGATACTGCGCATAACAATAGAGTGCGGCGCGGACAGGCACCAAGAACTCGCCCGAAAGGTGTGGGAAAGGCCACGTCAGGGGGTGATTTACCCCCGCATCCAACCGTACGGCCGTTACCTATGAGAGAGCTGACCTGTGTGGTGCTAAAACCAGCCCGTTCGGTGGCGCGGGGCACGCATGTGCCGATGTGAGGTTATGCGTTTGTCCCCCTACTATGGGCTACAGAGAGGGGTTCGGTGACGATACGTGTTGACCGAATTGCCCGTGAGCCGAAGTCACCTACAACCCTTCTGCGACTAAGTGTTTACGCGTCGTGTGAACTATGAAGGGAGTCAATATAGTGACCACCGCAACGGAACAGTCTGTGCAGTTCGAGGCATGGAAGGGCTTTGAGCCCGGCCCGTGGACTGAAAACATTGACGTTCGTGATTTTATCCAGCGAAACTACACCCCCTATGACGGGGACTCTTCCTTCCTCGCTGGGCCCACCGAGAAGACGCAGCGCGTGTGGGATCATTTGGAGAAGAACTATCTTTCCGTCGAGCGCCAGAAGCGCATCTTCGATGTGGATACCCACACCCCGAGTGATATCGATGCTTTCCCGGCTGGGTATATCTCCGAGGATGATGATGTCATCGTCGGTCTGCAGACGGATACTCCGCTCAAGCGCGCCATGATGCCCAATGGTGGATGGCGCATGGTCAAGCAGGCCATTAAGGAAGCCGGCAAGGAAACCGATCCGGAGATCGAGAAGATCTTCACGCGTTACCGCAAGACCCACAACGATGCGGTCTTCGATATCTATACCCCGCGCATCCGCGCAGCGCGTTCCTCCCACATCATCACCGGCCTGCCGGATGCTTATGGCCGCGGCCGCATCATCGGTGACTACCGCCGCGTGGCTCTCTATGGCGTGGACTACCTCATCGCCGAGAAGGAAGCATCCAAGAGCGCGGTGGGAGACCTCGGTTTCTCCGAGCACTGGGCCCGCTACCGTGAGGAGCACGCCGAGCAGATCAAGGCCCTGAAGAAGCTCAAGATCATGGCTGAGTCTTATGGCTTCGATATCTCGAAGCCGGCGAAGACTGCCCACGAAGCAGTGCAGTGGACTTACTTTGGCTACTTGGCCTCCATCAAGTCCCAAGACGGTGCAGCGATGTCCATCGGCCGCCTTTCCGCCTTCTTCGACTGCTACTTTGAGCGTGATTTCGCCGCAGGCATCCTCACTGAGGAAGATGCCCAAGAGATCATCGACCAGCTGGTTCTCAAACTGCGCATCGTGCGCTTCCTGCGTACCGAGGACTATGACCAGATCTTCTCCGGTGACCCGTACTGGGCAACCTGGACCGATGCAGGCTTCGGTACGGATGGCCGCCACCAGGTCACCAAGACCTCCTTCCGCCTGCTGCAGACCCTGATTAATCTGGGCCCATCACCGGAGCCGAACATCACCATCTTCTGGGATCCGCAGCTGCCGGCGGGCTACAAGGAATTCTGCGCCCACATCTCGATTGAGACCTCCTCCATCCAGTACGAGTCCGATAAGCAGATTCGTGACCAGTGGGGCGATGACGCCGCGATTGCGTGCTGCGTGTCCCCGATGGCCGTCGGCAAGCAAATGCAGTTCTTCGGTGCCCGCGTGAACGCCGCCAAGGCCCTGCTTTACGCCATCAACGGCGGTCGCGACGAGGTCAGCGGCAAGCAGGTTGTGGATGGCTACGAGCCTATCCAGGGTGATGGCCCGCTCGACTTTGACGAGGTCTGGCAGAAGTACGAGGAGATGCTGGACTGGGTCGTCGGCACCTACGTTGAGGCCCTGAACATCATCCACTACTGCCACGACAAGTACGCTTACGAGTCCATTGAGATGGCGCTGCACGATTCCGATATCGTGCGCTCCATGGGCTGCGGTATCGCCGGCCTGTCCATCGTGGCTGACTCGCTTTCCGCCATTAAGTACGCCAAGGTCTACCCGGTGCGCGATGAGACCGGCCTCATCGTGGACTACAAGACGGAAGGTGACTTCCCCTTCTACGGCAACGATGATGACCGCGCCGATGATATCGCCGCCACCATCGTCCACACCGTCATGGCGAAGATTAAGGCCATCCCGATGTACCGCAACGCCATTCCGACCCAGTCGGTGCTGACCATTACCTCCAACGTGGTCTACGGCAAGGCAACTGGTTCCTTCCCGTCCGGCCACGAGGCAGGTACCCCGTTCGCCCCAGGCGCTAACCCGGAGAACGGCGCGGATAACCACGGCATGGTTGCCTCCATGCTGTCGGTGGGCAAGTTGGACTACAAGGATGCCCTCGATGGCATCTCACTGACCAACACCATCACCCCATCCGGATTGGGCCGCACCCCGGAGGAGCGCATCACCAACCTGGTGGGCGTCCTCGACGCCGGCTTCATCATGGATTCCGAATAGACCACTTCCACACCACTTCCCAAGGAGAACACATCATGGCAACCCCAACTTTTGACGAGCGCCTCGCCACCATGAAGGCCAACCGCACCGCCAACAACATGGACTCGGGCCTCTACCACGCCAACATCAACGTCCTGGACAAGTCCACCTTGGAGGACGCCGTTGAGCACCCGGAGAAGTACCCGAACCTCACGGTCCGCGTTTCCGGCTACGCGGTGAACTTTGTGAAGCTCACACGCGAGCAGCAGCTGGACGTTATCTCCCGCACCTTCCACCAGGGTTCCTAAATGGCAGATGGCATTACCGGCGTCGTGCGTCTTTCTCCTGAAGAAGGGGAGAAGGTGCGCGGCGCCGCCGCCGGTTTAGGAACGGACAACGACCTCGACGGTTTTACCCGCTCGGAGCTGATGCAGGCCCGCCGCTCCGGCGATGTCGCGCTCGTGCATTCTTGGGAGCTGGTTACGGCTGTTGATGGCCCCGGAACCCGCATGACCATGTTCATGTCGGGCTGCCCGTTGCGCTGCCAGTATTGCCACAACCCTGACACCATGGAGATGAAGGTTGGCACCTTGGAGCGCATCGAGGATGTGGTCAAGCGCGTCAAGCGTTATAAGCCCGTCTTCAAGGCTTCAGGAGGTGGTCTGACTTTGTCGGGTGGCGAGGCGCTGTTCCAAATCGCCTTCACCCGGCGCCTGCTCAAAGAGGTCCATGACGCCGGTATTCATACGACGATTGACACGTCGGGATACCTAGGCTCACGCGTGCGCGATGAGGACATGGACAACATCGACCTGGTTCTCTTGGACGTCAAGGCTGGTGACGAGGAGACCTACAAGGAAGTCACTCGCCGCGAGTTGCAACCCACGATCGACTTCGGTGACCGTCTCAATGAGATGGGCAAGCCGGTGTGGATTCGCTTCGTGGTCGTCCCTGGCCTGACAGACTCCCCAGAAAACGTCGCCAACGTTGTCAAGATTGTCTCCCGCTGGAAGAGCAACGTCGAGCGCGTCGAGGTCCTGCCTTTCCACAACATGGGCGCGGACAAGTGGCGCGAGTTGGGCTATCCCTACACTCTCGAGGACACCAAGCCGCCGAAACCGGAAGATGTTGAATCTATCCGCGATGCGTTCCGCGAGGAGGGTTTCGTGGTCTACTAGAAGCATGAAACGCTTCGGCCACACCATCAAGGAACACACCATCACCGTCCCCTGGGACTATGACAATCCCGCCGCGGGGGAGTTCGAGCTCTACGCCCGGGAAATCATCCCGCCCGGCGGTGAGAATTACCCAGCGCTGCTCTATAACCAGGGCGGGCCGGGTTTTCCCGCGCCAAGGCCGACGGGTGCTTCCGGACTCATCGGGAAGGGCTTGGAGCGCTACCGCTGGATCCTCACGGACCAGCGCGGCACGGGTCGCAGCCACCGCATTGATGAGCTGAGTCCTGCCGAGGACCGCACCGCACAGCGCTTGGCCCAACTGCGCCAGGAAAACATCGTGCGCGATGCCGAACACCTGCGTGAGCACCTGGGGGAGGAGTCCTGGGATCTCTTTGGTCAGTCCTTCGGCGGCTTCATCATCACGGCCTATGCTTCGATGTTCCCGGAGTCTATCGGCCGAGCCTTCCTCACAGGTGGCCTTCCTACCCTGGCCAAGGGTGCAGATGATCTCTACCGCACGACTTTTGCCAAGCTCAAGGTGCGTCACGAGCGTTTCTATGCCCAGTTCCCGTGGGCTAAAGCGCGCGTCGAGGAAATCCTCCACCACCTAGACAACTCGGAGGAGCTACTTCCGACAGGGGAGCGCCTGTCTGCGCGCCGCTTCCGCACTATCGGAATTGAGTTGGGGCGCGGCACTGGCTTCGATTCTTTGGGCTACCTGCTGGAGGAACCTTTCCGCACCGTGGGTGGGGAGAAGCGCTTGCGTTCGGACTTCCTCAACGACGTCGGAAGCCGCGTGAGCTTCCAGGCTGGCCCGCTGTACGCGGCCATCCATGAATCTATCTACGGTGGCGTCGGCGGCCAGGCCGTCACCGGCTGGGCTGCGCACCGCATGCGTGAGGAGTTCCCCGAGTTCGCCGAGGATGGTACCTATCTCACTGGTGAGCACATCTTCCCCTGGCAGTTCGATGAGGATCCGGCGCTGCGCCCCTTCAAGCAGGCCGCCGAGGAGCTCGCCGCCCACGAGTGGGCAAGCTCTCCGTATGATGCGGCCGTACTTGCCGCCGCACCCGTTACCGCCTCCGCCGCCATCTACTTGGACGATATCTTCGTGCCCTTCGAAGACTCCCTGGCTACAGGAGAGACCTACCGCGACTTGCGCCCAGTGGTGACCAACCGCTTCCAGCACAACGGTATTGGTGAGGACGGCGCGGGGATTTTGGGCGAGCTCTTCCGCGCGGCTGATGAGCGATAAGAGTGCTCCGAGAGCTCTCGGGGAATGTTCTTTCTCGAGATGTGGTGGTGGTCACCGTATGGCACACTGGTTAGGAAAACCTTAACCGAGCAGAAAGGATAAGCCTATGGCCGGTCTCATCGTCATTGGCGTGATTCTCCTCATTATTATTGCCACTGCCTTCGACGGTTTCTTCATCGTCCGGACGAAGGAGGCCGCCATCATTGAGCGGATGGGTAAGTTCGTGAGCGTTGCTCACGCGGGCTTGCACTTCAAGGTGCCTTATGTCGACCGCGTGCGCGCCAAGATTAGCCTGCAGATCCGTCAGCTCGATGTCATGGTGGAAACCAAGACCAAGGACAACGTCTTCGTCCAGATCCCCGTTGCCGTGCAGTACGAGGTAGTTCAGGGCAGCGAGCGTCAGGCTTTCTACACCTTGTCCAACCACGAGCAGCAGATCGTGGCCTATGTCCAGGACAACGTCCGTTCCTCCGTGGCGAACATGAACTTGGATGATTCTTTCTCTTCCAAGGACACCATCGCCCGCAACGTAGCGATGTCCCTGCGCGATAACATGGCCGCCTACGGCTGGAACTTCGTTAACACCCTCGTTACCGATATTCGCCCGGATGCCCGCGTGCGCGAGTCCATGAACTCTATTAACGCCGCACAGCGTGAGCGCGAGGCTGCCGTGGCGCAGGCAGAAGCTGAGAAGATCCGTGTGGTCAAGGAAGCCGAAGGTGCGGCCGAGGCCAAGAAGCTGCAGGGCCGCGGTGTGGCTGACCAGCGTAAGGAAATCGTCGAAGGTATTGCCCAGCAGTACGAGTTGCTGCGTGCTGCCGGTGTGCAGGAGAACCCCGAGACCCTCATGCTGGTCTCCCAGTACCTTGACGCCATGGTGGACGTGGCCGACCGCGCCCACACCAATGTGCTGTACATGCCGTCTAACCCGGGCGGCATGCAGGATCTCTTCGGCGGTATGCGCGATACGCTGCTGTCCACTAACGCTATTAACGAAGCCCCGAAGCCGAAGATGCCGGCCGGCGAAGCAAAGCACAGCCGCGAGGATGCCGCCACGGAGCGTCGCCGTCGTGAGGAACAGGAGCGCCGCGAGCGGGATGAGCGTGCCCGCCGCGATGCTGAGATGATGGAGCAGGCGCAGCGCGCACAGCAACAAGCACAGGAGCACGTACAGAACGCACAGCAGGGCCAGGGCTTTGGTCAGTTCTCGGGTTTCCCGGCCCCGCCGCAGGGCAATAACCAGCCGCAGAGCGCGCGCGACTACTTTGATCAGTTGCGCAATCAGCTCAACAAGGGCAATAACTAAGCACATTCAAAACCACATGAAGAGGGCCTTTCCGCAGCTTGGGAAGGCTCTCTTTTCGTTGCCCTTCCACGCGAAGATGGTCAACATCATGATGGCGCCGGTGAAGATGTCGGGAACGGAGAAAGCAACGGAGGTCGCAACCGGAATGATGGAAGTGCGCAGGGCGTGCTTGCGAATGGCTTGGGAACGGGTCAGGCCCTTTGCCCGTGCAGTGCGCCCCGGAATTCCGATCGTGGAAAACTAAGCTCCAGCGTTAGGTGCGGATGAATATTATGCGCATAATTTCGGGGGTAGCCGGAACGCACCCGCAACGCTTAAAACACATTAAGGGGGATAGAAATACTCAGCAGGCGTGCAGCAGCCGACTGAGTGCATCCTTTTCTGCCTCCGTAACCCAGATTCCATAGGTCGCTTTTACCTCGACGATGCGGCGCGCATATTCACAGCGAAAACCTTTGTTAGGCGGCAGCCACGTGGCGGCATCACCAGCGCCTTTCTGCTGGTTGAGAGGACCGTCGACGGCAAGGAGGTTGCGTGGATCATTGGCAAAGTTGCGGCGCTTCTCCGGTGACCATTGCTGGGCGCCTTTCTGCCAGGCGTCGGCCAGCGCCACAACGTGATCGATCTGCACCGCGCGTGAGGTCTGCGCCCCGCGCTGAAACTCAATGTCCTGGCCCGAATAAGGGTCGTGCAAAACCCCGGACAGCGCCACACAGTCGTGGGTGCCTTCCTTGAGCACGAGGCTTTCCGGATCCAGATCCCTGCGGAGGATGTCGTTGCGGGTATCGCAGCCGTTGTGTCCGAAGTCCACCGTCACATCATCGGACCACGCTTGGCCGAATTCCTCACGCTCATAACCGGTCATGGGAGCGCGGCCTTTGACCTCCAAGGAATTCAAGGCGGCGAGTGTTTCGGCGATCTCCGGCGCGGGAGCGGCCTCTTCGGACTGTTCTTCTGTAGGTCCCTCCTGGACCGGCGCCGCTGCCGTTGTGGCGCTGGGCTGCTCGAATGGGGGATCGGCTGGGGCGGGAAGGAAAAGGCCCACAGCCACCAGTGCGGCTATCGCGGCGTTAAGTAGTGCGGCGATGAAGAACGGGGTACGAGTGGCCATGACGTAGTGATCCTAGTGGGTAGAATCGGCACACGGTATGAGTATCGATATGTTCTTTGACGAGTACCTTGCTGAACGCGGCTTGCAGCGCTCGGCCGAGGTTGTCCCAGACCACGCCTTCCAGGTCTTTTCTGATATTCCTGAGTCGAAGGCCCGGTCTTCCCTCGATGAGGCCGCGCAGCTTGTCGCTCGCGCTTTGGGGGAGTAGTGACGGTGTCCGATTCCCACGTCTCTGTGCCTTTGGTTGCGCACTTGGGTTCCGAGCCTTTCGCGCTGTCTTTCTCCGGACAAGGCTATGCCTGGCTGCCGACGTTGCGCGACGCCCTTGCCACTGGTGTCGGGCCGCAACTGACTGAGTACCTCGCTGAGGCGGAAGAACTGCTTGCCCCACTGGACGAGGAACTCCTGCCCGCTGCGCCACACGGGTTTGCACCCCTGGCCTGGGCGGATGCGGAGCCGGCGTGGGCGCACGCGCTTGCCGACGTCCCACTTTCCACTCCCGGCATCCTCACCGCACAGCTGGCGGTGCTAGAAAACCTGCGCGCACACGGAGTAGAACTCGAGGACGCCGTGAGCAGCATCGGCCACTCCCAAGGCGTGCTCGCCGCAGCGGTGGTGAAGAAGCGCATGAGCCCAGCGGGGGCTCTGGCACTGGCGCGTCTCATCGGCGCAGCCATGGTGACTACCGCGCGCAGCGCTGGGCTCGTCCGCACCGCGCAGGGCGCACCCATGGCGGCGGTGACCGGTGCGACGAAGCAGCAACTGCATGAAGCCGGTGCCCGCATTGGCCTCGACAACGGACGGGGGCGCTTCGTCATCGTCGGAACACCGGTTGAGCTTGCCCGAGTGAAGGCCGCGCTGCAGGAGAACTCGACCCTTACGGAAGGGGAGGAAGTCAAGCCCGCCGCAGTCACCGTTTCCGACCTTGACGTTTCGGCCGCGTTCCACCATCCCACCATGCAGTATGCGGTGGAACAGGTAGAAAGCTGGGCCGGGCGAATCGGCTTGGACCCAGAAATCACCGCGCAGCTCGCGCGCGCCGTGCTCACGGACTACGTGGACTGGCCCGAGCGCGTTGATTCGGCGCTTGACGCTGGGGCTCGCTGGATCCTTGAAGTCGGGCCCACCCGCGGGGTGGAGCCGCTGACACGCGATCTCGTTGCCGGGCACGGCGTGGGCACGCTGGCCGTGGGGACAGCGCAAGGACTGGCTCAGCTCGTGGAACCGGGACGCGCACCTTCTCTGCCACGCGCGTGGTCCGAGTGGGCCCCGCGCGTGGTAAACGGGCGTCTGTCGACTGCTTTCACTCGGGCCACCGGCTACTCACCAGTCATGCTCCCCGGGATGACCCCCACCACGGTCGACCCGGACATCGTCGCCGCGGCAGCCAATGCCGGGCACTGGGCCGAATTGGCCGGCGGGGGACAGCACACCGATGCCATCCTTAAAGAGAACTTGCACACCCTGGGCCGACTGCTGCAGCCTGGGGTTAACGCCCAGTTCAATGCGCTGTACCTCGCGGCTTCCCAGTGGCGCCGCCAGATCGAGGGGCCGAATTCGATTCTGCAGGCACGCGCAGTGGGAGCGCCTATCAACGGCGTGGTGATTTCCGCTGGTATTCCGCCTGTGGAGGAGGCAATAGAGCTGGTGGGGAAGCTCCACGCAGCGAATATCCCGTGGGTCGCCTTCAAGCCGGGAACTTCGGCTCAGGTGGAGGAGGTTCTCCGCGTTGCGGACGCACTCCCTGAGACCACCGTCATCATGCAGCTGGAAGGTAACGCGGCCGGTGGCCACCACTCTTTAGAAAGTCTCGATGAGGTCCTTGTTGCTACCTACGCGCGGATCCGTGAGCACGACAATGTCCTTCTCGCCGTTGGTGGGGGAATCGGTACCCCAGCGCGTGGAGCAGAGTACCTGCTGGGCACGTGGGCGCAGCGCTACGGTCTGCCCGCAGCGCCAGTCGATGCCATCATGGTGGGCACCGCTGCCATGGCGGCGAAGGAATCCACCGCATCCAAGTCGGTAAAGCAGGCGCTCGTCGCTGCGAAGCGCGACGACGTTGTATCGGGACGCTCGGACCTGGGGGCAGACATTCACGAGCTGGACAATTCCTTTGCCCGCGCTGGGCGCCTCTTGGATGAGGCGGCCGGTGACGCTGCGGCCGTGGAGACTCACCGCGCGGAGATCATTGAGGCCATCGGGTGCACGTGCAAGCCCTATTTCGGGGACCTTAATGAGATGTCCTATTCCGAGTGGCTGCAGCGCTACCTCGAGCTGTCCTACCTGGACGGCTGGGTCGATGAATCCTGGTTGAGTCGATTCTTGCGCATGGTGGCTCGCGCCGAAGCCCGCCTTCATCCGACCGACCACGGCGAGATTGAGTTGCGCGTTGAGGTTGACCGCGAAAACCCGGCTGCGGCAAGTGCCCAACTGACCGAACTCTACGGTGACGCCGCGCTGCACCCGACCGACGCCGCATGGTTCATCCAGCTCGTGGATGGTCCGGGCAAACCCGCAAACTTTGTGCCGGTCATCGATTCTGACGTACGCCGCCGCTGGCGCCGCGACACCTTGTGGCAGGCGCACGATGAGCACTACGAGGCCGATGAGGTCTGCATCATCCCTGGCACGGCAGCCGTTGAGGGAATCGAGCAGGCCAACGGGCCGGTGGCGCAGATACTTGGCCGCTTCGAACAGGCGGCACTTGCGCTTCTTGACGAGACCGAGGATGGCTCTGGCGAGCCCGCTTTCAGCACTGAAGAGCTCATTCGCCGCGCCCCGGGGCTGAATTGGGCCGGGCGCGAGCAGCCCAACCCTCTGCGCTTGGGCCTTCATGGCGTGGAACTGGAGGCTGCCGGCGACGATGCCATGTGGTTGACCGTTCCGTTCCATTCCGGAGCTGAGCTGCGTGTGCGCATCACTTCGCCGCGCATTCCGGGCGCCTCACCACTGGTCATTGTCGACGATGCCGAATCCGCCATGCGGGAGCTGCTGCGCCAAGCTGCCGGCGGCGACCTACCTGAGGTTGATTCCGGGGCCGCAACAATCAGCGCTGACCTCAGTGCCACCGACATTGCCCAGTATGGTGCGGTGACGAGCGGGGAGATGAGCACTGCTGCCTCGCCCGATGTCCTCGTTGGCCGCGCCTGGCCGGCACTCTTCGCAGTCCTGGCCGGCGCCCACACCGAGTGCAGGGAGCCGATAGTGGAGGGCTTCCTCAACCTTGTCCACCTCGAGCACTCGCTGAGCCTCACACCGCACGCCTGGGATCGGCTTCGCAGCAGCGCCGCCCCCGACGCTGAGCCTTTGGACCTGCGCTACACCGCCGAGCTGGAGGAGGTACGCGATACACCGTCGGGGCGCGTTGTCGACATTACAGTCGGCGTGACTACAGCCGTGCGCGACGAAGAACATGAATTCGCGCAGATGCACGAGCGCTTCCTGATTACCGGACGGCATGGTGATGCATCCGAAACCAACGCGCAAGCAAACAGCCAAGAAAACAGTGCAGGGTCCTCTCTCCGTGAGACTCCGTGTTCCTTCCGCCACCGCACCACCGCGGTGGCACCGGAATCACTGCGGCCCTTCGCCGTTGTAACGGGGGATAGGAACCCCATCCACCTGTCATCGAACGCTGCGGCACTGGCGGGGCATCGTCAAGGCCCGATCGTCCACGGCATGTGGACCTCGGCGCTGGCGCAGGCGGCTGCGGCATTTGACAGCACCCGCGTCCTCGAGTGGTCCGTTAACTGGCTTGCACCCGTGCTTCCCGGCAGTGAGGTGGAGTTTGATGTGGAACGGGTGGGCGTCGACAAGCGGCGCGGCTACGGTGAGGTCCGCAGCGTGACCGCCACCAGTCAGGGCGTGCCGGTGCTGCAGGCAAGGGCGATAATGAGCAGCCCCACTACTTTCTATGCTTTCCCGGGCCAAGGCATCCAGTCCCCAGGAATGGGCATGAAGGACTACGCAGAATCCGCGGCGGCGCGCGCGGTATGGGAGCGCGCGGATAAACACACGCGGCGGAGCTTGAGCTTTTCCATCCTGGAGATCGTCCGCCATAACCCCGACACCGTGGTGGTGGATGGTGAGGCATTCACCCACCCGGATGGCGTGCTATATCTGACGCAGTTCACGCAGGTGGCTATGGCGACGCTGGGTTGCGCACAGATTGCAGCGCTTAAAGAATCCGGGGTTCTTGAAAGTTGTGCCTTCTTCGCTGGCCACTCGGTGGGCGAGTACAACGCCCTGGCCGCCTATGCCGAGGTCCTGTCCTTGGAAGCAGTGTTGGACATCGTTTATGTCCGCGGTCTAACCATGCACCGTCTGGTCGAGCGCGATTCCGCTGGGCAATCTCTCTACGGTTTCGCTGCGCTGCGCCCGAACAAGATGGGGATGAGCGCGACCGAAGCCTTTGACCATGTCGCTCGGGTCGCTGCGGATACGGGCGAGTTCCTTGAGGTGGTCAACCACAATATCGCCGGGCGACAATATGCAGTGGCCGGTACGAAAGCGGGGCTGGATGCGTTGGCGGATGACGCCGAGCGCCGCGCCCCTGGGCAGCGTGCCGTTATCCCCATTCCGGGGATTGACGTGCCCTTCCACTCCTCCCGCTTAGTGGGCGGCGTGGCAGATTTCCGCGCGCACCTCGATGTACTCATTCCTGAAGAAATCAATCTCGACCCGCTGGTGGGGCGCTATATTCCAAACCTTGTGGCGCGGCCCTTCGCGCTGAGCCGCGAGTTCGTGGAATCCATCGCCGCGGTGGTGGATTCGGAACCCATCGCGGAGATTCTGGCGGACTTCGATGGTGCCGTGGCGAGCCCGGCGCGCCTGGGCCGTACCCTGCTCATCGAGCTTCTGGCCTGGCAGTTTGCTTCCCCCGTGCGCTGGATAGAGACCCAGGATTTGCTCCTCGCGCAGCTTGGCGTGGAGCGTTTCATCGAGGTCGGTGTGGGCGCCGCGCCGACGCTGACCAACATGCTGGGCCAAACCCTGCGCCTTCCCCAGCACGCGGGCAGCGCAGACCTCGAGGTGCTCAACTATGAGCGCGACCATGGGCGAGTCTTTGCCGAAGACGCCGAGCCGGCACCCGGGCCAGCAGCGAAGGCGGTCGCAGAGCAAGCCGCACAACCGGTTAGCGCCGAAGCGGAATCGGTAGAACCTGACACACACCAGGAAGAAACCGTGCAGGCACCACGTGAGGAGGCGCCGGCCGCCATCGAGGACTGCCCGCTGAGCGTGCACCAGGCCCTCGAGATGCTTATTGCGTTGTGGACGAAGGTCCGCCCTGATCAAATGGCCGCGACTGATTCCATCGAAACCCTCGTGGAAGGCGTATCCTCCCGCCGCAACCAGTTGCTCGTTGACCTTGGCGTGGAATTCGGCATCAGCGCCATCGAGAATGCTGCGGATACACCCATCCCGCAGCTGGCGGAGAGTGTGGCGCAGCGCGCGCCGGGCTATGCACCATTCGGGGAGGTCCTCACAGAGCAGGTTGCGCAGGCGCTCAACCGGCTCACGGGACCGGCGGGTAAGAAGCCCAGCTACGTGGCCGAGCGCGTGAGCGGTACCTGGGGATTGGGGCCAGGCTGGGTCGACCGCGCGACTGTGCAGCTGGTCCTGGGTACTCGCGAGGGCTCCTCGTTGCGCGGCGGGGACTTGGCCAGCTTGCCCACGACCGGTGTGGCGTCGGTAGCTGAGCTTGATGCGCTGATTGATGCCGCCGTGTGCGCCGCCGGGGAATGTGAAGGAGTCTCACTGCAGAAGGCCGCAGCGGCAACGCCACACGAGGCCGTGGACCCGGAAGCGGTGCGCGCCTATACCGAGCGCCTTGAATCGGCGCTGGAGGACTCCGCCCGCGCCGCACTCGCCGCCCTCGGCTGTGAGGAGACCCTGATTGAGCAGGGAGACAGCGCAGCACGCACGGAGCTGGAGCAGCTCGTTGCCACGGAGCTGGGGCCGGACTGGCAGCAGCGCGTCGCCCCCGCTTTTGATGCGCGCAAGGCAGTGCTTCTCGACGACCGCTGGGCCAGCGCCCGCGAGGACATCGCCCGCGCAGGCGCCGCCGGAGAAACAGAGCCCGAACTCGACGTGCTGGGCGCCGGTGAGGAGGTAGCGCTCCTGGCCGAGCACTTCGGCTATGTGGACTTGGCCCGCGATGCCCGCACCCCGGCGGACGGGTTGCTCTTCGCTGACCAGGTAGCCGTGGTGACAGGTGGTTCACCAGGCTCAATCGCCGCGGAGCTCATCGGGGAACTGCTTGCGGAGGGCGCAACCGTGATTGCCACAACCTCCCAGCTAAGCCACGAGCGCCTGGAGTTTTATAAGGAGCTCTACCGCAGGCGGGCTGTCGGCGCGGCCGCGCTGTGGGTCCTTCCCGTAAACCTCAATTCTTTCGCGGACGTGGATGCGCTCGTGGAATGGATTGCGGCGGAGCACACCGCCACCGTGGGCGGTAAAACCGTGCAGATAAAGCCGGCCTATGTGCCGGACCTGCTCTTCCCCTTCGCCGCGCCGCGTGTGACGGGCACCCTCAAGGAGGTGGGGGCAGGGGCGGAGTCGCAAATGCGCCTGCTGCTGTGGTCGGTGGAAAAACTTATTGCGGCGCTTTCCGCTGTGGGTACGGATACACACGTGGGCCACCGCCTGCACGTGGTGCTTCCAGGCTCGCCAAACCGCGGGCGTTTCGGCAGCGATGGCGCCTACGGCGAGGCCAAGGCGGCCCTCGATGCCTTGGTTAACCGCTGGTCTTCCGAGCAATCCAGCTGGGGAGCGCGCACCTCGCTGGTGCACGCCCACATCGGGTGGGTGCGCGGCACCGGCCTGATGGGCGGCAACGATCCGCTGGTTGAGCAGGTGGAGGCCCGCGGCGTGCGGACCTTCTCAGCGAAGGAGATGGCGGTGCAGCTTCTCGACGTCACCGCGTCCCCGCAGATCCGCGCTCAGGCAGCGTCCTCACCGCTGAGCGTCGACCTCACCGGCGGGCTGGCCGATGCTGAGTTGGACCTAGCCGCACTTGCCCGGGCGTCACAGCCAGAGGAAGCAGATGCACCACTGGCAGCTGGTAGCTCGCGCGTAGAGAAGGCTTCGCGAACGGCGAAGGCCCTGCCGAACGTGCTGAAACCTGCGGAGTCGACCAGCCCCGACTTCAGTGGGGTAACGCAGACTCTCGAGGACATGGTGGTCATCGTCGGCGCGGGAGAGCTCGGTCCGCTGGGCTCCTCGCGTACCCGCTATGAGGTGGAGGTCGGCGGAGAGCTCTCCGCGGCCGGCGTGCTGGAGCTGGCCTGGAGTCGCGGACTCATTAGTTGGGATGAGCGCACAGCCGGATGGCTGACGGCCGAAGGTGAAAAGTTAGCAGAGGAAGACGTCTACGAGCGCTTCCACGACGAAGTTCTCGCTGGGATTGGTGTACGCCGCTTCCACGATGACTTCGGACCACACCTACCTATGCTGGATAACCTCGCGCCCGAGCTGACCACCATCTATCTAGAGAAGCCGCTGAGCTTCACCGTGCAGGATGAAGAGACGGCGCGCAGTTTCGTTGACAGCTGCGAGGGCGCCACACTCCGCCGCGTCGATGGCGCGACAGGTGAGGTCGAATGGCAGGTCACCCGCCCTGCTGGCTCCGCGGTGCGAGTCCCGCGGCGCGTGGCCATGACCCGCTTTGCGGGCGGCCAGATTCCGGAGGGCTTTGACCCACAGGTCTACGGCATCCCCGCGGACATGGTGGATAACCTCGACCGGCTCGCCCTGTGGAACCTGGTGTGCACAGTGGATGCCTTCCTTTCTGCAGGCTTTAGCCCGGCCGAGCTCTTAGCCCATGTCCACCCGGCGCGCGTGAGCTCCACCCAGGGAACCGGCATGGCAGGCCAGGAGGCGCTGCGCTCGCTGTACGTCGACAAGCTCTTGGCCCAGCCACGCCCCAATGACATCCTGCAGGAAGCGCTGCCCAACGTTATTGCCGCGTACGTGATGCAGTCCTATGTCGGCGGCTATGGCCAGATGGTGCACCCGGTGGCCGCCTGTGCCACGGCAGCGGTGTCGGTGGAGGAGGGCTTCGACAAGCTGCGCCTGCACAAGGCGGACTTCGTCGTGGCCGGCGGCATCGATGCCCTGTCCATCGAGGGTATTACCGGCTTTGGTGACATGGCAGCCACTGCCGATAGCGCGGAGTTGGAAGCGAAGGGGATTGAGCATCGCTTCTTCTCCCGCGCTAATGACCGCCGTCGTGCCGGCTTCGTGGAATCCGAAGGCGGCGGGACTATCCTGCTCGCCCGGGGAAGCTTTGCGGCGGAGATGGGGTTGCCAGTGCTGGGCGTGGTGGGCTTTGCCGAGTCCTTCGCTGACGGCGCGCACACCTCCATCCCCGCGCCGGGCTTGGGCGCACTTTCCGCGGCGCGGGGCGGTAGGGAGTCTCGCCTGGCTAGCTCGCTGAAGGCGCTGGGGGTCGGCCCCGACGATATCTCCGTGGTGTCCAAGCACGATACCTCCACCAACGCCAACGACCCCAACGAATCTGACCTGCACGAGCGCATCGCCGCCGCCCTCGGCCGCAGCCCCGGCAACCCGCTGTATGTGATATCGCAGAAGAGCCTGACCGGGCATGCCAAGGGCGGTGCCGCCGCCTTCCAACTCATCGGTCTGACCCAGGTACTGCGCAGCGGAATTCTCCCGCCGAACCGTTCCCTGGACTGCGTCGACCCCGTGCTGCGCCGCCACGAGCACCTGCTGTGGCTGCGCCAGCCGCTGGACCTTCGCCGCACCCCGCCGAAGGCGGGCCTGGTGACATCTCTGGGCTTCGGGCACGTCTCCGCCCTCATCGCGCTGGTTCACCCGAGTGCTTTCTTTGCCGCATTGGCCCGGGAGCAGGGTGAGGGCGTGGCCGAAGCCTGGCGGGTGGCCGCCGCCGATCGCGAGCTGCGTGGACTGCGGCGCTTAGAAGAAGGCATGCGCGGTGGGCCATCGCTGTACGAGCGGCCGGTAAAGCGCAACTTGGGAGCAGGCACAGCTGACGAGGTAGCTGAACGTGAGGCAGCAACGCTGCTGAGCGAATCCGCTCGGCTTCGCAACGGCATCCTCGAACCGGAGGGAGGAGACACAACGAAACGGGGGTAGCAGGCGCTAGAGTATCCCCAGCGTGTCCCCTCTGGAACGATAAAGAAGCAGGTCAGGCGGGTTGGAGAAGTCCCCCAATCTGGGGCACCATGCAAGGGTGAATAAAGCTAAGAAGCCACTACTAGGCCTTATTTCGGTAGCCGCTGCCACCCTTCTTGCCGCCTGCTCCGCCACCGGTGGTGCGCCCCGTCCCGAAGCTGACGGTGAGCTAGCCGGTGGCGTCGACACCGAGCGTCTTGTCGTTGCCATGATTTCCCATGGCGCACCAGGTGATACGTACTGGGATCTCGTGCGTAAGGGCGCGGAGGACGCCGCGCGCAAGGACAATATCGAGTTGCGTTACTCTTCCGACCCGGAAGCGCCCAACCAGGCAAACTTGGTCCAGTCCGCCATCGACTCCGGGGTGGATGGCATCGCCGTGACCATGCCCAACGCTGGGGCGATTGGACCGGTGGCCAAGAAGGCCGTGGATGCTGGCATCCCCACCGTGGGGCTTAACGCCGGCATGGATGATTACCAGAAATACGGCATGAGCGCCTTCTTCGGCCAAGAGGAAAAGGTAGCCGGCACCAAGGCCGGCGAGCGCCTCAAAGACGATGGCGCCAAGCACGTACTGTGCGTCATCCACGAGCAGGGCAACTCCTCGCAGGAGTCGCGCTGTGCCGGCGTGAAGGACGGGCTGGACAACGGCGAGGTTGAGATCCTGTACGTCAACGGCAAGGATCTCACCACCGCGCAGTCCACCATCAACGCGAAGCTGAGCCAGGACCCGTCCATTGACTGGGTCATGGCGCTGCAGGCCTCCGTGGCCATGCGCTCCGCCGACGCGGTTGCTGACGCCGCCTCCGAGGCCAAGGTCTCCACCTTCGACACCAACGCCGAGCTTGTCGACGCCATTGCGGATAAGCGTATCCAGTGGGCCGTCGATCAGCAGCCCTATATGCAGGGCTACCTTGCCGTCGACTCGCTGTGGTTGGCACACCGCAACGGTTCCACCATGGGCGGCGGACGCCCCGTGTACACCGGCCCCTCCTTCGTGGATTCCACCAACGTGGACATCATCTCCGAATCCGCTAAGGCAGGCCTGCGATGAGCGAAGCCACGACTGCATCAGACGAGGCGCAATCAACCCCCGCCGATACCCGCCTGACCCGCCGCAGCGGCTTCGCGCGCTTCATCCGCCGTCCGGAACTGGCCAGCTTGCTCGGCGCGGTGGTCATCTTCGTCCTTTTCATGATCGTGGCGCCCGCCTTCCGCTCGGTGGAGGCCTTCTCCACGGTGCTTTACGCCAGCTCCACGTTGGGCATCGTGGCTCTGGCGGTGGGCCTGCTCATGATTGGTAATGAGTTTGATTTGTCCTCCGGCGTGGCGGTGACCTCCGCGGCGCTCGTGGCCACCATGCTCAACTACAACTTCCACCTCAACTCGTGGGTGGGCGTGGGCCTTTCCCTGCTGACCGCACTGGCCATCGGTGCGCTCAACGGCTTCCTGGTGGTGCGCACCAAGATCGACTCCTTCCTTATTACTCTGGCGGCCTTCCTTATGCTGCAGGGTCTCAACCTGGCGATTACCAAGCTGGTCACCGGCCAGGTGGCCACCCCCACCATTTCGGACATGGAAGGCTTCGATTCTGCCCGCGTCATTTTTTCCGGCACCATCCACATCGGCAGCTTGAGCATCCGCGCCACCGTCATCTGGTGGATCCTCTTCGTCGCCATCGCCTCGTGGGTGCTCTACAAGACGCGCTGGGGAAACTGGGTCTTTGCCGTCGGCGGTGACGATGAAGCCGCCCGCGCCGTCGGCGTTCCCGTGCGCCGCGTCAAGGTGGCGCTGTTCATGCTCGTCGGATTTGCAGCGTGGTTCGTGGGCATGCACACCCTTTTTGCCTTCGATTCCATCCAGGCCGGCCAGGGTATTGGCAACGAGTTCCTCTACATCATCGCTGCGGTCATTGGAGGCTGCTCCATGACCGGCGGGCGCGGTACCGCGGTGGGCACCGCCATCGGCGCGCTTATTTTCGGCATGACCAACCAGGGCATCGTGTACGCCGGCTGGAACCCCGACTGGTTCAAGTTCTTCCTCGGCGCGATGCTGCTCTTTGCCGTGCTCACGAACACTTCCGTGGCCAACTTTACGAGGAAGCGATAACCATGATTGAGTTGCACGATATTTCCCAAACATTTGGCAACTTCCACGCCCTGCGCGGTATCAACCTCCGCGTCAAGGAAGGCGCAGTGACCTGCGTGCTGGGTGATAACGGCGCGGGTAAATCCACGCTGATTAAAATCCTCGCCGGCCTCAACCAGCCCACCGGCGGCACTATCACCGTCGATGGGGAAGAGGTGAATCTCACGAGTCCGCGCGATTCCCTCGATGCCGGAATTGCCACCGTGTACCAGGATTTGGCGCTAGTGCCCTCGCTGTCTGTGTGGCGTAACTTCTTCCTAGGCCAAGAGCTCACCGGGGCGCTGGGGAGCTTGCGTGAGGAGGAAATGAAGCGCATTACGCACGAGCAGTTGTCCGAGATGGGCATTGAGCTTGGCGATGTCTCCGTGGAACTCTCCGCCCTCTCCGGTGGCCAGCGCCAGGTGGTCGCCATTGCCCGCGCCATCTACTTCGGCGCGCGCTACATCATCCTGGATGAGCCCACCGCCGCGCTCGGCGTGAAGCAATCAGGCATGGTGCTGCGCTTTATCGACGCCGCCCGCGAACGCGGCATGGGCGTGGTGTTTATTACGCACAACCCGCAACACGCCTACCTCGTGGGCGATCACTTCATCGTGCTCACGGTGGGGCAGATGTCTCTCGACGCTTCCAAGGAGGAGGTCACGCTGCCGGAGCTGACCCAGTGGATGGCCGGCGGCGACGAATTGGAGGAGCTCAAGCAGGAGCTGGCGCGCTAGACCACGGTTGGCGCAACTAAGCTGGTCTGCATGACTATGAGTGGCGTGAGCGTGGGCACCGACTTGGTGCACATTCCGTCCTTTGCCCAGCAATTGGAGCTTCCCGGCACACGTTTTGCGCGGGTCTTCAGCGCCTCCGAGCTGCGCGTGGCGCGGGCTCGTGGGCTAATCGGTGCTGCCCGCGCGCAGCACTTCGCGGGGCGCTGGGCAGCGAAGGAGGCCTTCATCAAGGCGTGGTCGCAAGCGCTCTACGGGCGCCCGCCGGTCCTGGCGGAGGAGGCCGTGGACTGGGCCGAGATTGAGGTCCGCCCGGATGCGTGGGGGCGCGTGGCAGTTGAACTGCGCGGGGAGATTGCCCGGCTCGCGCGGGAATCCCTGGGGGATTTTTCTACGGCGTTGTCGATCAGCCACGATGGTGACTACGCCACCGCTACCGTGCACCTTTCGCGGCACACGCCATAACCCACGCCATGACCTAGGCGCTGGTCGCGATGGCGAAGAGGTAGGCGATGAGCATGCGCTTAATCTCTTCCACCACGCCATCGAAGCTCTCCTCGGAGCGCATGGTGCTGTAGTTGAGCAAGGACACCACGGTGTGGACGAGGAAGGCGGCGATTTCCACTCGGGCGTCGGCGTCCATGCCCTGGGCAAGAGGCTCGATGATTTCCGCGATGGGCTTGAGCAGGCTGAGCTCCGTGTCGGCGGCCGTGGCGCGGGTCGCGGGTGTGGACTGCACGGCGTGCCACACCGCGCGGCGAGAGGGGTCGTTGCGCCAGACGCGGGCCATACGGTCGATGAATTCTTCCAGGAAGTCCGGCCACTGCAGGGCCGGCACGCGCTGGGAAAAACGCTCGACCTCCGCCTGCATTGCGGCGGTGTCTTGGCGGTCGAGCTCGCAGATCAGCACGTACTTGTTGGCAAAGTACTGGTAGAGCGTGCCAATCGGTACTTCCGCGCGGCGCGAGACCTCGTCGAAGGTAAAAGACTCAAAGCCATGGTCCACGAGCGTCTGACGCGCGCAGGACAAAATCCGGTCATACTTGGCCCGGCTGCGTGCCTGCGCTGGGCGGCGCCTAGGGACCAGAATCTCCGGTGACTTCGAGCTAGATTCCACGGCCTAGTTGAGCCCCTTGAGCACGCGTGCGACGTGGCCGGTGGCCTTGACGTTGTACATGGCCTGGCCGATCGTGCCGTCTTCCTCGACGAGGAAGGTAGAGCGGATAACACCCTGGACGATCTTGCCGTAGTTTTTCTTCTCGCCGAAAGCAGCATAAGCCGTCATGACCTCCTTGTCGGGGTCAGACAGCAACGGGAAATTCAGCTCGTGGTCCTCGCGGAACTTCGCCAGTGCCTCGGGCTTGTCAGGGGAGATTCCCACCACGGCGATGTTCATGCCATTGAGTTGTTCCAGGCTGTCGCGGAAGTCGCAGGCTTCCTTCGTGCAGCCAGGGGTGTTGGCGCGCGGGTAGAAATAAACCACGACGCGCTGGCCGGCGTAGTCGCTCAGGCTCACGGTGTTGCCGGCATCATCGCTCAAGGAAAAAGCGGGGGCTTTGTCCCCTACGGACAGTCGTTGTGCTTCAGTCATGGTGTCTACCTTACCGTGCTCTGTTCAAGGGCTCTTTCGCTCATCGATGTTCACTCGGTGCAGCGTGGGTGAGATAAACGTTGACCGACTCTGCAGACACGCTGGCGGTCAATGTAGAATGTCCACGTTAGAACCACAACGGTTAGATAGAAGCTAACCGCAACAACACCGAACGAAGTCAAAATTCAGGAGATTCACGTGGCACGCAACATTGATGATATCCAGCGCGACATCGAGCGCACCCGCCGTCAGCTGGCTAGTACCTTGGATGAGCTCGCTGATCGCAGCAAGCCGCAGAACTTCGTCGAGGATGCTAAGGGCGCGGCAACCCAGAAGCTGCAGGAGCGCAATGTGCAGATGGCGCTCGCCGGCGTTGGCGCGGCCGTCGTAGGCCTCATCGCTTTTTCCGTCTTCCGCTCCAAGCGCCGTAAGTCCGATATCAAGGAGCTGCAGCGCCTGCTCGCTGAGCGTCGCTAGCGCGGGCGCGCGCCAGTGGGCGCGACTGCGCGCAGAGAGGCCCTGCCTTGGGGAATGCCTGGGGTGGGGCCTTTTTACGCTCCGCATAAATTAGAAAGAGCATTGCCTACCCTATGACAGCTTTGGGTAGCCTTACCTGACTGTGTAGTATGAACCTCCGGACAGACCGCAAGACGAAAGTTTGAAGGAGAAATTGTGCTTCACGTATCGACGCCTGCAGGTCAGGCATCCCGTCCACGCACCGGGCGAGTGGTAGGGGCGTGCGCCATGGTGGCGGCGCTGGCCGGCGCGCTGGCGGGCTGTGCCGCCGACAATGCCGGTGCTGGCAGCGAGCAGGCCGGGACTGCTGCTGTGAGTTTCACAGACCTTGCCGGCCGCCAGGTGGAGCTGGACCACGCGCCGGAACGCGTCATCCTGGGAGAGGGCCGCAGTGTCTTTGCCACCGGCATCCTCAACAAGGAAGACCCGCTGGACAAGGTCGTGGCCATCGGATCGGACCTGAAGCAGAATGTGCCCGACTACTACCGCGAGCTGGAAAAGACCACGCCCAAAGTCAACGAGCTGCCGGAAATCGGCGGCTTCACCAAGGGTGACGTCACCGTGGAGGAGCTCATCAGCCTCGACCCGGACCTCATCGTGCTCTCCAAGGATCAATATGAGGCCTCCCAGACCGCCGGGCTCACCGACAAGCTGGACCAGGCTGGCCTGACCTATGCCGTCACAGACTTCCGTTCCAAGCCCTTGGAGAACACCGTGCCCACCATGGAAATCTTCGCCGATATCTTCGGCCACGAGGACCGCGCGGAGGAGTTCATCGCAGACTGGCAAAAGAACGTTGACCTGGTAACTGAGCGCGCAAAGAAGGCGCAGGATAAGCCGTCCACCTTCGTGTGGCGTGCAGCAGGTATCTCAGATTGCTGCGGCTCGTGGAATGACTCCAACATTTCTGAACTGGTCAACGTCGCCGGCGGAAAGAACGTGGCAGATGGCATCATCGAGGGCGAGTCCGGCGCACTGACCCCGGAGAAGGTCATCGATGTCGATCCCGACATGGTCATCGCCACCGGCGGTGACTGGTCCACCAAGGTGGATAACGCAAGGGGCCACACCGGTTTCGCCGCTACTGGCTATGGCATCAGCGAAAAGGATGCCCACGACAGCGCCAAGACGCTGGCCAGCGTCCAACCTGGTTTTGAGGACCTCTCTGCCGTCAAGGAGCACAACCTCCACGGCCTGTGGCACCAGTTCTACAACTCGCCCTTCAACTACCTGGCGCTCCTCCAGATCGCCGCGTGGCTCCACCCGGAGGACTACGCAGACGTCAACGTTCAGCAAGAATGGGCCGAAGCCCAAGAGAAATACTCGCCCGTCCCCGGCGACGGAACCTTCTTCAGCACCAACTAGTCATGAGCATTCTCACATCAACCACGCGCACGGCAAACCCTGAACGAACCACGCGCGCAGAAACCGCGGAACTTCCTGTGGAGGCCCTCGCACACGAACATTCCCGCGTGACCCGCCGCCGCATCGCCATCGTCGCCGGGCTTATCGCCGTAGCACTCGCCGCCTTCGTCGTGAGCGTGATCGTTGGCGCCATCGACCTCACCACGGGGCAGGTGCTGCGGGGGATGGTGGACCCGGGAGGCGTCGACAAGCAAACGCGTACAGTCCTGTGGAGCCTGCGCCTGCCTATGGCCGTCATGGCGCTGCTCATCGGGGCTAGCCTGTCACTGGCTGGCGCGCAGATGCAGACCATCCTGGATAATCCGCTGGCGGAGCCTTTTACCCTCGGCATCTCCGCGGCGGCTGCTTTCGGCGGGGCCAGCGCCATCGTTCTGCGGTGGCAGCTCCTGGCCCAGCCGCAGTTCAACCTCGCGCTCATCGCGTGGCTGTCGGCGGCGCTGGCCACGGCCATCATCGTCGTCGCCGCCGTCATCCGCGGTGCGAAGTCCGAGACGATGGTGCTGCTCGGTATCGGCCTCGTCTTCTTCTTCCAGGCCATGTTGGCGCTCATCCAATACCGCTCTTCTAGCGAGGCTCTCCAGCAGATCGTTTTCTGGTCCATGGGTTCCCTCACCCGCGCTAGCTGGCAGGCCAACGCCGTGCTGGCCGGCGTGCTTGCGGTGGCGATTCCCATCCTGGGGGCGCTGTCGTGGCGGCTGACGGCGTTGCGGCTTGGCGACGCCCGCGCCACCGCCCTCGGCATCAACACTTCCCGCCTGCGCGTGATTGTTCTCGTCGTGGTCTCACTCGTCGCGGCAACCACCGTGGCTTTTGCCGGCATCATCGGATTTATCGGCCTGGTGGGCCCGCACATCGCACGCATGTTGGTAGGCGAGGACCAGCGCTACTTCGTGCCGGCCTCCATGGCCGCGGGCGCGGCGGTGATGTGCGCCGCCCACGCGCTAAGCCTCCTGATTAAGCCCGGGCTGGCCATCCCCATTGGCATCGTCACCTCGCTTCTGGGCGTGCCGTTCTTCATCGCCATCGTCATGACCCGAAGGAGGGCATTGTGGACGTAGAACTCACCATCACCGATCTATCTGCCGGCTATGGCTCGCGCACGGTGGTGGACGGGCTGAGCCTTCCCACCCTGTGCGGCGGGCAGGTCGTGGGGCTGCTGGGGCCGAACGCGTCCGGCAAGACCACCACCATCAAGACGCTCGCCGGGGTGCACCGCGCGCGGGGTGGCACGGTGGGCTTTCGCGTCGACGGCCAGGTTCCGAGCGGACAGCGGCGCCGCCAGCTTATCGGCTATGTGCCGCAGGGGCTGCCGCACACCGCGGCGCTGCGGGCGTTTGAGGCGGTGCTGATTGCGGCGCGTCGGGAAGCATGTGAGGACCCCGTCACCCGCACCGCCGAGGTCCTGCACTCCATGGGGCTCGACGACATTGCGCAGCGCTACCTCAACGAGCTCTCCGGCGGCCAGCGCCAGCTCGTCGCCGTGGCGCAGATGCTGGTGGGGACCCCTGGGCTCATGCTTCTCGACGAACCCACCTCCGCCCTCGATCTCAACCGCCAGCTCTTCGTCTTGGGCCGCGTGCGGGCAAAAGCTCGGGAGGAAGGCAGCCTCGCGTTGGTAGCGATTCATGACATCAACCTGGCGGCCCGGATGTGTGACCAGCTCGTCGTGCTCCACGGTGGCAAGGCCCGCGCCCATGGCGCGCCGGGGGAGGTGCTCACGGAGGAACTCTTGCGCGAGGTCTACGGCGTAGAGACGGATGTGCTGGACCACCGCGGGCAACCCGTCGTGGCGCTGCGGGAGGTTAGTTAGACTCGGGCCGTGTGAGCCGAAATTCGCCCGAGAACCTCCTGTTGTACCTCACCCCGGAGGACGAAAACACCATCCGGGAAGTCTACGCAGCCCTGGCTCAGCGTGGCTTTCCGGTGCAGCACCAGCGCCCACACATTACGGTGACGTTCGCGCCGGTGCTCGAGACTTCAGTCGTTGACGAGGCTCGCAGCCTGCTCCCACCGCTGATGCCGGCGCAATTTCATCGCGTAGGAACGGTGGTCTTCGGAAGGAAAAGCAAGCAGACCGTGGCCTGGCTTCTGGAGACCACCGATGAGCTAGAAATTGCGGCGCGGAAGATAAGCGCTAAGAACCCCGAGGGGCGCGGACCACGGTGGACGCCGCATCTGACGATGGGCCTGCGCCTGCCCCGGGCGCTGGTGCCTGACTATATGCGCGCCCTCGATGAGATTGCCGGGCCGGAGCATAAAGAATTCAGGGCAGAATCTGCCGCCTGGTGGCGGCCCAAGACGCAGCGCCTGGAGGTCTTTGGGGCGGCCACGGAATGAGGAAACCCCCTTCATCGAAGGATGAAGGGGGTTGAACTGTGCGCCATCAGGGAATCGAACCCCGAACCCACTGATTAAGAGTCAGTTGCTCTGCCAATTGAGCTAATGGCGCTTGTGTTTACTCGGTGACTGCTGATTTCCTCAGTGCCTGCCGTGCAACGAGATGTAACTTTAACACCCTCTTTGTAAAAAGGTAAAATCGCCAGGTAGTTGGTGGTTTATTGGGGTCTTCGGTGGTGGCGTTGTGGCCGCTTTGAAGGAGGGGCGAATTGGGTGCGCAACGGGTGGGTAACGAAACGGTTAAGGGTGGTGGCGTCAACTGGTTTGAGAGGTGCGCTGGCGGTTAGGCTATGAGAACTCTTGTCATTGTCTTTAATCATTTCTATGAGCTAGGGGTTTCTGTGCGTTCTCTATTCCCTTCTGCACGTCCCGCAGTACTTCTCTCGAGCCTCGTTGCAACGGCTTCCCTTCTGGCCGCCTGCACCATCGGCGGGGCCGCGGATTCTGGCCCAGCCGAAAACCAATCGGAAGCAGATGCTCAGACGAGTGCTTCGGCGGAGGCGTCGGCCTCGGCAGCCGCTAAAGCGAAGCAGCTGAAGTTTTCCGTCAAGGACGGTGCTAGCAATGTTGATCCATCCGAACCGGTAGAAGTGAACTCCCCGGCTGGCCTGAAGTCGGTGACGATGACCAACGAGGCTGGCATTGAAGTGGAAGATGAGCTGTCCTCGGACTCGACCACGTGGAAGAGTGCTGAGGTGTTGGGATATAACCGCACGTACACCATCGATGCCACGGACAAAGATGGCACCCACAAGACCATCACGTTCACCACCCCGCAGGCCGCAGGGGTATCCGAGGTAGCTTTGAGCCCACTGCCGGACTCCGAAGTAGGCGTGGGTCAGGTTATCGGCGTGCGCTTTGGCAACTACGTCACTGACCGCAAGGCGGCCGAAAAGGCCATTACGGTCAAAACAGAGCCCGCCGTCGACGGTGCTTTTTACTGGGTGAATAACCAGGAGGTGCGCTGGCGCCCGGAAAACTATTGGGAGCCGGGTACGAAGGTGACTGTTGACGTCGACCTGTACGGTCGCAACCTCGGCGGCGGTGTCTACGGCGGCGAGGATGCCTCAACCAACTTTACTATCGGCGACCGCGTCATCACGCTGATCGATAACAACACGAAGATGATGTCGGTGTTCAAGAATGGTGAGGTGCTGCGCCGCATTCCTGTCTCGATGGGCAGGGATGGCCAGTGGGATACCCCGAACGGCGCCTACATCATCGGTGACCAGTACCCGTCCCTCACCATGGACTCGACTACCTTTGGCCTGGCTCTCGACGCTGGCGGTTACAAGACCGACGTTCAGTGGGCGACGCAGATGTCCTATTCCGGAATCTATGTCCATGCGGCGCCTTGGGCTGTGGGTGCGATGGGCAGTTACAACCAGTCCCACGGCTGTATCAATGTAACTACTGAGGCTGCTCAGTGGTTCCAAAACACGGTCAAACGCGGCGATATCGTGAGGGTTTCCAACACCGGCGGTGGTGTGCTGAGTGCGCTCGATGGTCTAGGGGACTGGAATATGGATTGGGCTACCTGGTCTGCGGGCAATGCTACCGCTAATCAGTAGCTCCCCGGGGATCGATCGGGGTGCACCCGAAAGTTAAAACAGCTAATTCGGCGTCAGTGGCCTAAATGGCTGTAACGGGCAGCATTGCGACGTGCGCGCACGTAATGCAAAGTGTGTGAAGTGTAATACTTTAACTTCTGCAAAGTGGTTTGCATCACGTCTTTGTTTTGGTGAATCTTGTGGAGAACTAGTTATTCACTGCAAAGATGGAGGCAGAAGTGGATCTCTACGAGTACCAAGCTCGAGACCTCTTTGAAGCTCATGGCGTTCCCACCCTCAAAGGCATCGTTGCGACCTCGGCCGTGCAGGCTGAAGAAGCAGCCGTGAAGTTGGGGACACCGGTGGTCGTGGTCAAAGCACAAATCAAAACCGGTGGGCGCGGAAAGGCTGGGGGAGTCAAGCTAGCGCACAGTCCTGCGGAAGCCGCGGAGAAGGCCAATGAGATTCTAGGCCTGAAGATCAAGGGGCACACCGTGCGCAAGGTCATGGTGGCAGAAGGTGCCGACATCGCTGCGGAATACTACTTCTCCATCCTCCTGGACCGCACCAAACGCCGTTACCTGGCCATGCTCTCCAAAGAAGGCGGCGTGGAGATTGAGAAGCTGGCCGAAGAGCGCCCAGATGCCCTGATTAAGCGCAGCTTCTCCCCACTCGATGGCATGACAGACACCCTCGCTCGAGACATGGCGTATGAGGCGGGGTTTGACGAGGGGGACGTCGCCAAGCTGGTGCCCGTGTTCAAGAAGCTCTACACGGTGTACACGGAAGAAGATGCCACGCTGGTAGAGGTGAACCCGCTGGTCAAGACATCGAGCGGTGAGATGATTGCGCTTGATGGCAAGGTCACGCTGGATGATAATGCGCAGTTCCGCCACCCCGAGCACCGGGACCTCCAAGACCACGGGGCGACCGATCCGCTGGAGCTCAAGGCGCAGAAGATGGGGTTGAACTACGTGAAGCTTGACGGTTCCGTGGGGATTATCGGCAATGGCGCTGGCCTCGTGATGTCCACGCTCGACGTCGTGGCCTATGCCGGCGAGGTTTTTTCTTCGCAGCCGAAGCCCGCGAACTTCCTCGATATCGGTGGTGGCGCTAATGCGGAGGTGATGGCCAACGGGCTCGAAGTGATTCTCAGTGATCCGCAGGTGAAATCGGTCTTTGTCAATGTCTTCGGCGGTATTACCGCCTGCGATGAAGTGGCCAAGGGCATCGTGCAGGCCTACAAAATCCTGGACTCGGAGGGGATTGACCCCAAGCCGCTCGTGGTGCGCCTGGATGGCAACAACGCGGAATTGGGACGCACGATTCTGAATGACGCACACCTGCCCAAACTGGAGCAGGTTGAAACCATGGACGCTGCGGCCCGCCGGGCTGCGGAGCTGGCGAACTAGGAGTAGACATGTCGATTTTTCTCAACAAAGACTCGCGGATCATTGTCCAGGGCATGACGGGGTCCGAAGGTATGAAGCACACGCGTCGCATGCTGGAATCCGGCTCCACCATCGTAGGTGGGGTCAACCCGCGCAAGGCAGGTGAGCGCGTGGATATTGAGGGGCGTGAGATTCCCGTCTTCGGTAGCGTGCGTGAGGCCATGCAGGCTACCGATGCCAATGTCACCGTCATTTTTGTGCCGGCAAAGTTCACTAAGGACGCAGCGGAAGAAGCCATCCGCGCCGGTATTGAACTCGTGGTCATCATTACGGAAGGAATTCCGGTGAAGGACACCGCTGAGCTCTATGCGCTGGGACGAGAATCCAAAACCCGCATCATTGGGCCGAACTGTCCGGGGCTCTACACACCGGGTGAATCTAATGCGGGCATTATTCCGGCAGAGACTGCGCCAAACCCAGGAAAGATTGGCTTGGTGTCGAAGTCGGGCACCCTGACGTATCAGATGATGTACGAGCTATCCGATATTGGCTTTAGCACGTGCGTGGGAATCGGTGGAGATCCGATTATCGGGACCACGCACATTTCAGCGATTGAGGCCTTCCAGAATGATCCGGATACCGAGGCGATCATTATGATCGGTGAAATCGGCGGTGATGCAGAGGAGCATGCCGCTGCCTATATCAAGGACCACGTCACGAAGCCGGTGATTGCGTATATCGCGGGCTTTACCGCGCCGGAAGGCAAGACGATGGGGCATGCTGGCGCCATCGTGTCTGGCGGTTCTGGTACGGCAGAAGGCAAGAAGGCGGCGCTGGAAGCGGCCGGCGTGAAGGTGGGCAAGACCCCCTCGCAGGCCGCGGAGCTGGTGCGAGCAGCCTTGGCTTAAAGATAAGGCGCATGAGTCTCAGGACTCATGCGCCGGTAGGGGCTAGCGGGGGAGACCGCGACGTCGAGACACTGTCTTGTCGAAGGGAATCCAGAATCGCAGCGCGGCATCTTGGTTCTTTGAGATGCCGATGCGCGGCCCGCGGACCCACTCGGGCTCCTCTTCGCGTGCGGCAAGTTTTACCGGGGTTCCGTTATCTTCAAGACTGAATCCTAAGGCCTTGCCCAAATTGCCAGGGCCGCGGGCGAGATTATGAAAATCCGTGTCGCCCCGGCGCTGGTAGGCAATGTCTAGCCCGTCGATGACTTCTCCGCCGCGGAGCAAGCAACCCTGACCGGTGCCTTCGGGCGCGCAGACGATATTGCTGTTCCGATGGATGCCATAAGACATGTAGACGTAGAAGCGCCCGGGTTGGCCAAACATGGCTGCGTTGCGCGGAGTGCGGCCCTTAAAAGTGTGTGAGGCCTCATCGTCTGCGCCGAGGTAAGCCTCGACCTCCGTGATGCGTACCGAAACGCCGTTGTGCGTGAGCACCGTGCCCAGAAGCTGGGGAGCAACGACGTCGGCGGTGTCGGTGAAATCGATCATTGCCGCAGTCTAACGTGAAAACAAGCGTTAGGCCTTAGCTCTTTCTTCCTCTGCTTCAATCTCTGCATTGAATTCGCGCTTGGAGGATTGCCATTGGTCCTCAGTCATTCCGATACGCCAGTAGCCAGAGATAGAAACGTCTTCCTTGGGAATTCCAGATTCCACGAAAAGGAAGCGACGCAGCTCTTTGATCATCTCGGCGACACCGTGGATGAACCAGCTGGTTTTCTTCTCCTTGGGGATACTAGCCTCGCGTACCACGCGGGATAGCTCAGTGCCGTGGGTAGCGCCATTGCGGATCACCCAGACGATCTCCACGCCCTCGCGGGTGGGCAGCTCGAACTTGTGGTCTTCGTCTTCGATCTCGATGAAGGCCGTAGTGGTCGCGCCCTCAGGGAGGTGGCGCAGACCAGCGCCGATGGCCGGTGCCGCAGATTCATCGCCGGCGAAGATGAAGTGCTCATATTCTTCGGCAGGTCCCCACGCGCCACCTGGGCCGAGGAAGCCGATCTTCTCTCCGGCCTTAGCGACTCGTGCCCACGGACCAGCCAGACCGGAATCACCGTGGGTGACAAAAACAACGTCGAAGTCCCCGGTCTCCGGGTCTAGGTTAATCAGGGTGTAGGTACGGAGAATTGGTTGCTTATCACGCGGCTGCTCTTCGCGAATCTGCTGGACATCAAATGGCCAAGAATAATCGGCGCTTTCTGGCACGAATAATAACTTGATGTAGTGATCCGTAAACTCCAGCTCCTTGCCTACAAAAGCCGGGGAGTTCATGCTCAACCGAATCAAATCCGGAGAGACCTGGTAGCGACCAGTCACGGTCGCTTCATGTGCCTTGCGGGGCTTGCGCTTCGACGCTGCCTCTTTAGCTTGGCCAGCCATCGTTATCACTGTCCTTTGAAAACTTGAGGTGCTGTGCTGGAGGAAGCCTACGCACCATGCAATTAGGTAAGGCTAACATACTCAAGGCCGGCAGGTTGGGGGCTTGGGGGTGCTGAGGCGCAATGCAAAAAGTTGACCCCGCATCCTACTCAAGCAGAATGCGGGGTCTATTCGGGGTGGCTGACGGGGCTCGAACCCGCGACACCCAGGATCACAACCTGGTGCTCTACCAGCTGAACTACAGCCACCATCGTTGCGGAAAGCAACGAGATACAGGTTAACCCACGTTCTCCGTTTTACAAAAACGCCTGGTAGTCGTTGGTAGTAGCCGCCTTGAGCTCCTCAGCTTCCGGGGTGGAGGGGCCGTTATCTGTGCGGAACACGCTGCGGCGATAAAAATCGAGCTCGCGAATGGACTCGATGATGTCCTGCAAGGCTCGATGTGCCATCCCCTTGTCGGGCTGGTTGTAATAGGCCCGCGGGTGCCAGCGGCGTGCCAGCTCCTTAATCGTGGAGACATCAATCATTCGGTAGTGCAGCGCGGCGTCCAGGCGCGGCATGTATTCGCGAATAAAGGTGCGGTCCGTAGCGATGGAATTGCCGGCAAGAGGTGCCGGATGATTGGCGTCGCAGTGCTTCTCGACGAGCTTCAGCACCGCCTCCTCTGCCTCCTTAATCGTGATTACAGATTCTCGAATCTCCTTGTCCAGCCCAGACTTCGCGTGCATCTCGGTGACGAAGTCATCCATCTGCGCGAGTTCTTCCTCCGTGGCGTGGACGACGAAGTCAATGCCCTCGTCGAGAATGTTCAGTTCGGCGTCGGTAATCACGGCGGCAACTTCCACGATCACGTGGCGCTTCGGATCAAGCCCGGTCATCTCCAGGTCGATCCAGACGAGGCGGTCGTTCTTAGCGGGGATATCACTCATGTCTTCCACCATAGTTTCTCTTGGGGCGTGGTCGGGGACGCGCGCTCTTGGCTCGGTGGGGGTAAGTGGGGGTGGGGGAAGAGTGTGCTTATCGAAATCGGTCTCTTAATCGATATGTGCTGGGGATTTGTGCTGGATGTCAATGTTGAGGGTGGTGCCTTCTCAACTTTTTTATGATTTCACGCACGAAAGTCGTCGTGGAAGGGGCATTATTAGGTCAGCCTTTAACGTGACGGCACTCACATATTGCGAAGGACGGTAACCTACCGATGTCAGCCTTTCTCGACACCCTCAACTCTTTGATTTGGTCACCAGCACTAGTCTTCCTGTGTCTTGGCGCGGGAATCTATTTCACCCTGGCCACCAAGTTCTTGCAGGTACGCTGCATTCCGGACATGATTAAGCAGCTGAAGGATGGTGAAAGCTCCGATTCGGGTGTCTCCTCCTTCCAGTCGCTGATGATTTCGCTAGCGGGCCGTGTCGGCGTGGGCAATATCGCGGGTGTTGCGACGGCTATTGCCTTCGGTGGACCAGGTGCGGTGTTCTGGATGTGGGCCGTGGCCCTGCTGGGATCTGCCACCTCGTTTGTGGAATGTACTCTGGCGCAGGTTTATAAGGAGAAGGACCAGGACACCGGTGAGTACCGTGGTGGCCCGGCTTATTACATCGAGAAGGCCTACAAGCACACTAAGGCCGGACCATTCATGGTGGTTTATGGCATCGTCTTCGCCATTGCGATGATCCTGGCCACCAGCTACTTCCTGCCTGGTATCCAGGCGAACGGCGTGGCCGCTGCAGTCCAGAACGCTTGGGGTATTGAAGTTGGCTGGTCTGCCCTGGTTCTGGGCGGGATTCTAGCCATCATCATTATCGGTGGTGTCAAGCGCATCGCGAACTTCGCGTCCCTCGTGGTTCCGTTCATGGCGGCTGCCTACATTCTCTTTGCCATCATCATTCTGATCATGAACTTTAACCAGATTCCCGAAGTCTTCGGCATGATCTTTAAGTCTGCTTTCGGCGCCGAGCAGGCCTTCTCCGGCCTGTTGGGCTCGGCCATCATGTGGGGAGTCAAGCGCGGCATTTACTCCAACGAGGCTGGTCAGGGTACCGGTCCGCAGTCTGCTGCGGCCGCGGAGGTGTCCCACCCGGCGAAGCAGGGCTTCGTGCAGGCCTTCGCGGTTTATATCGACACCCTCTTCGTGTGTTCGGCTACCGCCTTCATCATCATCTCCACCGACATGTACAAGATCTTCGAAGGTGAATCGGAGGATGGCCCCGTGGTCTACGCTGGCTCCATCCCGGATGGCGTGGAAGTAGGGCCGGGCTTTGTCCAGCACGGCCTAGACACCTTGTTGGCAGGTTTCGGACCGAGCTTCATTGCCATCGCCATCGCGTTCTTTGCCTTTACCACCGTCTTGGCCTACTACTACATGGCAGAGGTCAACCTGACCTACTTCAACCGGTGGATCAGCAACAAGACCACCCGTCGCGCGCTGGTGTGGCTCCTGCGCATTCTCCTCGTGGTCTCCGTGATTGTCGGAGCTACCACGACTCCGGGTGCAGCCTGGGCGCTGGGTGATATCGGTGTTGGCGCAACGGCCTGGCTCAACATCATCGCCATCCTCTTCCTGCAGGTCCCGGCTCTCAAGTGCCTCAAGGACTACAGCGCACAGAAGGCTGCTGGCAAGGACCCGCAGTTTGACCCAGAGGCGTTGGGAATCAAGAACGCAGAGTTTTGGGTAGAGCGCAAGGTTGCCCGGCAGGAAGCCGCGCAGAAAGCTATCGCGGAGCAATCGCCGCTCCAAGGTAAGTAAAGCAATGCCCGCTCTCTTTTTGAGGTTACCCTCGTTTAGTGGACACCCTATTTGTACGGATCTTGTGTCCGTAAGAGAGGATGTTCATTGTGAGTCAACAGCGCAAGAAGTACACGCCGGAGTACCGGCGTGAGGCCGCGAACCTGGTAATCGAGTCAGAGCGCCCAATTGCCCATGTGGCTAAGGAAATCGGTGTTTCCGCCGGGCTTTTAGGCCGGTGGGTCAAACTCGAGCGTGAACGCCGAGGAGCCTCGGATGGGATGAGTGAGGCTGATCTTCGTGCTGAGAATGCTCGTCTGCGCCGTGAGTTGGCGGAAGCCAAGATGGATAACGAGTTTTTGTCAAAAGCGACAGCCTTCTTCGCTTTGAGGCAACGCGAGCAGAAAAGTTCGAACTAATGCAGCAGGAGAAGGCGAACTACAGCATCAAGCGCATGGCACGACTATTAAAAGTATCTCGGTCTGGATACTACAAATGGGCCCATGTGCAGCAGAAACGACTATCCGGAAAGGATGATCGGGCAGCATTTTACGATGATGTTGACCGTAAGATTCATCAGATTTGGAAAGACTCCGATGAGGTTTATGGTGCTCCGCGGATCACCGCAGAGCTTGCCGAGCGCTACCACATTTCGCTTAACCGTAAGACTGTGGCGAAGCGGATGCGCATGATGGGCATTGAAGGGATTTCACCGCGTGCCTTTGTCCCGGTGACTACAATCCAAGCCAAGCGTAAGTCGAGTCTTCCTGACCTGGTCAAGCGCATGTTTGATACTGGTGAGCTCAACCGAGTGTGGATGTCAGATATTACCTACCTTCGCACCGGTGAGGGCTGGTTGTACTTGTGCGCGGTCCGCGATGGTCATTCCCGCAGAGTGCTGGGCTGGGCTATGGATAGCGTGCAAGACACACACCTGGTCGAACGGGCCCTGCGGATGGCGCATACACTGCGCGGTGATGTTCCTGATGGGCTGGTGTTTCACGCTGACCGCGGAACGCAATTTACCAGTGAGAAGCTCTGGGAGGTCTGCAGCAGACTGGGCATTGCTCAGTCTGTGGGGCGTACTGGTGTGTGCTTCGATAACGCGATGGCTGAGTCGTTCTGGTCGACGCTAAAGACTGAATTCTACGACCGTAAGCGATGGCCTACCCGTGATGCTGCACGCAAGGCCGTTGCCTACTGGATTGAAGTCGTCTACAACCGTCGGCGCCGGCACTCTGCACTCGGAATGGTCAGCCCCGTCGACTTCGAGAACCACACCGGCGCAATCAACAGCAGAAAAGAAATAGCTGCCTAACCACTAGGTAGCTCCACTACGTGTCCACGATTTGCGGGCAACCCCATTTTTAAAACAGGAGAGCGGGCATTGTGGTGTTCTAAGCCATCTTCGAATAGAAGCTGCCGATGAGCGGTGCAGCAATTGGGGTGGGCACAATCTTGCCCAGCGCGTTCATTGCTTTCGAAAGTGGCCCGGGGACCACGCGGCGCTGGTTGCGGGCCATGGCCTCCAGAGTTTCTTCAGAGCAAGACTCGTAGGTGGTCCACAAGAAATCCGGGACGACCTTGTCCACGATCGATTGCTCTTCTTCAGGGATGACGGCATCGCGCACCGGGCCAGGGGCAAGTAGCGTGCAGGTCACGCCGGAGCCCTTGAGCTCGTAGTGCAGGGCCTCAGTAAAGGCGTTGACACCTGCCTTGGTGAAAACATAGGTGGCATTGTTTGGAATGGAAACGTTGCCCGCCGCCGAGCCCACATTGCAGATAGCGCCGCTGCGCCGCGGCAGCATCTGCTCCAGAGCAGCGCGCGTCAGACGGTGAACGGCCTTGCCGTTGAGGTCGAACTGCCGGGTTTCATAGTCCCAGTCCTGATCCATGAACTTGCCAAAGCTGGCGATACCCGCTGAGTTGACGATGATGGAAATTTCCTTGCCCGCCATGAACTCGATGACGCGGTCCACGTCCGCTGCCTCGGAGAGGTCCGCTGCCAGCGCAATGGCGTCCACCTCGTGGCGTGAGCGCAGATCCGCAGCGATGGACTCGAGGACGTCTTCGCGGCGTGCGACGAGGATGACGTTGTAGCCGCGGGCGGCCAGGTCCTTGGCCATCGCAGCGCCAATTCCCTGGCTAGCGCCGGTCAGCAGCGCATAGGAGGAGCGGGTAGGGGCGGGCAGCCCAGGGGAGTGAGCCATAAGCGGCATCCTTTCTCTCAGGGTGGGAAGTCTCCACCCAGCGTAGAGCAATCAGGGTTTAAATCAGGGTAAACACCGATGAATCCTCAGTCCCAACTCTGGATAATGGAAGGTGAAAGGAGAGATCATGAACAACCAACGTTTGACCCGTTCCACAACTGACACGATGCTCGGAGGTGTGTGCGGCGGCATCGCGCACACCTACAACCTTGATCCGACCCTGGTGCGCATTCTCTTCGTTGTTGCGACCCTACTGGGCTTCTCAGGCATTCTGCTCTACCTCATCCTCTGGGTTGTCATCCCAGTGGAGTAGTTACTGCAGCGGGCCCAGAGCCATGAACCGCTTCCACGTTTCCCACTCTTCGCGCAAGCGCGGCAAGGCGCTGGGTGGGGTGGCGGAGTCGTCGACAAGCACGGCGTCCTGCATGCGCACGCCGTTGTCGAAGAAGAGAGCCGCGTGCCCGGATGCCCCGTAGCGGAGGACCGGCACCAAGTTGAGCCCATCGAAAGACAGCGGGGCGTTGGGGCGCACATCGAGCCCCGCGATCGCCGCGAGCGTGGGTGCCAAGTCGAGCGGGGAGACGAGCTCTGTGCACTCTCCGGATTCTGCAACCCCGGGCCACAGGAGGGACATGGCGGCCTTATCTCCCTGCAGGGAAGCCACCGCCACCACACCATCGAGGGTGTCCAGTAGCTGGGGGTTCGGCTGTTCGAGAAGACGAAAGACCTGCGAAGAAGCTGGCTGGGTATCCTCCCGAACCTCGAAGCCAGCGGCCTTGAAAATCTCCGTGATGCGCGTTGTGGCTCCGCGCTGTGGATATTGTCCGGTGAGCACCGCGCGGCGTGATGCCGCATAGCTTGGTGCCGGTACCCACGCGTTAGTGAAGCGCATACCGCGCAGCGCTGATTCCGGGGCGTGGTCAAAAGTCGCGAGGGTGATGTCCATAGAAGAGAGTCCAATCTGTGCCCAAAGGCCACTTTCTGAGGCTTAGTGAAGCCCTAGAAAGTGGCCTTGACCTGCGTGCCCCCAGCAGGATTCGAACCCGCGACACATGGGGTAGAAACCCACTGCTCTAATCCACTGAGCTATGGAGGCGTACCGAAAACATCATAACGCACCGCTGCGGACCACCTGATTATCGGGCTATCGCTGGTGTTAGTTCTGCGCTGGTGTTGAGGAAGCAAATTCGGCAAGGCGGGCGGTGGCGGTGGTGAGGAGGGAATCGATCGAGGTAGCCACGCCGTAGAGATAATCCCCAGCCTCCGTGGTGTGGACTCCGCCGCGTCCGCGGGAAAGTAGCTTCACGTTGAGATCTTTTTCAAGCTTGCGGACGGTCAGGCTCAAAGAAGGTTGTGTGAGCTGTAGCGCTTCCGCAGCTTGCGTGAAAGAACCGTGATCTACGACGGCCCGAAAGTGGTGAAGCTGGCGAGAGTCCATGAGAGCAGACTACACGAATGCTGAGAATAATTTACCTTTTAGGTAAGAGAACGTCTGTGGCGGTAGACTGCCCACCATGCACACTGAGAAAGAAAATCCCAGCTCACAGCACTTTCGGGGGCTGGCGCACTCGGAGTCGGGAGCGCAGCCTTCCCGCTTGTTGAATTTTTCTTTCGTCGTCTTCGCGGGCCTCGTGGGAGGAATTATTTCCTTGTTCTTTCTCGCGGATTCGCTTGCCGCCCTGGGCATCCCCGACCCAGGCCGCATGACAACGTTCGGCCTTCCCTTCTTCCGTGCGGTTGCCTGGATGCTCATGGCGCTAGCCATCGGTTCATTTATGTCCAGCGCCTTCTTGATTTACCCGGCCGTGCCGGACAAGGACAACGAGCGTCTCATCGAGGCTGGCCTGACCGTCGATGGGCACATTGCGGCGCGCACCGGCGCGTGGGCCGCCGTGGGCGCTGCGGTGGTGTCGTTGATTGAGGTTCCCCTCGTGATGTCGGACCTCACCGGTACCCCGTTGGGCCAAGTCCTCAACCCAGAGCTGATGGGCATGGCGGTGGGGCAGATTGCCACGTCGCAAGTGTGGCTGCTCACCGCGGGAATCGCAGCGCTCGTTGCCATCATGGGCTTTGTTGCGCGCACCTGGGCGGGACAGGTTGCCACGTTCTTCCTGTCGCTGTTGTTGACGGTGCCCCTCGGCATGGAGGGTCACTCGGCCTCCGGCGGCGATCATGATTACGGCACGAACTCGCTGCTATTGCACCTTTTCTTCATCATGCTGTGGGTCGGCGGGCTCATGGGTCTCATTGCGCATGGCCGCCGCCTAGGCCCTGACATGGGCGTGGCGGTTCGCCGCTACTCTACGGTTGCGCTGCTGTCCATTGTGGGGCTGGCGGCGACCGGTGTGGTCAACGCGCTCATCCGCGTTGAGCTAGGGGATTTATTCACCACTCGCTATGGCTTGCTGGTGTTGAGCAAAACAGTGCTCACCGTGGTGCTCGCGGCCATCGGCTTTGTGCATCGCCGGGTCACCATTCCCCAGCTGCAACGCGCGCCGCGCCTGTTCATCCGGGTGGCCGTGGTGGAGGTTCTCATCATGGCGGCCACAGTCGGCGTGGCCATCTCGATGGGCCGTACACCGCCCCCGCCGCCGCGGGATCCGAACCTCAACGCCATGCAGATCCTCGTGGGCTACGAGCTTTTCGACGCCCCCACAGCCACCAACGTGTGGACCATGTTCCGCTTTGATCTCATGTTTGGCTCGCTCGGACTCGTGCTAGCCGGCTTCTACCTGTACGCGCTCTGGCGTCTGAAGCAGCGTGGGCTGACGTGGTCGGCGGTGCGTACTACCTGGTTCCTTGTGGGCTCACTGGGCCTGACGCTGATCCTGAGCAATGGCATCGGCCTATACATGCCGGCGCTGTACTCCATGCACATGTTGGTGCACATGATTCTGTCGATGGCAATTCCCCTGTGCCTCGTGTTGGGCGCCCCAGTGACCCTGGTGATGGAAGCCTTTGAGCCGGGTGGGCCGGGCAAGCCCACGCTTCACGACGCCGCCGTCGCCCTCACCAAATCCCGTACCCTGCGTGTGCTCACGCACCCAGCGGTCAATGTCCTGCAGTTCCTGGCCATCCTCTACGTGCTCTACCTCTTCCCGAGCTTCTATGAGGTCGCCATTTCGGAGCATGCAGGGCATGTCATCATGAACTGGGTCTTCTTGATCTCCGGATATATCTACTACTGGGAGGTCATCGGCCCGGATCCGCTGCCGTGGCGCGCGCCCACGGGCGTTCGCCTGTTGATTCTGTTTGTGTCGATGCCCCTGCACCTCTTCGCCGGTGTTTATCTCATGCAGATGCAGGTGATTCTTGGTTTGGACTTCTATGAATCCTTGAACCTGCCGTGGAATCCGGACTTTGTGAAGGACCAGCGGACCGGCGGCGGCATTTCTTGGGGATTCGGCCAATTCCCGCTGGTGATTGTGTTCGGCTCACTATTCCGGGACTGGCTGCGGGAAGATCGCGCGACTGCTCGGCGCTATGATGCTAAGGCAGACGTGGACGGCGATGCTGATCTGGAACGCTATAACGCGATGCTCAAGCAAATGGGGGAAGGCGACGAATCTAGCTTCCGCCAGCACTAGGGGTGCCAGCACGAGAGAGCTGGCGCGTCCAGGGTGATGGAAAGGGTACTTCTGCCTGGATAAACGGATTTTTTGTTGACGCTTGCAACAAGTTATCCACAGGTTGCTGGCGGAGTCATTGCGGGTGCTGTTCCTGGTGGCAAAGATGCGAGGTAAGGGAGGCGCATCGCTTCCTCAACCGCAAGAAAGCTACCAGCCATGACCAGCAAAGGAATCAAGCAATGTCTCAATACCCAATTTCCATTACAGGACGTCTGACTCACGACCCGCACCTGACCAAAATCAGCGACACCATGTATAAGGCCCGCATCCGTATCGCTTCTTCCCGCAGCGTTCCGGAGAAAGACGAGGAAGGCAAAACCGTATGGCGGGAGCTGGATCTCAACTTTATCGATGGAGAAGTGTGGGGGCAGTGCGCCATCAACGTGAAGAAGTCACTGTTTAAGGGCATGCCCGTCTTCGTTATGGGCTCCATCGTGACTGACCGGTGGGAAGATCAGCACGGTGCGAAGCGCTCTAGGACCTATATCAAAATCGCCCACGTGGGCCTGGACCTCAACCGCTTCTGCATCACCTCTACAAAGATCGGTACCTCCTATGGTGAGGAGGGCAGCGAAGCCCTCTGGCTAGGGGAGAATCCGCCGGTTTTGGACGTGGATTACACGGCGCCGCCGAGCGATTCACAAAACGCAAGGGATACGCAGAACACAGAGAGCACAGAAGGCTCGGAGAGTGCAACGGAAGAAGCAATGCCAGCTGCATTGCGGCCGGGAGATACTCCGCAGGACACCGCGGCGGACCGTCAGCAAGCGCAGGCCGGGGCTGAGCCATACCTTGAACCGGAGCCAGAAGAAGCGATGGTCTAAGGACAAAGGACTACCGCCGCCCATGTCATGTAGTCTTTGTACTGTTATTTACCAATCCTGACAGAAGCAAAGGGTGAAACATGGGCGAATTCATCTACACGATGAAAAACGTGCGTAAGGCCATCGGTGACAAGGTTATTTTGGACAACGTCACCATGGCTTTCTACCCGGGCGCCAAGATCGGCGTCGTGGGCCCCAACGGTGCAGGTAAGTCCTCGATCCTGAAGATTATGGCCGGACTGGATCAGCCTTCCAACGGCGAGGCGTTCATCGATCCGGGCAAGACCGTCGGCATCCTCCTCCAGGAGCCGCCGCTCAACGAGGAAAAGACGGTCCGTGAGAACGTCGAAGAGGGCCTTGGAGAAATTTTCCAGAAGAAGCAGCGCTTCGAAGAAATTGCCGAAGAGATGGCCACCAACTACTCCGATGAACTCATGGAGGAGATGGGCAAGCTCCAGGAGGAGCTGGATGCTGCCGATGCCTGGGAAGTGGATTCCAAGATCGAGCAGGCCATGGAAGCACTGCGCTGCCCGCCGTCCGATGACCCGGTGACCAACCTCTCCGGTGGCGAGCGCCGCCGCGTCGCGCTGGCCAAGCTGCTGCTGAGCGAGCCGGACCTGCTGCTGCTCGACGAGCCCACTAACCACCTTGACGCCGAGTCCGTCCAGTGGCTGGAGAAGCACCTCGAGAACTATCCAGGAGCTGTCCTCGCCGTGACCCACGACCGCTACTTCCTCGACCACGTCGCGGGCTGGATCTGTGAGGTGGACCGCGGCAAGCTCTACCCCTACGAGGGCAACTACTCCACCTACCTGGAGAAGAAGGCCGAGCGTCTCGAGATCGCTGGCGCTAAGGACAAGAAGCTGCAGAAGCGCCTCAAGGACGAGCTCGCGTGGGTTCGCTCCGGCGCGAAGGCCCGCCAGGCCAAGAACAAGGCTCGTCTCCAGCGCTACGAGGAAATGGCTGCGGAGGCCGAGCAGTACAAGAAGCTCGACTTCGAAGAGATTCAGATTCCGACTCCGCCGCGCCTGGGTAACAAGGTCGTGGAGGTCAAGAACCTGACCAAGGGCTTCGACGACCGTGTCCTCATCAAGGATCTTTCCTTCACCTTGCCGCGTAACGGCATTGTCGGCGTTATCGGCCCGAACGGTGTGGGTAAGTCCACCCTGTTCAAGACCATCGTGGGCTTGGAGCAGCCGGATTCGGGTTCCGTTGACGTCGGCGAGACCGTCAAGCTGTCTTATGTTGACCAGGGCCGCGAGAACATCGACCCGGAGGCCACCGTGTGGGAGGTCGTCTCCGACGGGCTGGATTACATCCACGTCGGTCAGAACGAGATGCCGTCCCGCGCCTACCTCTCCGCTTTCGGTTTCAAGGGTGCTGACCAGCAAAAGCCTTCCAAGGTCCTCTCCGGTGGTGAGCGTAACCGCCTGAACCTGGCCTTGACTCTCAAGGAAGGCGGCAACCTGATCCTTCTCGATGAGCCGACCAACGACTTGGACGTGGAAACCCTGGGCTCCCTGGAAAACGCCCTGGAGAAGTTCCCTGGCTGCGCCGTGGTCATCTCCCACGATCGCTGGTTCCTCGACCGCACCTGTACTCACATCTTGGCGTGGGAGGGCAACGTCGCAGAAGGCCAGTGGTTCTGGTTCGAGGGCAACTTCGGCGACTACGAGAAGAACAAGGTCGAGCGCCTCGGCGAGGAGGCTGCACGCCCGTCCCGCGTTACCCACCGTAAGCTCAGCCGCTAGGGCCTTTAAGTCCCTAGCGTTAAAGCACGAACTCCGGAAGGAACCTGGAATGTCCGCTCAGAATGTTGTGTCGGAGGAGACCAAGGACAACGTCCACGCGCTTACTGTGGGCGTGCGCTGGTCGGACTTTGACATGTACGGCCACATGATGAATGCCAACTTCATTGAGCTGGCGCAGGAGGCGCGCTTGGCTTTTGCCATGCACCACTTCTACGCACGTGGCGTCAATATGGTGGCTTTCGTTCGTCACATCGAAGCGGACTATGTCCGCCCCATCAAGTGGGATGGACGCCATGGAACGGTGACGGTGGAAACCACGGTGGTGCGCCTCGGCACCACGTCTTTCACTACTCGCCAGGCGATTAAGGATGCGCAGGGCCAAGTGGCCTGCGTCATTGATTGCGTGCAGGTCACCATTGACCCGGACACTCAGATGCCGCGAGAGGTCTCTGAGCAGGAGCGCAACATTATCCTGGAGCACGCTGTCGTCGAGCTTGAGCAGCAGTAATGGAGCGCGAAACTCTGACATTGCGCAGCGGTGGGGTAGGGCTGCGCGCCCTCCTCTCCCGCGCGACGGGGCTGGATGCATCCGCAGCGGTGCGCCTGCGTCAGTACGACACCAACCAGGCTGAGGTCTTTGTGACCACGCCGTTCGACGTCGTCGTGGCTCGGCGTTGCGAGGGGACCGTGGGCCGCGACGGTGCCGTGGTGTCGGCGCAGGCGCTTCTCGACGCCCTCCACACCGCCCCTGATTCCCTCGGCCACGAGGGAGGCGTGGAACTTGATTTAGGTCCAGCACGTGATCCGTCCTGGCCGGGGGCCTTGCCGCCGGCACAGGGCTTTCGGGAGATCGACTCGCTGCCAGTCGACGTTGTCCGTGAACTCGCGGACAAGGGCCGCCAGCTGGCCCGCCAATTCTCCGGGCCGATGGGACCTCCGAAGAGCCTGCTGAATCAGACGGTGCTCACCGTGAATGATGCGGAGACTCAGGTGGAGATTCCTATGCGGATGATTTTCGCCTGCACGAGCTTGGGGCTCATCCCGGGCTTTGCCGCCTCACTCGAGATCCCCCGCCACCTTCGCGTGGCGGGCAAGGGGCGCTGGGTGCGCCTTGATGCGCCTTATGGCAGCGTTTACCACTCGACGCGGCTGTCCTTGTTCTAAAGGTCTAAAGCAGTGCGTACCCCGCCAGTGCGGCGCCTACGGCGACCGTCCACGGCGGGGCTTTGCATAAGAGTGCTATTCCTGTGCCCACTGCGATGAGCGCCGAGGCCCACCCCGTAACTCCGTGAGTGATGATGGGGCTTACAGGACCGTACATCGCGCAGTGTGCTCATGCTCCGCATACTAACGTCTGACGGGGAGCCGTGCCTGCTGAGCAGGAACAACACATCTAAGGGGTGATCTGCGTTACCCTAAAGGGGTCGAATTCTTTTTCTTCAGCAAAAGGAGATGGCTCGAAGCATGCGTATTGGCGTACCCAAAGAAATCATGAATAACGAAAACCGCGTCGCGCTTACCCCCAGCGCGGCCGGGACGCTGGTGAAGGATGGCCATGAGGTTGTAGTGGAAACAACGGCCGGGGAAGGTGCTTCTTTTCCGGACTCCAGCTATGAAGAGGTCGGCGCGACCATCGTTCCCTCCGCAGCGGAGGCCTGGGCTGCGGATATGGTGGTCAAGGTTAAAGAGCCACTCGAGTCAGAATATGGATATCTGCGCGAGGACCTCCTGCTGTTCACCTACCTGCACCTGGCTGCGGACCGCCCGTTGACGGAAGCGCTGATCACATCGGGGACGACGGCCGTAGCCTATGAAACCGTGACCGATTCTCGCGGCACCCTACCACTGTTGACCCCGATGTCCCAGGTTGCTGGTCGTCTTGCCGTAATCGAGGGCGCGCACCATCTGCTCTCCACCGAAGGTGGGCGAGGTTTGCTGGTTGCTGGCGTACCAGGCACGCGGCCAGCCCGCGTTGTCGTTATCGGTGGTGGCCAAGTGGGGGCGTCGGCAGTGGCAATGGCGCACGGCCTGCGCGGCGAGGTGACGGTGTTGGACCTTGACCCGCACGTGCTGCAGCGCTTCGATGAGCAGTATCAGGGCAGCGTGCGCACGATTGTGTCGGATCCGGCGGCGCTCGAGGCTGAGTTGCTGGAGGCGGACTTGGTTATCGGCGCGGTGTTGGTTCCAGGTGCTGCGGCGCCGAAGTTGGTGCGCGAAGATGTGGTCGAGCGGATGAAGAAGGGCGCTGTGCTTGTCGACGTCGCCATTGACCAAGGCGGCTGCTTTGAAAACTGGCCCTTCCGGTTTTAGAGTGCGTTGATTTTGTCCTGTAGTTGTCCGGAGTGGATGAGGCATCGCAAGATGTAGTGGTTGAGGTTTTTGAATCCCAGGGCGATGCCGCGTAGGTGTTCGAGTCTGCCGTTGATTGCCTCAACGGGACCGTTGGATGCGCCGATATCAAAGTAGGCGAGCACATCTTTGCGTCGACGCCACAGGGTGCGTCCCAGTTGGGCGAGCTCTTCTAAGCCTTTTGGTAGTCCTTTACGCAGGGTGTGGATGATGCGTTCCATGAGCTTTCTGCCTTCCGATTTCTTCGGATGCGCGTACGCTGCGATCACGTCTTGGTAGAGCAGCCACGTTACTTCTAGGGCCACGTAGTCGTCATCGGTGGCCCACAGCATTTCTAAGCGTTGCTTTTGCCGCTCGGTGAGATAGTTCGTCCTGGTCAACAGGGTGCGCCGGTGCTTGTACAGCGGGTCATCTTTGCGTCCGCGGCGCCCGGTTGTCTCACGTTGGAGTCTTTGTCGGCAACTGGTGAGCTTGTCGGCTGCCAGATGCACCACATGGAAAGGGTCCATGACTTTATTCGCCTGTGGTAGTTGCTCTTCAACTGCGGTGGCATAACCGGTGAACCCATCCATGGTCACCACCTGTATCTGCTCCCGGAAGCTGGGGTCGCGCTCTTTAAGCCACCCGCTGAGCACGTGGGCGGATCTGCCCGGTCGCATGTCTAACAAACGAGCAGGCCCACGCCCGTCCACCAGCGGGGTGAGGTCAACAAGTATGGTCACCAGGTTTGATGCCTGACCTGGTTTTCTGGTGTGTTTCCATACATGTTCATCGACTCCGAGGACGCGAACCCCGTCTAGGTGGCAGGGGTCGCCGTAGACAAGCTGGCGACAGGCATCCAGTGCGACCTGGTTGACCAGGTCCCAGCCCACACCGAGTGCTTTGGCGGTAGCTGACACACTCATCCGGTCAATAGCAAGGCGCTGCAAGATCCAGCGGGTGACCCGATAAGTGAGTTTGGCGCCGTCATCCGCGCAGGTTAAAGATTCTTGGAAGATCTTTCTCTTACATGAGACGGCTGTGCATAAGAATCTGGGGACTGTTACGTGCAGCCTAGTGGGGAATCCAACGACAGGAAGATCAACGAGTCGACGGGTGGTGTGGTCGCGCAGCTTTCCTGGCTGTCCGCAGTCCGGGCACACGCCGATAACGGCTACTGGCGTGGCCTCAATGATGGTCAACGCTCCGGTATCAGCGGCACCGGTGATGGCAAGTCCGATTTCCGCGGTACGGCAGATAGTGTCGGCGACGAGGTTTCCAGTAGGCTTCACAGTACGGGTCCCTGGTGGGTTTAGATGGTTGTGTAGGAACTTTCATCTTCACACCAGGGACCCCTACATGTTGTGGTGACCCGCTGAACCCGTCGTTTTCTACCTCACCCCGCTACGCACCCCGAAACCGGAAGAGCCTGAAAACTCCCGAAAGACCTCGCACGACGAGCCCACCTTCAAGGTGCACGACACGATCTTCTACTGCGTGGCCAACATGCCGGGCGCAGTAGCGAATACCTCCGCCCGGGCGTTGGGCTCTGCCACGCTGCCCTATATGCGTGCAGTGGCTGCTGATGGCTTTGACGGTGCGGTTGAGCGCTACCCAGGCTTGGGCGATGGACTCATGACTCGTGGGGGAGAGCTGCTGTCCCAGCCGGTAAAGGACGCCTTCGGGCTTTAGGGAGCGCGGTTGATGAGCATCGCCGCCACTCGCTCCATGTGGTCCCAGATCATGGCGCGATAGGCCGGCGGGATGGTCTCCTCGTCGATCTGCGCTAAGGAGTTGCCCATGAGCTCGAGCCAGCGATCATGGGCGGCCATGTCGATGGGGTAGGGCGCATGGCGCATGCGCAGGCGAGGGTGGCCGCGCTGCTCGGAAAAGAGCTGTGGCCCTCCCCAATACTGCACAAGGAACCAGGTCAGGCGCTGTTCTGCTCCCTCCCAGTCCTGCTGTGGGTACATCGGGCCGATGAGATCATCCTCGCGCACCTGGGCGTAGAAACCGCCGACGAGTTTCTCAAAGGTCTCCACTCCGCCGACGGCGTCGTACACGCTCGTTGGTTGCACGCCTAATCTTCCTTTCTCGTCAGGCTGGGTTCTTCCAGATCAAAGATAGCCATCCCCCTCGGGTAGGGCGTGGTAATTCCTTCCGTGTGCATGGCGGTGAGGATTTTCGCCTGCATGGCGCGCTGCACATCCCACTGCTTGCCCGGTAGCGTCTTGACGGAAACGCGGTAGGACATGTGGTCCACTTCCAGGCCAGACATGCCGTTGACCGTGGGGGTGGCCAGGATGAAGTCCTTGATGTCGGAGTCGCGGGCGGCTTCTTCTGCTGCGGTGGTGATGACGTCGACTGCTCGGGTGGGGTCGTTGCTCAGCGCGATGGGGACCTGGACGCGGGCTACGGAGTAGCGGTCGGAGTGGTTGGCCACCTGCAGGATTTCGCCATTGCGGACGTACCATAGCGCGCCATCGATGTCGCGGACCGTGGTGATACGCAGGGAAATGGACTCTACATCGCCGAAGACCCCGTTGCCGAGGTCGATGGTGTCACCGATGCCGTACTGGTCCTCCATGAGCATGAAAATGCCGGAGAGGAAGTCCTTGACCAGCGCCTGGGCACCGAAACCAAGGGCGACACCAACCACGCCGGCTGAGGCCACGAGCGGGGCGACGTTGACGCCGAGCTTGTCCAAGATGGCCAGCACTGCCCAGACCCAGACGAATATGGCGACCGCGGAGCGGCCGACGCCGGCGAGAGTCTGGATGCGGGAGGTGCGCCGTGCCTCTTGCGTTTTCTCGAGCGCCTTATCGGTTGTTCGGTGAGCTTTGCGAGGGGAGAGCGGCGAGCTGAGCTTGCCCTTCTTGATGCTGTTGTCTGCCAGTTTGGTGATGAGCCGCCGCAGCAGCCAGCTACCGATGATGGCGACGATGAGAATGAGAGCAATGCCGATGGGCTTGTCTATGAGCCAGGACTGCATGTTTTCGGTCTGCCACCACCTGGTGACTGTGTCGACGGCGTCGTTGGCTGTTTCGGAGGCTGAGCCTAGGCGTGCGGATAATGCAGTCACGCGTGTCCTTTCTTTTTGTCGCTCACGACTGACGCCTATCGATAGTAGGGAAGAGAGTTGAATATAAAAAGCTAGTCTTTCTCGCAACTGAACAGCTTGGTCTAGACTTGTGCCTCATGACTGACAACCGCACTCTTGGCTTTTCTTCCCGTTCCATCCATGCCGGTTACCAGCCGGATCCTTACATGGGATCCATCAACGTACCGATTTACGCTTCCACCACGTACCAGCAGGATGGCCTCGCGCAGCTGCGCGGCGGCTACGAGTATGGTCGCGTGGCCAACCCCACCGTTCATTCCCTAGAGAAGACCCTCGCGGCGCTAGAGAATGCCGAGTATGCTCGCTGTTTCGCCACGGGCATGGCGGCCGTCGATACCCTCATCCGTATCATCGTGCGCCCAGGTGACCACGTGATTTTGGGTAACGATGCCTACGGCGGCATGTACCGTCTCCTGCACCATGACTACGGTGAGTGGGGCATCGAGCTGTCCATCGTTAATACCGCCGATACCGCGGCGGTGGAGGCGGCGTTGAAGGAGAACACCAAGCTCATTTGGTTGGAGACCCCGACCAATCCGGCGACGACGATCACGGATATCGCTGCGGTCACTAAGGCAGTCAAGGCGGCTGGCGACGTCCAGATTGTCGTCGACAACACTTTCGCCACTCCCTACCTGCAGAACCCTCTGGAGCTGGGCGCGGATCACGTTCTGCACTCCACCACGAAGTACCTGGGCGGCCACTCGGATGTGCTGGGTGGTGCGGTCGTGACCAACTCCGCTGAGATGGATGAGCGCCTGCTGTACTTCCAGGGCAACGTCGGCGCGGTGTCTTCGCCTTTTGACGCCTACCTCACCGCCCGCGGCATAAAGACCCTGGAGGTTCGCATGGATCGCCACTGCTCCAATGCACAGGCCGTGGCGGAATTCCTGGAGTCCCGCCCGGAGGTCAAGCAGGTTCTCTACCCGGGCCTGCCCTCGCATCCGGGCCACGAGCTGGCGAAGAAGCAGATGCGCGGCTTTGGCGGCATGATGTCCGTGCGCTTCCATAGCGAGGAGCATGCTCGCCAGATCTGTCTCAACACCAAGCTCATCTCATTGGCGGAGTCACTCGGCGGTGTGGAGTCCCTCATCGAGCACCCACAGAACATGACCCATATCTCCGCGGAAGGCTCCGAACTCGTCCCGCCGGCAGACCTCGTGCGCATCTCCGTGGGCATTGAGTCCATTGATGACCTGCTCGCGGACTTGGAGCAAGCCCTCGACGCCCTGGACTAAAACCACCGAGAGCGCCAAGGCAGTGTGGGCCTCGGCGCTTTCGCTGTGTGAGGTTAGAGGGAAGTGAGCAGGGAACCGGCCGTGCGGTCGGTTTCTTGCAGCATGAGCGGATCGGTGCCCGGCATGGGGGAGATGGTGGTATCCGGCCACTGCGAATAGGTGGGGATGCCGACGATGTGCAGGCGCGGGTCCTCGGTGCCGCCGGGGTTGACCACGCGACGGTTCCATGTCGTCTCCGGCGAGCCGGTGGCCTGCCCATGGTCGACGAACGCGCGAACACGTCCGTTGAGAGATACCGCAAGTGGGTCGCCGGCGCGGCGGACATCGGGGGAGTGCATCCAGGCGTCGATAAGCCAGGTGGAGGAAGCCTCACCGTGCGCGGTGCGCAGCGTGAACTTCTCACCGATCTCCAGCTGGGGGCGCTGGCCCAGGAAGGTGACGAGGCCGGCGTCGACAAGCGCCAGCAGCTGGCGGGTGCGGAAGAGCGGCGGGCCGGAGCCCACCATCTGCCCAAAGGCCATGAACTCCTTGTAGGTGCTGGTCCGGGACTCCCACGTCATCCGGCCCTCCGAGCCGGCGATGGAGGAGGGCTTGCGCGCGGCTGAGATGGCCCACAGCGCGGACTTCAGCGGGGAATCGGCGGCGGCGACGGCCTCCCGGATATCGCGGGCGAGGCCCTCGGCGATGTACTCGGTGATCTCGGCGCCCTCCGCGCTGTCGAAGTCCGCCAGCGGGTTCGCCCAGTGGGCAAGGTCGAGGGGGTCAGTCGATGTGCCCTCCAGCGTCACGCGCAGCTGATCCGCCATGCCTCGGAGATCTGGGGCGGTGAGCTCCGTGGAATCAATCGTGGCGAGGATATCCGCAAGCGGGCGCTGCAGGGCATCTGGGAATACACGAGCCTGGTTCTCGTAGTATTCGGCGTAGGAATCACGCAGAATGTGCGGTAGCAGCTGCGTGCTAAAGTCCAGCTCCGCTTCCGGATCAAGCGCGGCGACCGCGGCGCGGAAGCGGGTCAGCTCAGCCTTTGGTGGCAGCGCGTGATACTCCGACTTCGGGATATAAGGGTAGCCGCGGCCGGAGGAGACGATGAAGTGCGGTTCCTCGCCGTTGGGTTCGTAGCGCAGCCCGGAGCGGGTGGAGGGATCCTCGACGAACTCGCCGCCGCGGTCGATGGTGAGCAGCGCCATGACGTCGAAGAAGCCCATGCCCAGGCCCCGAACTAGGACCTTCTCGCCCGCAGGAACCTCAGACACCGGTTGCTCCACCGGGTTATCTGGGCGCACCCAGTGCAGGCCGGAATCTGCGGCCTCCGCCAGGGCACGCTCGGACTCGGTCAGGGCAGGCACCTGCCAGCCATAAGCCAGGACGGTGGCATCGGCGGTGACGGTGGTGCCGTCGGAAAGCTCGATGGCGTCCTGTTCACCGCGCTCCTCTACGGACAACGCGCGCGCACGGTGCTGGACGACGTCCACGCTCTCCGGCAGCTGAGCCAGCGCAACCTCGAAGACCCACTCCAAGTAGGCGCCGTAGAGCGCGCGGGAAGGGTTGGATTCCGGGCGGGTCTGCGCGAGCTCTGTGGCAAATGAGGCGGCGAGCCCCTCGCGCGGCGGGTGGGAATCATAAAGCTTTAGCTTGGCGGGCGCGATGTCGGGGCGCTCGCCGCGCAGAAGCTGGATCCACTCGTAGAGAATGGGACCCTCCAGCACCGGCGCGGTGGTCGTGGAATCAGGCTCGGTGAATAACGTGACCGCGCCAGCCAGGGTGTTCATGCACAGCGTGCGGGTCTGATCCGTATCCCAAATGCGGCCGGCGCCCAGCGGGGCATCGTCGATGATGTGGAGTCGCAGGGGTGAATGAAGGGGGGTCGCGCGCAGATGGGCCGCAAGGCGCTCGACCAGCGAGATACCGCGCGGGCCGGCCCCGACGATGGCGATGGCGGGCATATAAATCAACCTCAAACTTTTAGACTGTGCTGTCTAGTGGAATAATACCGCTCAGTATGCGTTGTGTTAAATCCAGAGACACAGCACAAACCGACTACCGACTTTCTGAAAGCATTACCGTGAAAACTCTACGCGCACTCGCCGCCACCCTGGCAGCAGCCCTCGCCTTAGCGGGCTGCTCTGCCGCGGACCGGCCGGACGGGGAGGATAACGTCCTCACCTACCTCGAGCCGCAATTCTTCCGCACGCTCTATCCGCCGGCCGCCGGCTTTTACCCCAACGGTGGCGTGGTCAACCAGCTGACCGACCGCCTCCTCTACCAAGACCCCGAGACCCTGGAACTCTCGCCATGGATCGCCACGGAGATGCCCAAGGTCAACGCCGATGCCACGGAATACACGTTTACTATCCGCACCGACGTCACCTACTCCGACGGTTCTCCTTTGACCGCCGAGAACGTCGTGGCCAACTTCGACCTCTTCGGCCGCGGCGATAAATCCCGCACGCTGACCAGCTCCGAGCAGATCGCCAACTATGACCGCGGCGAAGTCGTGGACGAGGACACCGTGAAGTTCTACTTCACTCAGCCCTCCCCGGGTTTCCTCCAAGCCACTTCCGCCTATAACGCCGGCCTGCTCTCTGATTCCACGTTGGCTCTAGACAACGAGGGCTTCGGCCCCGGCAACGCGGTCAACGTTATTGGCTCTGGCCCCTTTGTGGTGGAGTCGGAAGAAATCGGCACCGACCTCAAGCTCAAGACCCGTGAGGACTACGACTGGGCCCCACCAGCGGCCAAGCACCAGGGCCGCGCGGAGATCGACGGCGTCCACTACATCCTCGCCGCCGAGGAATCGGTGCGCACCGGAGCAATCCTTTCCGGCCAGGCCGATATCGCCCGCCAGATCTCCGCCCCGCAGGAGCCGCTGCTGAAAGAACAAGGTGTTGACATCGTCTCACGCGGCACGAACTCCATGAACAACCAGTTCGCCTTCCGCTTCGACCACCCGCTGCTGCACGACAAGCGCGTGCGCGAGGCCATCATCCACGGCGTGGACCGCGAGGAGATCCTTCGCGTGCTCTTCTCCGAGTCCTACCCGCTCGCCACCTCCTCCGTGGCCGAGACCGGCCTGGCGTATAAGGACCAGTCCGCCGCCTATACCTTCGACCCGGAGGAATCCAAGCGCCTTCTCGATGAGGCCGGATGGGAGCCCGGGCCCGATGGCATCCGCGTCAAGGACGGCCAGCGCCTCGTCCTGCGCACCAACACCGCGTTGCCGCAGCCGCGCTCCAAGGAAGTCATGACCATGGTGCAGGATCAGCTGCGCGCCCTGGGCATTGGTATCCAGGTCAATGCTGGTGACCAGGCCACCCAGAATGCCGATGCCAAGGACATCAACAAGGTGCAGATCTACCACTCGATGGTGGGCCGCGCCGACTACGACGTCATCACCTCGCTCTACGGCATCAACAACCGCGATGCCTTCCTCAACCAGGACGCGGAGGGCAATCCCATCGACGAACACCTGCAGGAGCTTCTCGACGCCGTCCTCGATACCCCCGATAAAGAAGGCCGCATCAAGGCCACGGAAGAGGTCCAGGACTACCTCACCGAGCAGGCCTATGTGCTCCCGCTCTTCGAGGAACCCGTGGTTTATGCCGTGCGGCCGGGCATTTCGGGTTTTAGCCCGGAATCGGTGGCACGCCCGTGGTTCTACGAGGTCAGCATCGACGCCGCGCCGCAGCGCGCAGCATCGAATGAGGAGGAGAAATAAATGACAACTCGCCAGATTTTCAGCCGCATTGGGCAGGCCCTCCTCGTGCTGCTCATTACCTACACCGTGGCCTTCCTGCTTCTGTCGGCGCTGCCGTCGGATGCCGTGCAGTCCCGCTTCGGCGACCCCGCTCTGGGCCTATCCCAGGCGGAGATTGACGCCATCCGGGAGGAAATGGGCGCGGACAAGCCGCTCTTCGTGCAGTACTTCACGTCCCTGGGTGGCTTCCTTACCGGGCACTTTGGTAACTCGACGCAGTCGGGCGCCCCGGTAGCTACGCTGCTTGCCGACGCCCTTCCCCACACCCTCATCCTCGCCGCCAGCGCCATCGGCGTGGCACTCATCGTGGCCGTGCTCGTTGCCTTCCTAGCGACGCTGCCGGGGCTCGGTGCCATCGGTTCCTTTTTCCGAGGCCTGCCTTCCTTCATGGTCTCTCTGCCGGGATTCTGGATTGCCATCCTGCTCATCCAGTTCTTCTCCTTCCAGCTGGGCTGGGTGCGCGTTATCGAACCCGGCAGCGTGGAGGGCCTCATCCTGCCTACCCTGACGCTGTCGGTGCCCATGGCCGCGCCGTTGATTCAGGTGCTGATTCGCTCCATCGACGAGACGCAATCACGGCCCTTCGTTCAAGCGGTACGCGCACGCGGTGCCTCGGAGTCCGGGATTTTCTGGCGCACCGTCTTGCGTAACTCGTTGCTGCCTACCTTGACCATGGCGGGCCTGCTCTTCGGTGAACTCGTTGGCGGTGCCGTGGTGACCGAAACCGTCTTCGGCCGCACTGGCTTGGGATACATGGTGGCCCAGGCCGTGGCTAACCGCGATACCCCGGTTCTGCTGGCGGTGGTTCTCATCGCCGCCACTTCCTACATCATCATCAACCTCGTGGTGGACCTGCTCTACCCGGTGCTGGACCCGCGCCTGCGCGCCAGCACCCCGGAACGCAGTTCTGCTCACCGCACAGATTCCGCCGCCACCCCGGCGACTGACTCCTCGGCCACTACTTCGGAAAGGACGGTGCGCTCATGAGCATGACGCACACTAAGCCGCTGCGTTCTACACGGGCGCCGCGCCGCCAGACCTCTAACCCGTGGCTCGCGCCGGGTTCCATCATCGCCATCGTGATCCTCGCGATCGCTTTCTTGGCGGCCCTGTTCCCGAGCTTGTTTACCTCAGCAGACCCTTATGCGGGCACCGATGTGGCCCTCTTGCCGCCAGGGGAGTCCGGGCACATCATGGGAACAGACGCGGTGGGACGCGATCTCTACGCGCGCATCATCTACGGTGCCCGCCAGTCGCTGCTCGGCGCGCTCATCGCCGTGGCCGTCGGCCTGGTCGTCGGCACGCTGATCGGCCTTCTCGCCGGCTCTTTGCGCGGAGCGGTGGATACCGTCCTCATGCGCGTAGTCGACGTGTTGCTGTCCATCCCGGGCATCCTGCTGTCGCTGTCCATCATCATCGTGCTGGGCTTTGGTTCCGTACAGGCGGCGGTGGCTGTCGGTGCGACCTCGGTGGCGACCTTCGCGCGCTTGGCCCGCTCCCAGGTAATCTCCGTAGCCAGCTCGGACTACATCGAGGCCGCGTACGGTGCGGGCGCCACCCACGCCACCGTGCTCTTCCGCCATATCCTTCCCAATTCACTCACCCCGGTTATTGCCCTGGCCACCCTGCAGTTCGGCACTGCCATTCTGCAGCTGTCGATCCTCGGCTTCCTGGGCTACGGCGCCCCGCCTCCGACCCCGGAGTGGGGGCTTATCATCGCCGAGGGCCGCGACTTCATGGCCACCGCCTGGTGGCTCATTATCCTGCCCGGCATCGCGCTGGTGGCCGTGGTGATGTCCGCCAACCGTCTGTCCCAGAACTTCCCCGTGGAGGCCTAACATGTCTGTTTCAAAGAATGCAGCGCAGCCCCTGCTGCACGTGCGGGACCTCAACGTGTCCTATTCCACCGCAGGTGGTGACGTTCCCGCGGTCCAGGGCGTCAGCCTCGAGGTGCATCCTGGGCAGATGACCGCCATCGTGGGCGAGTCCGGCTCCGGCAAGACCACCTCCGCCATGGCAGCCATCGGTTTGCTGCCCTCGAATGCCACCATCGACGCCGGAACCATCACCTTCGATGGCCGCGATATCACTTCGCTGCGCCGCCGTCAGTGGCGTGAGCTGCGAGGGCGTCGCATCGGGCTGATCCCGCAGGACCCCAATAACTCCCTCAACCCGGTCCAGACCATCGGCGCCTCGGTGGAGGAGGGGCTGCGCATCCACAAGGTCGGCAGCGCTGCAGAGCGCAAGGCTAAGGCGTTGGAGCTGTTGGAGCGAGTCGGCATCGATGATCCTGCGCGCCGCTATCACCAGTACCCGCATGAGCTGTCCGGCGGCATGAAGCAGCGCGTACTCATTGCCGCTGCGGTGGCACTGGAGCCGGACCTCATCATCGCCGACGAGCCCACCTCCGCCCTCGATGTCACCGTGCAGAAGATCATCCTCGACCTCCTCGATGACATGCGCGCAGAGCTCGGCATGGGCATCCTCTTCATTACCCACGACCTAGCCGTGGCCGGTGACCGCGCCGACCGCGTCGTGGTCATGGAGTCTGGCCAGCTGCGCGAGGAAGGCCTAGCCGCCACAGTACTGACCAACCCGCGCCACGACTACACCAAACGCCTGCTTGCCGACGCCCCCTCCCTCACCGTCGCCGACGCCGGCACGTCAACTGCCCGCGCCGTCGCACCCCAGGGCAACCTAAGCACTCAGCGTGCTTCATCTGAATCTACCGGCGCGCCGACTACTCGCGCTGCCAGCGAACCTTTGGTGCGCGTCGAAGGCCTGACCCAGCGCTTCGGTGATTTCACCGCGGTCGATGACATCTCCTTCACCGTGGCCAAGGGCTCGACCCACGCCATCGTGGGCGAGTCCGGCTCCGGCAAGACCACCACCGGGCGCAGCATCGCCATGTTCAATACCCCGACTGCGGGCAGCATCACCGTCGGCGGGCGCGACATCGTAGGCCTGCGCGGCAAGGCCTCGCGCGAAGAGCGAAACAACATCCAGCTGGTCTACCAGAACCCCTATGGCTCGCTGGACCCCAAGCAGACGATTGGCCAGACGGTGGCGGAGCCGCTGCGGAATTTGAAGGGGGCGTCGGCAAGCAGCGCGAAAGCCAAGGCCAAAGAGTTCCTCGAGCTGGTCGCCCTTAACCCGGATTATTATGACCGGCGCCCGCGCGAGCTCTCCGGCGGTCAGCGCCAGCGCGTGGCCATCGCCCGCGCGATGATTGTGGAGCCGGAGCTGGTCATCCTCGATGAGGCTGTCTCCGCCCTCGACGTCACCGTGCAGGCCCAAATCCTGCGGCTGCTGGCCCGGCTACAGGAGGAGCTTGGCCTGACCTACATTTTCATCTCGCACGACCTAGCTGTGGTCAACCAGATCTCCGATACCGTGTCCGTGCTCTCGAAGGGCCAGCAGGTGGAATGCGGGCCCACGGCCGAGGTCTTTAGCAACCCGCAGTCACCGTTTACCCGGAAGCTCATCGAGGCCATCCCCGGCTCGCGCTACCGCGCCGGTGACCTCAACCTCGGCCTGTAGCCTGGGGCCAATCAAGAAAGGATTAGTTCATGGCAGACATTATTAACCTACTGGCGGATGCAAGCGAGGACGTCGCCCAGCTGCGCGAGCGCCGGCCTGAAGCTAAGGAGAATGCGCAGGCCTCCTTCGCCGCGCTCCTTGAGCCCAAAGAACCCGGCACGTTTAGCTATGCGGAGCGCTACGCCATCGCGACGTTTGTTGCTGGCATTTACCAGGCTCCGCAGGCGGTGGAGTTCTATTCCGACCTGCTGGCGGAGGAATCCGAGGAGCTCGCCGCAGAAGTAGCCCGCGCGGTGGAGCGCGGCATCACCACCGGCCCATACTCTGGTGGCGGCTTCACACTTTTCGACGGCTCGCCACGTCTCGCCGCCGCCCTCGACTTCGCCCACCTTCTGGCTTTCCACCCCAAGGACGCCTCCCCGGCCGCGATCGGTCACCTCCAGGCGGCCGGCTGGTCCAACGATGACATCGTGACCCTGGGACAGATCGTGAGCTTCCTGTCCTTCCAACTGCGTGTGGCGCACGGATTGTCTGTGCTGGCCGGTGCCGCCCAGCCCACGCCTGTGACTGCGGCGCCGCGTCCCACCCAGACTCCGGAGTGGGTGCCGGGGGAGGGGACGTTGGTGCCGGACGTCGTCAAGCCGCAGGGTTTCGTGGCGCACTCCCTAGGCTGGAAGCCGTGGGTGCCGCCGCAACCAAAGGAGGAGTTCACCGACGCGCAGCGTGACGCGCTGATTAAGCCCGAGCGCATCGACATGGAGTACTTCCGCCTGCTGGCCCGCGACCCGGCAGCGCTCAAGGCGCGCACGCTGACGGACCTGGACATTTTCTACAACACCGACGGCGGATTGGGGCGCGCCCAGCGTGAGCTGGCCGCCACGGTGGTCTCGCGCCTCAATGGCTGCGAGTACTGCGCATCGGTACACCAGCAGCGCGCCAAGGAGGAGGGCGGTGACTCCGCAGCGATTGACCGCCTGCTCGACGAGGGCGTTTCTGCTGACCTGGGCTCGGCGCAGTGGTCCGCCATCCGTGACGCCGCCCTGGCCCTGACCGAGTCACCCTTTGCGTTCGACGCCTCCCACGTGGATGGTCTCCGCGAGGTGGGTTTCGATACGCTGGCAATCATCGACGTCATCAATTCCTCCGCGTTCTTCAACTGGGCAAATCGCCTGATGCTGACGCTGGGGGAGCCGGATGTGCCGAAGCGCTTCCGCTAACTGAAGGAGGAACAATCATGGTGAAGACTGCCGTTGTGACCGGGGCAACCGGTGGAATGGGCAGGGAGATCATCAAGGACCTTGCGCGAGACCACCGCGTGTATGCACTAGGCCGGCGCGCCGGGGAGCTGCCGGAGGCGGAGAACATCGTGCCGGTGGGCATCGACCTGCTGTCGCTACTTGATGGTGCGGCGCTTCCCACCGAGCTTTCTGAACTGGAGCGCGTGGACGTGCTCGTGCATGCGGCGGCACGGGCGGATAAGCGCTCAGTGGAAAGCGCTAGCCCGGAAGATTGGCGTGCGCAGATGGACCTCAACGTGCACGTGCCAGCAGAGCTGACCCGCCTTCTGCTGCCTGCGCTGCGTGCGGCGGAGGGCCTCGCGGTGTTCATCAACTCCGGTGCCGGCATCCACTCCTATGGTGACAACGTCATTTACGCCGCCACGAAGCACGCACTCTACGCGCTTGCCGACGGCCTCCGCCTCGGCGAACTCGGCATCCGCGTGTCCACCGTCGCGCCGGGTCCGACGGATACCCCGATGCTGCAGGGCTTGCAGGATTACAATCCGGAGCATGTCATCGCCCCGGTCGAGGTGGCGAAGGCTATTCGCACCACCGTTGATGCTGGGCCGACGACGCAGCTCACTGAGATCCGTGTGCGCCCGCGCATTGAGTTGAACCAGCGTAAGTAGGTGGCGCGTTTTCTCTCAAGATGCGAAAAACCCAGCACACGGTACAGTTATGAGGCGTGTCCACCTCTCAACGTCGCCGCCCCGCCTATTTGGTGATCGCGGATTCGCTTAGGAGCAAGATTGAATCCGGCGAATTAAAGCCGGGTGACCGTTTTCCCACCGAGCGGGAATTGGTTCAGGAATACAAGGTGGCGCGCATGACGGTGCGCCACGCGCTGGACATCGTCCAGATTGAGGGCCTCATTGATCGCAAGCGTGGGCGCACCGGTGGCACCTTCGTGCGTGCCACCCCGCCCACGTTGAGCCTGACGAGTGGCCGCAGTGCCCTCGATCAATTGCGTGAACATGGCCTCGATGTTGAGGTGCGGGTGCTGTCGCTGATGTTCATTGATGCTCCCGGGCACCTTGCTTCCGCCTTTGGGATTGAGGAGGGGGATTCCCTGTGGGAGTGCCGTACGGTGCAGGTGTCGGCGGGCTCGCCCATCATGGCCTCCACGCTCTTTATCCCGCAAATCTTGGCACCAGGACTTACGGAAGAGGATGTGCAGAAGCCACTGACCGAGCTGTTGACGGAGCTTGACCTGACACCCGTTTTTAAGCGCGATTCCCTCGTGCCTGCCACCGCGCGCACGGAGGAACAAAAGGCCCTGGGCGTGGGGCGCAACCAGCCGGTCCTACGCATTACGAGAACCATCAAGGCAGAGGGCGGCGTCGTAGCCGCTCAGCTGGAAGAGACCCTGCGCCCTGATGCGGCCACGGTGGAGGTCGTCATTGGCGAGGATCCCACGCCGACCCTCGACTAGACACCAGCGAGGGCAGCGCCATAAGTTTTCCCCGCCGGGAATACGAACGTGCACTCCAGGAAACCCGCCAACCACCATCGGGTTGGTGGGTCTCGTTCTTTAAGAGCTAAAGGGCCCGCTGCTCCCGCTGTATCTTGCGGCATGTGAACTGTGGTCTGGGATCTCCTAGTTTCCCGTCCCCCTTCTAACGGTTGGCGGGTTTAGTTCTTTAAGGGCTTAAGAGTCCCGGTACACCCCGCTGCATTTTGTGGCGCATTAGCCGTGGTCAGGGATCCCCGCGTGCCTTGTTGTGGTTTGTGGGTGGTGTTGTCTGAAGGATCGCCGGTGTGCCCGCGAACCTTCCCTCGGTTGGCGGGTAGCGGTGTTGTCGCTGGTGGTGAGCCGTTTCCTTTCAGTTGTTGCTGTGTGTGGTGGCTGGGGTTAGCTGCTGTCGGGTGGTGGGTCTGGTGGCTGTTCTGGTACTGCTTGGCTTTGGCTGGCTGTGCCCGGTGTTGTTGCAGCTCCTTGGGCTGTGGCTGGGGTTTGGGTTGGTGCTGTGGCCTGTGTCTTTGCGGCTGCTTTTTCGGTGTTGAGTCTGGCTAGTGCTTCTTGGTATTCCGGCATTGCGGTTATCGGTGCACCCCAGGGTGGGATGAAGCTGACTCCGGTGTTGAGTCGGTACATGTAGCCGCGCCCGGTAGGCCTTGAAGGGTCATCGTCGTTAATACCGTTGTGATAAGCACACAGGAAGGTCAGGTTCTTGATGTTGGTAAAGCCACCTGCCTGCCAGGGGATGAGGTGGTGGACTTGGCAGTAATCGGCTGGCTTGTTGCAGCCTGGTCTTGAGCAGGTGTGGAATTCCGCGTGCAGGCTAAGGCGTTGGTTGAGGTTTGCTCCGCGCGATAGGCGCCAGGTGTTGATGGGCCCGTCAATGGGGTGGACGATGGTGGCGTAGCCTATTTCGGCAAACTTGTGGGTGAGGAATTCAGCGCCTGTCATGCGCCCGCCGTTAGTCAGGTTGAGCTCTATTTCATCACCCTCGCCGTTGATGATTTGGTCGAGCTCATTCAGGGTGATGATGACTTGGGTGCGCACGGCCGGCTTTGTACCGCTTGCTTGGTTGAAGAAGATGTCGTTGGCGGCTTGAAGGAGGTCGGTGGTGTTGGTGGATTCTAAGACTGCGCGCATGTTGGCAATCGTGGTGGCGTCATCGGTAATGGAGAGCGTGTTGGGGCCTTGTTCCCGGTAGGTGATGCGTACGCCTGGTTTGGCGGTTCTTTTAGCACGCAGGGGCCTGACCCCCGGAAAGTAGACACGTCGGGGGTTAGCTATGCTGCTTGGGTCAGTGTAGCTGATGTGAGTGCTTCGAAGTCATCGGGGGCTAGAAGGTTGCACCAGGAGTGCCGTCTGCGCGTGTTGTAGCGCATGCACCATCGGAAGACTTCTTGGCGGCAGATGATGGGATTGTCAAAAACTTTCCTATCTCGCAGAACTTCACGCTTTAAAGTGGCGTTAAACGATTCTGCCAGGGCATTATCGGCACTCGTTCCCACTGCTCCCATGGATTGGCGAACACCAAGTTGGGTGCAGTGGTCTTGAAAAGCCTGTGAGGTGTACACACTGCCATGATCAGAATGGAAAATTACCCCTTTAAGGCTTCCGCGAACCTTGCTGGCATGGGACAAAGCTTCGATAACCAGCGATACCCGCATGTGATCGGCGAGCGCATGACCGACAAGTTTGCGCGAGTAGACGTCGATGACTGTGGCAAGGTACATGTTCTTGCCTCCCTTACACGGCAGGTAGGTGATATCGCCTACATACACCTGGTTCGGCTTATCAGCGGTGAATTTGCGGCCTACTAAATCTGGCATGACTCGATGACCAGGCTTGCGCCTGGTAGTGACACATCGACGTTGTTTAGTAAAGCCTTTTAGCCCCATGGATTTCATAATGCGTGCGACCTTCTTGTGATTGATCGGAGGAAAGTCCGTATCGGCTTTAAGGCTTGCAGCGATGCGTTTAGCACCATAAAGCCCGTGCTCATCATCGAAGATGCTCTTGATTCGTGCACCAATAAGAGCATCCGAACACATCTTTAACCTGCGTTTTTCGCGGGTGTTGACCCATTTGTAGAACGAGGAGCGATTGAGCTTTAACACGTGGCACATCCGCTTGACCGAGTACTCGGTTCGATGGTCATAGACAAACTGGAAGCGGATTACCAGCGTGTCTCTTCGGCAAAATATTTCGCGGCCTTACGCAGGATATCGCGTTCTTCACGAAGCTTAGAGACTTCTTTTTCTAGCTGACGGATTCGTTCAGAATCAGTCGTCGCCTGTGCCTTGTCGCGCATGCTTTTTGTGCGGACACGCTTGCCGGTGCCGTACTGCTTAAGCCAGGAATAAAGTGAGGAACGATTGATTCCTAGCTCTGCTGAAGCCGCGTGAAGTGAGAGGTCCTCATTGTTTTCGTAGAGGGCCACAGCATCACGTTTGAACTGTTCGGAGTACCTAGGCATGGTGGTAGATTACCTTTCTTCCCAACCCAACAGGGCTGGATATCAGGTGTCTACCTAACAGGGGTCAGGTCCCAGTTCTTTAAGTCGTGCGGTGGCCACAGTGGGGATGCGGTGTGCGGGTGTGGCGGCGAGTTTTGCGCGGAGGTTCCAGGCATCCAGGGTCTTTTTGACTTTGGATGTATAAGACTCGATGAGTGTGAGGGTGCCGAGGCTGTGGCGTTGTTGAAGGGCTGCAGCACGGGCTTTGCGTTGTTTGCCGGTAAAGCGGGTGGGGCCGAAGTAGACCTGGTGTAGGCCGGCAAGCTCGGTGGCATCAGAGGCATCGGCGCCGAGCGCGCGGAGTTCATCGGGTGTGCCAGGTGCATGTTCCACCAGTGCAATCCCCGAGTTGCGAAGGCGGAGGTAGGTTTCGATATCCCCCATGAGCACAGAGACTAAAACAGCACCAGCAACCCCGCAACCGGAGGAAGAAAATTCCTGGATAGAGGGGTGCGTCACGGGTAACGGGAGGAAGGTTGGCCACAGGCGTGGCTAATGCTGACAAAGGGTAGGGGACGGGATTGGCTGGGTGAACGGTGGCGGCGGACAGGGATTGGCTGGGTGAACGGTGGCTGCGGACAGGGGGAGGCGGAACTGGAGCACAAGCCCCTCAGGTGAGGGGCTTGATGCGTATGCTCTGGGGACTAGCCGCGGTCGACGGCGCGGTTGCGCAGAGCGCGGGCGAGGCGGTCGCGCTGCTCGGTGACTGCGCGGCGCAAGCCGCCGGCCAAGTCGCGGGAGAGGAACTCGTCGGCGCGGTCGAGGGTCTCCTGGCTGACATCCCAGCGCGGGAACAACCCGGTTACCGTGGTCAGGGCAATCTCGTTGGATTGCGCGGACCAGATCTTTTCCGCCACGTCAAAGAACTCAGCGCTCGGCAGGAGCTCGTCGGAGCCTACGAACGCCAGGCCCGCTAGCTTGGATTCCAAGTCGCGGTTGCCCAGTTCACCGGCGACAATCTCGTCCCACACCGCGCGCTTGTTGTCCTCGGTATTAACCGCAGCCAACGCCTTAAGCGAGGCCTGGTAGCCCGTCGCGGTGTTATCGCGCTTGAGTTCCTCAGCCACCGCCGTCAGGGCGGCGCCGGCGGCTTCGGGCCCGGTGACGTCGGCAAGCGAGCCATCAGCAATGAGCGCGGTGAGCGCCTTCCAGCGCAGGCCCGCATCCGAGGAGGTCTCAAGAAGGTCCTGGAAGAAGGTGCGGGAGGCGTCGTGAAGCTTGATGCCGGCCAGCGCCTGGGTGAAGACGATGGAGCGCTCGGCGTCGTCGGAGCGGGCGCCGGCCAGGAGGGCGTCGGCAAGCTGTGTGTCCTCCTTAGCCCACTCCGGGGCGGCATAGGTGGACTGGGCCAAAGCGGCCTGGGCGAGGATGCGCTCGAGCACGGCGAGCTCAGTCTCCGCCGCCGCACCGCGGGCGACGAGCGCGACGAAATCGCGGGCGCGCATGGTACCTGCACGGGTCATCTCCCACGCGGTGGACCAGCACAGAGTGCGGGCCATGGGGTCCTCGAACTTGTCGACATTCTCCAACAGGAACTGCAAAGAACCCGCATCCAGATCGATGAGGCAGTAGGTCAGGTCATCGTCGTTGGGAAGGACGAAGGGGACGTCGGAAAGCGCGCGGCCCACAAGCTCCGGAATCTCGGTGGAGGCGCCATCGATATCCATCTCGATGCGCTCGGTGCGCACCACCTTCTCACCCTGCAAGGCATAGACGCCGACAGCGACGCGGTGCGTGCGCAGGGTATCACCACGCTGGGTGAGGTAGGCCTGCGTGATGGTGCCGGACTCGTCCGTACCCAACGCCACACCCAGCGTGTTTACGCCCGTGGTCTTGAGCCACTGCTGTGCCCAGAAGGACAGGTCACGCCCTGAAGCTTCCTCCAAGTGGCGCAGCAGATCCCCGAACGTGGCATTCGACCACTGGTGCTCCTGGAAATGGCGGCGCACGCCGGCGAAGAAGTTCTCACGGCCCACATAGGCCTGCAGCTGCTTGAGCACCGACGCACCCTTGGCGTAGGTAATGCCGTCGAAATTCTGCTCCACGGTCTCAATATCGGAGGCGTCCGTGGAAATCGGGTGCGTGGTGGGCAGCTGATCTTGCTGGTAGGCCCAAGCTTTCTCGACGTTGGCAAAGGTCACCCACGCGGTATCGTATTGGGTCTCCTCCGCCTGGGAAATCGCCGCTGACCAGGTAGCAAAAGACTCGTTGAGCCACAGGTCATCCCACCACTGCATGGTCACTAAGTCACCGAACCACATGTGCGCCAGCTCGTGCAGGATGGTGTCCGCGCGGCGCTCGTACTTGTAGTGCGAGGCCTGAGACGTAAAGACGTACTCGTCCCGAATTGTTACGCATCCGGCGTTCTCCATCGCACCGGCGTTGAATTCCGGTACGAAAATCTGGTCATACTTGCCAAAGGGGTAGGCAAAGCCGAAGTTGCGGTGATAGAAATCAAAGCCCTGCTTAGTCTCGGTGAAGAGGCGCTCCGCGTCGAGCGAATCCAGCAGCGAGGGGCGGCAGTAAATCCCCAGCGGCACCTCAACGGTTTGTGCCGGCGAGCCCTCGGAATGCTCCGCCAAAGTGCCGGTCCACGTATCCGTCACACCAACGTACGGGCCCGCGCACAGCGCAATCAGGTAGGTCGACAGCGGGTAGTCCACCGCAGCGCGTACGGTATTGCCCGAACGCGTGATGGGGGAGTTGGTAATGACCGCCCAGTGCTCTGGGACCTCAAACGTCAGCGAGTACGTAGCCTTCAAGTCCGGCTGGTCAAAGCAGGCGAAGACACGCTTGGCGTCGGCAGTCTCGAACTGGGTGTAGAGGTAGGCCTCACCATCCACCGGGTCCACGAAGCGGTGCAGACCCTCGCCGGTGCGGGAGTAGCGGATCTTCGCCACGACCTTGAGCTCATACTCCGCCACCTGCAAACCCGAGAGTGGGATGCCGTACGTCGGGTCATAAGCGCTGGTGGGCAACGGCGCACCATTGAGGCGGACCTCGAGAAGCTCGTCACCGCGCAAATCAATGAACGTCGAACCAGCTTCCTTCACCCGGAATTTCACCACCGTGGTGGAGGTGAAGAACTCTTCCCCGGTGAGGTCGAGGGCGACGTCGTAGTGGCTTACCTCCACCATGTCGGAACGCTGCTGGGCTTCCTCGCGGGTGAGGTTAATCGAGGTCATGTGCTGTCTCTCCTCTTTCTCGGTACCTTTAGTCTCTGCACCAGCGTAGTCACACGCCTAGGGTGGGGTGCCAAAGCCCACACAAACAAAGGAGATTTACCGTGGCTCAACAAGTGACGTTCTGGTTCGACTGCTCTTGCCCCTTCGCCTGGCTGACCTCGCGTTGGATTAAGGAAGTGGAGAAGGTCCGCGATATCGAGGTGACCTTCGAGCCGATGTCCCTGTCCGTGCTCAACAAGGGCCGCGACCTGGATCCGGAGTACATGAAGATGATGGAGGCCAACTGGGGCCCTGCCCGCGTGGCAGCCAAGATTGCGGTGGAGGCCCCGGAGAAGGTCGATGCCTTCTACACCGCGATGGGCACCCGCATCCACACCGAGGGCCAGGGCGGTAAGAAGGGGTACGGCGCTTATGACGGCATCATCAAGCAGGCGCTTGACGACGCCTCCCTCCCCGCCGACTTCGCCTCCGTGGCCAACACCGAGGAGATGGATGAGAAGCTGACCGAGTTCCACAACCGTGGCATTTCCGAGGTCGGCGACGAGGTCGGTACCCCAGTAGTGAAGTTCGGCGATACCGCCTTCTTCGGCCCAGTCATCACGCGCGTTCCCACCGGCGAGGAAGCCGGCGAGCTTTTCGACGCCTCCGTGCGCCTCGCCCAGTTCCCCTACTTCTTCGAGCTCAAGCGCTCCCGCACGGAAGCCCCGCAGGTTTAGCGAGTTCGATTCTGCGTCGCTGCGACGACGACGCAGATGAGGACCACCGGGCTAAGCGCGAAGGCGGGCAGCCCGGCAATGTTGATGATTGGGAGGGAGGCTTGCGCTCGAAATTCCTCCCACGCGGCGACTACCCACGTAGCCCATGAAGCGCCTGCGAGGAGTGCAAGCACACCGGCGGTGATCCCAGCTGCACGGTGTGGCTTCTGTGCTATCCACCAAGCGCCCACCCCGAGGTGAGCCACGGTCATCACGATCGCCATGACCAGGGGCCGGAGGAAGCCGCGTTCCGTGAAGAAACCTGCGGCGAACAAACCGGCGCCGATGAGAAAAGCTACGAGGTATAGAGCGGCGACGCGTCTGGCCATGGGTATGCCAACCTCCTCTTGTGCGTGAGTGGCCCCAAGCGTAGCAAGCGCACGCTATTAATGGCAGGGCTCAGCGGGGAGTCGTGCTGCCCGCTAAGATGTGGGCCATGCGCGTTTATTTAGGAGCAGACCACGCAGGGTTCGAGACGAAGAACGTCATCGCTGAACACCTGGAGAAGCAGGGCCACGACGTCATTGACTGCGGTGCCCACGAGTACGACGCCGAGGATGATTACCCGGCATTTTGCATCGAGGCCGCGCTGCGGACCGTCAACGATCCGGGCTCACTCGGCATCGTGTTGGGCGGTTCCGGCAACGGTGAGCAGATTGCCGCGAATAAGGTGAAGGGCGCGCGCTGCGCCCTGGCTTGGTCCCCCGAGACCGCCCGCTTGGCTCGTGAGCACAACAATGCCCAGCTCATCGGCATCGGTGGCCGCATGCACTCCGAGGAGGAGGCACTCGCCATCGTGGATGCCTTCCTTGATCAGGAATGGTCCCGTGCTGAGCGCCACCAGCGTCGCATCGACATTCTTGCCGAGTACGAGCGCACCAACATTCCGCCGGAGCTTCCGGAGGCTTAGTTCATTTCCTTGGGGTGAGTGCCGCCGCGGCCCTCTTCCCCGAGGTCAAGATCAGTAATCGCAGCCATCTCGGAATCATCCAGCTCGAAACCGAAGACATCGAAGTTCTGCGCGATGCGCTCCGGGTTTTCGGACTTCGGGAACACGATGACGCCATTTTGTAGGTGCCAGCGGATGATCACCTGAGCGGGGGAAACGCCATATTTCTCGGCGGGCTCGGTGATTTCCGGCTGCTCGAAGAGATCCGTCTTACCCTGACCTAGTGGACCCCAGGCCTCGATGTGCACCTGGTGGGCGCGGAAGGCATCGAGCTCGCGCCAGCGCTGCAGGTAAGGGTGCAGCTCTACCTGGTTGACCACGGGGGTTTCATCAGTCTGGGTTTCCAGCTGGTCCAGGTGCTCCAGTTCGAAGTTAGAAACACCAATAGACTTGGCCTTGCCGGCCTTCTTTAGCTCAATGAGCTGCTTCCATGCTTCGACGTAGTGGCCGTTGTCCGGGCAGGGCCAGTGGATGAGGTAGAGGTCCACGTAGCCAAGGCCCAGCTTCTCTAGGGACTCGTCGAGGGCTGCGGCTGCGTCAGTCTGGCGGTCATTCCATAGCTTCGTGGTGATGAACAGTTCCTCGCGTGGGATGCCAGACTTGGCAATCGCGCGGCCCACACCTTCCTCGTTGCCGTAGATAGCGGCGGTATCGATGTGGCGATAGCCCACCTTGAGGGCTTCGAGGACCAGCTCCTCGGTTTTATTGGGGTCAACCTTAAAGACGCCGTAGCCGAGCTGGGGGATGGTGTTGCCGTCGTTGAGTTCAATATTCGGTACTGTCATGCGGCCCACTCTACGCAGAGCTTGGTCACCCGCGCAGAAAAGGAAAGTTATGGCCTACGCGAATCACCGGAGTGCCCCGAGTGTGGAGTAGCGCCACAGAATCAAAAACGACTAAAGCCGCACCGGCTAGCTAAAATAGGTGCTCAGTGCAGCTTTTGTGGAGGGAATGACGGGAATCGAACCCGCGTCTTCAGCTTGGAAGGCTGAGGTATTAGCCACTATACGACATTCCCACACCCGACGATCTCCAGCTTTCAAAGCCTCGACTTTGAAAGCCATTGATTCGGCGTGCGCACTACTTTAGCGCATACGGGCGCTGAAAAGAAAATGGGAACTAGAAAGGGGTAAAGGACGTTATTTTGGATAGGTACATAATCCCAACAACACACAATTCGACTCTTTAGTGAAAGTGGTGCTTGCGTGAGCTCGTTATTGCTCCTTATCCTCATCGTCGGCGGCGGCGCCTGGTTCCTTTCTTCGCGCAACGGGAAGAAACAGCAAGAGCTGCGAGAATCCCAGCGTTTTGAGGATGCGATGGCGGATGCGCGCCGCTGGACTGAGCGTTTGGGTGGCCAGGTGATGAACTTGAGCGGTACGGATACCGCCTCCCAGCAGGCTATGGCGGATGCCTCTGAGCGTTTTACCGCGGCCAATTCGGCAATTTCCCGCGCCACAACCGTCAAGCAAGCGCACCTAGCGCGCGAGTCCGCGCTGGAGGGGCTCTATTATGTGGCGGCCGCGCGCGAGATTATGGGCATGGATCCGGGCCCGGAGCTGCCACCGCTGGAGGGCCAGCGCCAGGCCGGCAAGGTGACGGAGACCCGCACGGTGGAGGCCAACGGGGAGACGCTGACGGCGTCGCCAAGCGCATCTGCAGAAACCCCCAACTACTACCCGGGTGGTGTCGTGGCTGGACGCCCGGTCCCGGCCGGCTGGTACTCGCGTCCGTGGTGGGCTGATGCGCTGACCACCGGCGTGTGGATGGTGGGCTACTCCATGATGTTCAATGCGATGTTCGCGGGTATGTCCGGCGTTGGCTACTCCGCCGCAGCCGCAGAAAACGGTGACTGGGGCGGAGACATGGGCGGCGCCGAGGGTATGGACGGCGGCGCCATGGATGGTGCCGGTGACGCCGGGGGAGGCGAGGAGGGCGGCTTTTTCGACGGCCTGTTTGGTGGCGACGGGGGCGATGGCGGAATGTTTGATTTCGACTTCGACTTCTAGCGCTAAAGCTGCCCCTGACGTGGGGAAACAAAGTTTAATTGGGGCCGGTGTTGGGATAGTCAAGCAGCTATCGGTACACTAGCCCCAGTATGAAGCGCAGCTGCGTGCGGAACTTCCGGGCGCAGAGGCTTTCCATACGGGGCGTGGCGCAGCTTGGTAGCGCACCTGCTTTGGGAGCAGGGGGTCGCAGGTTCAAATCCTGTCGCCCCGACGTATGGGGGCCTGGACACTCATCCAGGCCCCCTAATTTCATCTTTGAACGATCACAATCAGGAGAGTTTCTCGTGAAGACCACCGTAGACAAGCTGAGCGATACCCGCGTCAAGCTCACCGTCAACGTTCCGTTTGCTGAGCTGGACAAGGAAATCGATCAGGCCTACGCGGCGATCGCGCAGCAGGTTTCCATCCCGGGTTTCCGTAAGGGCAAGGCTCCGCGCCAGCTTATCGACGCCCGCTTTGGTCGTGGCCCCATCCTCGAGCAGGTCGTCAACGACATGCTGCCGTCCCGCTACGAGCAGGCCGTTGAAGAAAACGAACTCAAGGTTATTGGTCAGCCGGAGATTGACATTGCCAAGCTGGAGGACAACGACTTTGTCGAGTTCACCGCTGAGGTAGACGTTCGTCCCGAGTTTGAGGTGCCGGACTTCTCCAAGATTTCCGTCAAGGTGCCGGCGCTGGAGACTTCCGAAGAGGACGTCGACAAGGCGCTCGAGGACCTGGCTTCCCGCTTCGGTGAGCTCAAGGACACCAAGCGCAAGATGAAGACCGGTGATTTCGCTATCGTCGACATCACCACCGAAGTTGATGGCACCAAGCTGGATGAGGCTTCCCACGAGGGTATGACCTACCGCATCGGTGACGACAACCTGATTAAGGGTCTCGATACCGCACTGCGCGGCATGAAGACCGATGAGGACAACGAGTTCACCACCACCATCCAGTCCGGTGAGCACGAGGGCGAAGAGGCCACCGTGAAGGTCCACGTCCAGCAGACCAAGGAGCGCAAGCTGCCGGATCTCGACGACGAGTTCGCACAGATGGCCTCCGAGTTCGACACCATCGATGAGCTGCGACAGGACACCAAGTCCCGCGTCGAGGAGACCAAGAAGTCCGAGCAGGCTGCTGCCATCCGCGATGAGGTCCTGAAGGCCGCTCTGGCTGAGGTTTCCTTCGAGCTGCCGTCCTCCATCGTTGATGAGCAGGTTCACGCTCAGCTGCACCAGGTCATGGGCCAGCTGGCTCACGACGAGAAGGCTCTGGCCCAGCTGCTTGAGGCACAGGGCACGACCCGCGAGGAGTTCGACGCTGATGCTCGCAAGTCCGCTGAGGAATCCGTCCGCACCCAGCTCTTCCTCGACGCCCTGGCTGAGATTGAGGAGCCGGAGGTGTCCCAGCAGGAGCTGACCGACCACATCCTGTTCACCGCGCAGTCTTACGGCATGGACCCGAACCAGTTCATCCAGCAGCTGCAGTCCAGCAACCAGCTGGGTAACCTGTTCTCTGACGTTCGCCGTGGCAAGGCCCTGGCAATGGCTATTTGCCGCGCCGAGGTCACCGACGAGGCTGGCAACAAGGTTGACGTTGACCAGTACTTCGGTGAGATCGACGAGGACGAGGCTGAGGATACCGACGCCGAGTAATAGCCCTTCATGCTCAAGGCCCAGCGTGCGTGCGCTGGGCCTTTTGTGTGTGGTCGAGGGAAATCGAAATCCCGGATTCAGGTAACTCAAGGATGAGTGTGAATCCGGGGTTTGTGTCTTTGAGAAGGCCCTTTAGAAGCCTTCAAGTACTTCGTAGAGGGCGGTGGCTAGGGTTAGTCGCCGTCGCTAGCTGTGCTTGGCTGTTAATGTCATGTCGACCAACTGCAGGAAGCGCATAACGTAATCCTTGACAAAGTCTGCGGTGCGTTGATTGAGATGTCCGGACTCTTCGAAAAGGGTGGGGGATTGGCCCAGAAATACTTCGGGCTGACCAGGGAGCGGCATATCGAAGTAGGACAGGGCGAGGCGAAGGTTCTTCTGTGAACTGTAGCCGCCCATGCGGCCTACAGAGTGGCTAATGATACCTGCGGGAAGGTTCTTCCACGCCACATCTGAGTTGGGCTTAGAGCCGATGTCCACTGCGTTCTTGAGGCAGGCAGGGATAGTGCGGTTGTTCTCTGGCGTAATGAAGAGGATCCCGCTCGAGTTCTTGATGGTCTCGCGAAAGGTGGTGTACTCAGCCGGAGTGGGCTTGTCCGTGACGGCGGGGTCATCGTAGTCGAAGTCATAGAGCGGCAAGTCACGGATTTCCACGATGTTTGCCTCGTAGTCTTCAGGGATCATCGTGAGCACCTCGTGTGCAATCTTGCGTGCAAATGACTCTCGGCGCAGGCTGCCGACGATAACGCTGATACGTGGGGTGGTCATGGTAAACCTTCTTTCTTAGTTGGGTGTAGGGAGACGTGGTCAAGGGAGAAAAGGCTTGCAGCCAAAGGCCGGTGGTGGGCCGGCAGCGTGGGCGGCGGTGAGGAAGCCATCTACTTTGTCTCCTTCTTCATGGCGGAAGTACAGTTCGATGAGCCCTAGAAGACCCCCGAGGACGGCCTCTCGTGCGGCGGATGTATTCAACAGCCGCATGGCTGCGGGTTGGTTTCCTTCGCGGATGGCTTCAAACAGCGCGATGGTCTCAAGCCAGCTTCCTTGGTCCGGTCGCGGAAAAGGTTTAGAAATCCCAGTCATCATCACTCGTTTCTTCAGCAGTACCAATGACATAGGAGGAACCAGATCCGGAGAAGAAGTCATGGTTCTCATCTGCTCCGGGGGCTAGGGCCGCGAGGATTTCTGGGTTCACTTCCGTTTCTTCGGGCGGGAAATAATCCGGGTAGCCCAAATTCATGAGTGCCTTATTGGCGTTATAGCGAACGAACACGGCTACATCATCCATGAGTCCCAAAGGCTCATATAGCTCGCCGGAATAGTCCAGCTCTAGTGCATAAAGCTCTTCGAGCAAAGAAATGGTGAAATCATGCATTTCCTTCTGCCGTAGCGGGGTCGTGGATTCCAAACCGCGCTGATACTTGTAGCCCGAGTAGTAGCCGTGCACTGCCTTGTCACGCAGAATGAGGCGAATCATGTCTGCCGTATTTGTCAGGGTGGCGTGGACAGAAAAGTGCAAGGGAAGATAGAAACCCGCGTAGAGAAGCAATGAGGAAAGCAGCGTCGATGACACCTTGCGTTTGAGTGGATCCGGCCCAAAATAGTGCGCGAGCACTTTCTTGGCGCGTGCCTGGAGAAGGTCGTTATTCACCGCCCAGCGGTATGCTTCATCAATTTCCTTTGTACTGCTCAGGGTAGAAAACACTGAAGAGTATGAACGGGCATGGACTGACTGCATGAAGGCGATGTTGGTATACACGGCCTCCTCGTGTTCGGTGCGGGCATCTTGAATCTGACAGATTTCTCCCACAGTGGCCTGGACAGTATCCAGGGTGGTGAGTCCCGTGAACACCCGCATGGTGAGGTTGCGTTCCTCGGGCGTCATCTTCTGCCACGCCGGGAGATCATTAGAAAGCGGGACCTTCTCTGGCAACCAAAAATTGGCGGTGAGACGGTTCCACACTTCAAGATCCTTGTCATCGCTCACCCGGTTCCAATTGATGGCGCGGATGCGGGCTGAAGGATCATGCCGGTAGCTCGGCGGGGTAACTGAAATGCTGGTTAGTTCAGCACTGTTCGATGTTGAAGACATAGCTTCCTTCTTTCTGAGTGAATGGTTGTAGACAAGGGGAGGACCGTGCTCCTACAAAGCACAGGAGACGCAGCCTTCGACCTCGGTTCCTTGGAGCGCGGATTGGCGTAAACGGATGTAGTAGAGGGTCTTGATTCCGGCTTTCCAGGCATAGATTTGTGCCTTGTTGATGTCTCGCGTGGTCGTATCAGCGGTAAAGAACAAGGTCAGGGAAAGTCCTTGGTCCACGTGTTGGGTGGCCATGGCGTAGGTGTCGATGATTTTTTTGTATCCCACGGCGTAGGAGTCATCGAAATACTCCAGGTTGTCGTTGGTCATTTCCGGCGCGGGGTAGTACACGCGCCCCAAGCGGCCTTCCTTGCGTATTTCAATTTTGGAGGCAATCGGGTGGATGGACGCGGTGGAGTCATTGATGTAGGAAATTGATCCAGTGGGTGGAACTGCCTGCAAGTAGGCGTTGTAGATGCCGTCTTGCATCACTTGTTTCTTGAGCCGTAGCCAATCCTCGCGTTGAGGAATCTGCACGCCTGCTTCATGGAAGAGCTGTTTTACGTGTTCAGTGGCTGGCACCCAGTCTTGGTCGATGTATTTGTCAAAGTAGGCGCCAGTGGCATAGGTGGATTCTTCGAAGCCTGTGAATCGTTGACCTTTTTCAACCGCGAGTGCATGGGATGCGCGGAGCGCATGGTAGGTCACCGTGAGGAAATAGATATTTGTAAAGTCCAGTGCCTCGGCGCAGCCATAAGGAATACGCTGTGAAGCAAGGAAGCCGTGGAGATTCATTTGGCCCAGACCAATGGCATGCATGGAAGCATTTCCGTGAGCGATGGAAGGAACAGCTTCGATATTCGTCAGGTCTGAAACTTTCGTGAGGGCACGCACCGCGGTTTCGACGGTCTCCCCGAAGTTCGGTGATTCAAAAGCCTTCGCTATGTTGAGGGAACCTAGATTGCAGGAAATATCCTGGCCGACGGTGGTGTAGTCACCCGAAGCTCCGTAGGTCGAGGGCGTGTTGACCTGGAGGATTTCACTACACAGGTTGGACATATTGATATGTCCTTTGAGGGGATTAGCGCGGTTGACCGTATCCTCAAAGAGGATGTAGGGGTATCCGGATTCAAACTGAAGCTCAGCCAGCGTGGTGAAAAACTCGCGGGCTTTAATGGTCGTGTGAGAAATTCGCGGATTGGCAACCAACTCGTCGTAGTACTCGGTGATGGACATGTCAGACATGGCTACGCCGTACTCGCGAGCGATGTCATAAGGGCTAAAAAGATGCATATCCTTGTTCTCTTTGGCCAGCCGGAAGGTTATATCTGGAATAACAACCCCCAGCGAAAGAGTCTTGATGCGGACTTTCTCATCGGCATTTTCCCGCTTGGTATCCAGGAAGCGAAGAATATCTGGATGGTGCGCATGCAGGTAGACGGCTCCAGCGCCCTGCCGGGCGCCCAATTGGTTGGCATAGCTGAAGCTATCTTCGAGAATTTTCATGACTGGGACTACGCCGGAAGCCTGGTTCTCAATCTTTTTGATCGGGGCTCCGGATTCGCGCAGATTGCTCAGCAACAAGGCCACTCCACCACCGCGCTTTGATAGTTGCAGTGCAGAGTTCACGCTGCGGCCAATGCTCTCCAGATTGTCTTCGATTCGCAGAAGGAAGCAGGAGACCATTTCGCCGCGCTGGGCTTTGCCTGCGTTGAGAAAAGTAGGGGTGGCGGGCTGGAAGCGTCCGGTCATGATGTCATCCACCAGCTTTTCTGCGAGCTCTTCGTCGCCCTGTGCAAGGTATAAAGCTGTGGTGGCGACACGTTCTTCGTAGCCTTCTAGGAATCGGGAGCCATCAAAGGTTTTCAGTGCATATGAAGTAAAGAACTTAAATGCGCCGAGGAAGGTGCGGAACTGGTGCTTAGCTTGATGTGCTCTGTCGTACATGGCGCACAGAAAGGCGTCATCATAAAGCTCAAGGAAATCCCGCTCGTAGTACTCGTTATCAACCAACCATTCCAAGCGTTGCTTGGTGGAATCGAACTGATGCATGCGGGGAGCGACATGGTGCGTGACATAGTCTTGTGCTGCCTGAATGTCCTTGTCAAACTGGATTTTTCCAAAAGCGTCGAACAAGTTCAGCTGCGCGTTGAGTGCGTGGTAGCTTTTGCGCTTGCCGACACCGCCGGCATTGTCTGCTGAAGCAGTGCGGGGCGTAGCGCCAATAGTCTGTGTGGGGGTGGCATCAAGAGACCACATTGTGTTGTCCAATCTGTGTGATGCGGATGTGTTCTTCATCTTGTGGGGGATTAATGGGGTGTCATCGTTAGCTGCTTTTGCTGCTCCCAAAACTTTTGAAGGCCCTGCTTTACGGCGGCAATGTCCTTCTGGGTGCCGAGAAGCTCGAAGTGATACAGCTCCGGTACGTGGCACTTGGCGGAAATGATGCGTCCGGCGACGCAGTAAGCACTTCCGAAGTTGGTATTCCCTGAGGTAATAACGCCCCGGATAAAGGAGCGGTTGATTGGGTCATTGAGGAAGTCGATGACCTGTTTGGGGACTGCGCGTTTGAGCGAGCCTCCGCCGTAGGTGGGAACGATGAGTACGTACGGGTGTGAAACCTGGATCATCCCGGTTTTCTTGGGGCGCAGTGGAATGCGCACCGCGGGTCTATCTAAGCGTTCGACGAATCTTTTTGTATTTTCTGAAACGCTAGAAAAATACACCAAATCTGGTGAGTCTGACATAGCAATCCTGCTCATCCTGGCCTTAGCCATAAGTGGGATAGGTGATATTCGAAAAGACTAACTACGCAATGGCGTAGTTGCAACTACGGCCCAACGTAGTTTTGAAAAGGGCAGGTGAGAGTAGGATTAATGCAAAGGGGAAGGTCTAACGGCTGTGGTGTGCTACAAACACTGCGTCGGTAGCTGGGCGTCCAAGCACTACCCACTGAGTGCTGCCGGCCACCTGTATTTCGAGAGAATCTGAAAAGGGCGCTCCCTCGCGCGTGCTAAGAACAGCCCCTGTGACAATGCCGCGCTCTTCAAGGAACTTCAGCAGTTGTGGGTCGGAATCAGAAATGCGTTCCACGGTCACTTGCGGTTGCGCACCGCTGTCGGTGAGACGGTGCGCACTGGGGATTGTGATCTGTCCATCAACCGTAGGGATAGGATCGCCGTGCGGATCCCTAGTGGGGTAATTAAGGAACTTATCTACACGTTCTATGAGCATGTCGGACACCGCGTGTTCGAGATTTTCGGCTTCATTATGGACTTCGTCCCACGTGTAGTCCAATGCTTGGACCAAAAAAGACTCAAGCAATCGGTGGCGGCGCACCATGACCAATGCGTACTGCCTGCCAAGTTCGGTTAACTCCACAGAGCCATAGGGCGTGTGTGACACGAGCCCTTGCTTCGACATTTTGCGCACTGCATCGGAAACCGAGGAGAGCTTGAGTCCCAACTGTTTCGCTATAAGTGTGGCGGTAACGGGCTCGGACGACCATTCCTTTAGCCCCCAGATTGCTTTCAAATAGTTCTGGGTACTGGTGGATAGCTCGGAAACAGACATGAGCAAATGTTAACCCAGCTTCCGTATGCGCCTTTGGTGCTGCGCCCCAACGCTCATAGCGAACAGAGGCCAAGTTTGAGAGGAATGCCGGTAAGGTGGGGCCAGTTAAAGCATTCTTCACTTGAAGGAGAACCATTAATGTCTGAGAAGATTTCAATGAACTCGTCGTCTACGGGTATGAATCTGAGCGATAGCGTGTATGAGCGCCTGCTGCGCGAGCGCATTATCTTCCTGGGAACCCAGGTGGATGATGAGATTGCCAACAAACTGTGCGCCCAGATCCTCCTGCTGTCCGCAGAGGACCCCACGCGCGATATTTCGCTTTACATCAACTCCCCGGGTGGCTCGGTCACCGCGGGCATGGCCATCTACGACACGATGAAGTACTCGCCGTGCGACGTGGCTACGTATGGCATGGGCCTGGCCGCTTCGATGGGCCAGTTCCTGCTCTCCGGCGGCACCAAGGGCAAGCGCTACGCCCTGCCGCACGCACGCATCATGATGCACCAGCCTTCCGCTGGTGTGGGTGGTACCGCCGCAGATATCGCCATCCAGGCCGAGCAGTTCGCGCAGACCAAGCGCGAGATGGCTGAGCTCATCGCTGAGCACACCGGCCAGACCTTCGAGCAAATCACCAAGGATTCGGACCGCGACCGCTGGTTCACCGCCCAGCAGGCCAAGGAATACGGCATCGTCGACCACGTCATCGAGTCCGTCAACGGTCCTATCACCAACTAGGGAACAAGGAGCTTTATCACTATGTCTAACCTTCAGATGCCTTCTTCCCGCTACGTTCTGCCGGAGTTCATTGAGCAGAACGCACAGGGATCGAAGACCACCAACCCGTATTCCAAGCTCTTTGAAGAGCGCATCATCTTCCTGGGCACCCAGGTCGATGACACCTCCGCCAACGACATCATGGCGCAGCTGCTGGTCTTGGAGTCCCAGGATCCGGACCGCGACATCACGATGTACATCAACTCCCCGGGTGGCTCGTTTACCGCGCTGATGGCTATCTACGACACCATGCGCTACGTCCGTCCGGACGTGCAGACCGTGTGTCTGGGCCAGGCCGCATCCGCAGCGGCTGTTCTGTTGGCCGCCGGTGCTCCGGGCAAGCGCGCTGCGCTGCCGAACTCTCGTGTGTTGATTCACCAGCCGCGTACGCAGGGCACGCAGGGCCAGGTGTCGGACCTTGAGATCGAGGCCAACGAGATCGAGCGCATGCGCCGCCTCATGGAGGAGACCCTGGCTGAGCACACCGGCCGCACTGCGGAGCAGGTGCGCATCGATACTGACCGCGACAAGATTCTTACCGCGCAGGAAGCCGTTGACTACGGTCTCATCGATACCGTCTTTGATTACCGCAAGCTCAACGCCTAAGTAATCAAGCTTAAAGCCCCGCTGTCTAGTAGATAGCGGGGCTTCGGCCATGCTTAGGCTTCGTAGGGCGGCAGGATGGCCTCGGGGGACTCGGGGAGGATCTGGCCGCCGTCAATGATGATGGTCTGGCCCGTTATGTAGCCTGCTTCGCGGGAGGCGAGGAAGGCCGCGGCGTTGCCGATATCGCGCGGGGAACCTAAGCGGTGCATAGGGACGGAGCGTGCCATTTGGTCGAGGTACTCCTGACCCTGGCCCTCCAAACCCTCGGTGAGGATGTTGCCTGGCAGAACACCATTGATGGTGATGCCATCACGGGCAACTTCCAGTGCCGCGGAGCGCATGAAGCCTTGTTGTGCGGCCTTCGAAGCGCCGTAGTGCGCCCAGCCTGGGTAGCCGGTGTGCGAGCCGGTGATAGACGTCGTGATGACGATGCGCCCGTAGCCCGCTTTCTTCATGTAGGGCAGTGCTTCCTGCACCACGGTGAACGTGCCGTGCGTGTTGATGGCGAACATGGCGTCCCATTGCTCGTCGGTTATGTCCTCGAGCGGGCAGTTGGGGAAGACACCGGCGTTGGAACAGACGATGTCGATGCGGCCATAGCGCTTGACGACGTCCCTGTAGAGGTTGCGGACGGAGTCGCGCGAGGTGACGTCGACAAGCAGGGCGTCCGCCCCGAGTTCTTCGGCAGTCTTCTGCGCGGCCTCGAGGTTGAGGTCAGCGATGACGACGGTCGCGCCGGCTTCGCGTAGAGCGCTGACGATGCCGCGGCCGATTCCGGCGGCGCCGCCGGTGACGATGGCAACGTGGTCCTGAAGATTAAACATGTGCTGCTCCTAAGCGGTTGGGGCTGTGTGCCCCCTCCAGCCTAGGCCGCCACGGTCTGGGGTGCTGTCTGCTTGGTGGTTGCCGTGTAGGCGCGCACACCGATGAGGGAGACTCCGGCCAACACAGCGGTAGCGCCGGCGAGGGTGTAGAGCCCCGTTGGGGTCCAGCCGCTTTCGAGCAGATAGCCCGCCAGGATGGGAGCGAGGGTAGCGCCCACGCGAGCGATGCCGATGGCAGCGCCCGTACCCGTGGTGCGCAGTGCTGAGGGGTAAGCCTCCGGGGTGACGGTGTAGAGGCCGGAGATGCAGGCGTTGAGGGTAAGGCCTACGCCGACTCCGAGGGCAAACATGAGGGAAGGCACGGCGGTGGAGTTAATGAAGCCGACGAGGACGACGGAGGAGATGAGGCAGAAGACGATGAGCAGGGGGCGGGCGTCGATGCGCGTGGTGAACAGGCCGAAGAGGATGGCGCCGATAGCACCGCCGAAGGAAAGCATGATGCCGCCGATGATGCCCTGCTGGGCGGTAAGGCCCTCGGCGGTAAGAAGCTTCGGGGTCCACTGTGAGGTGAAGTTGTAGGCAAACATGATGAAGCTGAAGGCCAGCCAGAGCTTGATGGAGGTGCGCAGGAACTGCGGCGAGACGAGGTCCTTGTAGGAGGCCTTGTGGCTGGTGCGCGGGCGGACGCTGACCTCTCCCGTGAGGCCGAGTTTGGCGGTGATGGTGCGCACCGTGTCCATGCGGCCACGGGCGGCGAGGAAGTCTGCGGACTCGGGGACGAAAGTAACCGTGAGGATAAGGGCGGCAACTGTGAGTGCTGCGCCAACCCAGAATATGGGCTGCCAGGTATCGAAGGAGGAGGCGACAACGCCGCAGAAGGAGGCACCGAGGCCATAGCCGGAGGCGTAGATGGCGACGGCCAGGCCGCGGAAGCGCAAGTTGGAGTACTCGCTGACGAGCACGGTGACACAGACAAGGACGCCGCCGACGCCAATGCCGGTGATGAGGCGGCACAGCAACAGCAGGCTAAATGTAGGCGCGAGGGCGGTGAGCACGAGGCCGACGAGGTCAATGACGAGCGAGACCGTGATGAGGGTGGTGCGTCCAAGGCGGTCAGCCAACGGGGCGAGGAAGAGCGAGCCAAGGCCGATGCCGATGAGGGCGGAGGACAGGAGCCAGCCAAGGGAAGAATCGGACAGCGCGAACTCTTCGCTGACGGTGCCGGCGCCGAAGGCCATGGCCACCATGTCATAGCCGTCGAGTGCATTGAGGAAGAGGGCAATGGCGATGATGAGCCATTGGCGTGCGCCCATGGGGGAGCGGTCGATGAGTTCGCGGATGTCCATGAAAATCTTTCTGCTGATAGAGCGGTTTCGATGTAAGTTAGTGAACCGCTCTGTCTATGTCCACTAACTGCCGTTTTAAATTCAAGGGCGCGCCGCTGAGTGAGGAATAGCGCTCGAGTCTGAGTGGTTTACTAGAGTGGAACAAACTGCGGTAAAATCGCCCCACCATAACCCCAGAGAAAAGAGTTGAAAGGCCTTCATGGCACGTATGCAAGAAAGCGCTGACCTGCTCAAGTGTTCCTTCTGTGGAAAGAGTCAGAAGCAGGTGAAGAAGCTTATCGCCGGCGGCGGCGTCTACATCTGTGACGAGTGCATCGAGCTCTGCAACGAAATCATCGAGGAGGAGCTCGGCGCGGCTCAGGCCGAGGCGGACGAAGAGAAGGAGATGCGCCTTCCGCGTCCTTCGGAGATTTCGGCTTTTCTGGATAAGTACGTCATTGGCCAGGACCAGGCCAAGCGCGTGTTGTCGGTGGCTGTGTACAACCACTACAAGCGCATCAAGGCTGAGGAGGCCGCGGGCCTGGAGGGCCGCCGGAAGAAGGCGCAGGATGAAGAAGTTGAGATTTCTAAGTCCAACATCCTGATGCTGGGCCCGACGGGATCCGGTAAAACCTACTTGGCGCAGACCTTGGCGCGTTTGTTGGACGTCCCCTTCGCCATCGCGGATGCCACGAGCCTGACCGAGGCTGGCTACGTGGGCGAGGACGTCGAGAACATCCTGCTCAAGCTGCTGCAGGCTGCGGACTTTGATGTGGAACGCGCGCAGCACGGCATCATCTACGTCGATGAGGTGGACAAGATCTCCCGCAAGTCGGAGAATCCATCGATTACCCGCGATGTGTCCGGTGAAGGCGTCCAGCAGGCGCTGCTGAAGATCCTTGAAGGAACCGTGGCGGCGATCCCGCCGCAGGGTGGGCGCAAGCACCCGAATCAGGAATTCATCCAGTTGGATACGACGAACATCCTTTTCATCGTGGCCGGTGCTTTTGCGGGCTTGGATAAGGTGATTTCGGAGCGCGTGGGCAAGAAGGGCGTGGGCTTTGGCGCCAAGCTGGAAACTAAGGATGAGAAGGAATCAGTCGACTTCTTCTCCCAGGTGCGTCCGGAGGACCTGGTGAAGTTCGGCCTCATCCCCGAGTTCATCGGCCGCCTGCCGGTGGTTGCCACGGTGGATAACCTGGACCGCGAATCGCTAGTTAAGGTGCTCGTGGAGCCGAAGAACTCGCTGGTCAAGCAATACCAGCGCCTGTTCAGCATGGATGGTGCGGAGCTGCACTTCGAGGATGAGGCGCTGGAGGCAATCGCCGAGCTCGCGCTCGAGCGCAAGACCGGTGCCCGCGGCCTGCGTGCCATCATGGAGGAGCTGCTCGTGCCCATCATGTATGACCTCCCAGACCGCGAGGACATCGCCAGCGTCCACATCACGCAGGACTGCGTGACCGACGGCGGCGAGCCGGAGTTCGTGTACTCGGATGAGGCGAAGGAATCCGCCTAAACGGCATCTCTTAAAAGGCATCTTCAAGGTTGAAGATGCCTTTTGTGCTGTCTACATGGCGTTTTCAGGTCTAAAAACGCCTTCTGTCAGATGCCATCTGTCTGTTGGGGCAAAGGAACCAGATGAATGGGACCATGTAGCTGTGGAGTGAGATTGTGACCTGGGCTTGTGCTCAGGCCGGCGCGCAGATGGTTCCTTTACTTTGGTTTCTTTGCTCGCGCGATGCTGGGGAGAGGGCTCTAATCGTAGAGTCCCCGCCGGCGCGTCATTCGTAGAGGCTCGCTGACGCGTCGCCCTCGTCCTCGGTGGAGTAGACATCCAAGGGCGCGGACTCAGCATCGAGCTCGGTTTCGTTCTGGGTGAGGTAGGACTCGAAGCCGATGTCCGGGATGTTCGCCGTAAGGAAAGCCAGCACAGCATCGACCGCCATGCGGTGCAGCCCCTCAGTGTTGTTGTGGGTGTACATGTTGATGTCGAGCAGGTTGCTCATCATCGCGTGATTCGTCACCCGGTACATCGAGAGCGCAGAAATCAGCGTGAAAATATCGTTGGCGGAAATTCCCGGGCGGAACGCGCCGGAATCTTGGCCCAGCATGAGCAGCCTGTCGAGGTGGAGGGAGATCTCGGACACGTCGACAAGCGCCTGCGAGGACTCCAGCACACTGTGGGAGGACTCCATCGTTAGCATCCGGATGGCTTCGGGGTTATTCACATGTTGGCGGAACAACCAATCCACCAAGGTGCGCACGCCCTCGACTGGGACAGCAGAATTGATCTCGAGGCTGCCCTCTGGCGGGTTGAGGCGCCGCGCTGCCGCTGCCAAGGCTTGCTGGTAGAGCCCCTTCTTATCCCCGAAGTAGTAGTGGATCATGCGCTTGGACATCCCAGACAGCTTCGATACGGTCTCGAGCTTGGTTTCGGCATAACCATGCTCCGAAAACTCCGATATCGCAACATCGATCACGTGCTCAACAGAGCCGGAGTCGACCGATGAAGTCTCAGTGCTCATGGAAGGTCCCGTCTAGTCGATGGATATGCGTACAGTTGTCCACTATGCCGAAAAAAGACGGCCGTGGAGCTCAAGTACAAAGAACTCGCATCTTTCGGGGGTAAAATCACACCCCACGGGGGCGAAAAACGGGACTAGGGTGGGAAGGTGAATACCCAGCCGAAAGGACTCGCACATGACTGCATCGAAACCCGTCAAGATCACCGTGACCGGCGCCGCCGGCAACATCGCCTACTCTCTGCTGTGGCGCATCGCTGCGGGTGATGTCTATGGCAAGGACACCCCGGTGGAGCTGGCTTTGCTGGAAATCCCGGACGCCGTGGGCGCCGCTGAAGGCGTGGCCATGGAGCTCAATGACTCTGCTTTCCCCCTCCTGCGCGGCATTACCGTCACCGATGATCCGAACGTGGCCTTCAAGGACACCAAGGCTGCTTTCCTCGTCGGTTCCCGCCCGCGCAGCAAGGGCATGGAGCGCGCCGACCTGCTGGAAGCCAACGGTGCCATTTTCACGGTCCAGGGCAAGGCGCTGAACGACGTCGCTGCGCGCGATGTCCGCGTCCTCGTCGTGGGTAACCCGGCCAACACTAACGCTTATATTGCGGCGAACAGCGCACCGGACCTGGACCCGAGCCAGTTCACCGCGCTCATGCGCCTGGACCACAACCGCACCCAGAGCCAAGTCTCCCTCAAGACGGGAGTGCCTACCGCGGAGCTGACCAAAGTTGCCGTGTGGGGCAATCACTCTGCCTCCCAGTTCCCGGACCTGACCTTCTCCAACGCCGAGGTGGATGAGGATTGGTACAAGGAAGAGATGATTCCGAAGGTGGCCAAGCGCGGCGCCGAGATCATCGCCGTACGCGGTAAGTCTTCAGCTGCCTCCGCAGCCTCTGCCGCGGTGGATCACATGCACGATTGGATCCACGGCACCGAGGACTGGCGTACCGCAGCCGTCGTCTCCGATGGCTCCTATGGCGTGGACGAGGGCCTCGTCTCAGGTTTCCCCACCGTCGCCCGCGACGGCAAGTGGGAAATCGTGCAAGGCCTCGAGCTCAACGATTTCCAGAAGGAACGCATCGAGGCCTCGGTTCAAGAGCTGCGTGAGGAGCGCGAGGCCGTAGCCCACCTGCTCAAGGACTAAGACTCAAGCACTAAGTTATCGATGAGCCGCACCGGCCCCACCTGCGCTGCAACCAGCGCCAGGGCGGGCCGGTGTTGTGCATCAACGGTCTCGAGCGTGGCTGGATCCACCACGGTGAGGTAGTCCACGGTGACGCCGGGGGAGGAGGCGAGCTGCGCGCTCGCCTCGTCCAGGGATGCACCATCCCGCAGTGCGAAGAGAGCCTGAGACAGCGCCACGGCTTGCTCTCGCTCGACAGGGCTCAGGCGAGAGTTGCGGCTGGACTCGGCCACGCCGTCCGCCGCGCGGACGATGGGCGCGCTGATGATGTCGAGTGGCAGGTCGAGGTCCGCCACTAAGCGCCGAATGATGGCCACCTGCTGGGCATCCTTCTGCCCGAAGTAGGCGCGGTCGGGGCGCACGAGAGTGAATAGCTTGCTCACCACAGTGGCCACGCCGTCGAAATGGCCGGGGCGCGAAGCGCCTTCCAAGACCGAGCCCATCTCACCCGTGCGCACCCACACCCGCGGGGTGCCACCCGGGTACATCTCCTCCACGGTGGGAGCGAAAACCGCATCCACGCCTAGAGAATCGAGGAGTGCTGCATCCGCGTCGAGGTCGCGCGGGTAGGCGCGGTAGTCCTCGCAATCGCCGAGGTCGGTGAATTGGAGGGGATTGACAAAGACCGAGCACACCACGGTGTCATTCTCCTCGCGGGCGCGGCGCACGAGTGAAGCGTGGCCTCCGTGTAGCGCGCCCATCGTGGGTACCAAGCCCACGGTGCCGGATGCGGCCGCGCGGAAGGCGCGGAGTTCAGATTTAGTTGTAAGGATCTGCATGGCCCAAACTTTAGTCCTCGAAGGATTCCTCGGCGTTGGGGAAGGAGCGCTCGCCCACATCGGCCACGTAATTCTTCGCACCCTTCAGCAGCGCGCCGCGCAGGTCTGCGTAGCGGCGCACGAAGCGCGGCGCCTTGGGTCCGCCCAGCCCGAAGGCATCGGTCCACACCAGGATCTGGCCGTCGGTCTGCGCGCCGGCACCGATGCCGATGGTGGGGATGGGCAGTTCCTTGGTCACCTCCTCAGCCAACGCAGCTGGGACCATCTCCAGTACCACGGCGAAGGCGCCGGCGTCGGCAAGCGCGCGGGCGTCCTCGTGCAGCTTCTCCGCACCGGCACCGCGGCCCTGGACCACGAAGCCGCCCAAGGCGTGAACCTGTTGGGGCGTGAATCCGATGTGGGCGCAGACGGGGATGCCTGCGGCGGCAAGCGCGGCGACGATGGGCGCGCGCTCCGCACCGCCCTCGAGCTTCACGGCCTGCGCGCCGGTTTCCTTCATGACGCGCACGGCAGACTCCAGTGCCTGGGTGGGGTCGGCCTCATAGGAACCGAAGGGCAAGTCCACCACCACGAAGGCGCGGGAGGTAGCTGAAACCACGGCGCGGGCCAGCGGAATCATTTCATCGAGGGTAAGCGAGAGCGTGGTTTCGCGGCCCAGGACCACATTGGCCAGGGAATCGCCGACGAGCAGGAGATCCACCCCGGCTTCATCGAAGATCTCGGCGGTCATGCAGTCATAGCTCGTCAGGCACGCAAAGGCCTGAGAGTTCTCTTTGGCTTGAGCAAAGAAGCGGGTGCGGAGACGGGCGCGGTGGCCAGGATTGTGAGACATGCTCTTACTCTAGACAGGGCGCTAGTGCTAGTTGACGTACAGGGTAGAGTTGGCCAGGTGACTGATCAGAATAAAGAGCAACTCGTTGGCACCAACCGCGCGGACCAGCTTCCCAAGTCCTGGGAGCCGCAGGCAGTAGAAAAAGACCTCTACGAAGGCTGGGTAAACGCCGGTTACTTCACCCCGGATGCGTCCTCGCAAGCCGAGCCTTATTCCATCGTGCTGCCGCCGCCGAACGTCACCGGCCAGCTGCACATGGGCCACGCCCTGGACCACACTCTGATCGATTCCATCATTCGCCGCAAGCGCATGCAGGGCTATGCCACCCTGTGGCTGCCGGGCGCTGACCACGCCGGTATCGCTACCCAGACCAAGGTGGAGGCTCGCCTGCGTGAGCAGGAGGGCAAGAAGCGCTGGGATTATGAGCGCGAAGAATTCATCAACAAGGTCTGGGAATGGAAGGAAGAGTTCGGCGGCACCATCCAAAACCAGATGCGTGCCATCGGTGACTCGGTGGATTGGTCCCGCGAGCGCTTCACGCTGGATGATGGCCTCTCCCGCGCCGTCCAGACCATCTTCAAGACTCTCTACGACGAGGGCATGATCTACCAGGCCAACCGCCTGGTCAACTGGTCCCCGGTCCTGGAGACCGCCGTCTCCGACATTGAGGTGGTGTACAAGGACGTCGAGGGTGAGCTTGTCTCCATTCGCTATGGCTCGCTGAACGACGATGAACCCCACCTCATTGTGGCCACCACCCGTGTGGAGACGATGCTGGGCGATGTCGCCATTGCCGTCCACCCCGAGGACGAGCGCTACGCCCACCTGGTGGGCCAGGAACTGCCACACCCCTTCCGCGATGACCTGAGCCTGAAGATCATTGCCGATGACTACGTGGACATGGAATTCGGTACTGGTGCAGTGAAGATCACGCCGGCACACGATCCGAATGACTATGCCATGGGCCTGCGCCACGAGCTTGACATGCCCACCATCATGGACACCACCGGACACATCGCGAATACCGGCACGAAGTTTGACGGCCTGACCCGCGAAGAGGCCCGCGTAGAGATCCGTGAGGCGCTGCGCGAACAGGGCCGCATTGTCAAGGAGATCCGCCCCTACGTCCACTCCGTGGGCCACTCGGAGCGCTCCGGCGAGCCGATTGAGCCGCGCCTGAGCCTGCAGTGGTTTGTGGCCGTGGAGAAGATGGCGAAGATGTCCGGCGACGCCGTCCGCGAGGGCGATACCACCATCCACCCGAAGTCCCTGGAGCCGCGCTACTTCGAGTGGGTCGATGACATGCACGACTGGTGCATCTCCCGCCAGCTGTGGTGGGGCCACCGTATCCCCATTTGGTACGGGCCAGAGGGCGAGGACGACCAGCGCGACATCATCTGCCTTGGTCCCGACGAGGAAGCGCCGGAAGGCTACGTCCAGGACCCGGACGTTCTGGACACCTGGTTCTCCTCTGCGCTGTGGCCTTTCTCCACGATGGGCTGGCCGGAAAAGACCGCCGATCTGGAGAAGTTCTTCCCCACGAACGTGCTGGTTACCGCCTATGACATCCTCTTCTTCTGGGTCGCACGCATGATGATGTTCGGCACCTTTGCCGGCGCGCACACCCCGGAGGTGCTCGGCGAAGGCAAGGATGGCCGCCCGCAGGTGCCGTTCACGGATATTTACCTCCATGGTCTCGTGCGCGATGAGCAGGGCCGCAAGATGTCGAAGTCCCTGGGCAACGGCATCGACCCGATGGATTGGGTGCGCGACTATGGTGCGGACGCGCTGCGTTTCACCCTGGCCCGCGGTGCCAACCCGGGCGTGGACCTGCCGCTGGCAGTCGACGCTGCCGCCGCCGGACGTAACTTCGCCACCAAGCTCTTTAACGCCACCAAGTTCGCGCTCATGAACGGCGCGGGCGTGGCGGAGCTGCCGGCACGCGACGCGCTGACCGACGCCGACCGCTGGATCCTCGACCGTTCCGAGGAGGTCCGCGCCAAGGTCGACGCCTACCTGGATGACTACCAGTTCGCCAAGGCCAATGAGCTGCTCTACCACTTCGTGTGGGATGAGCTGTGTGACTGGTACCTGGAGATTGCCAAGACCCAGATCCCGCGCGACTTCGATGCGGCGAGCGCCGAGGAGCAGGCCACCGGACGCACCACTCAGATCGTTCTGGGCCGCGTTCTTGACCTGGTTCTGCGTTTGCTGCACCCGACCATGCCTTTCGTCACCGAGGTCCTGTGGAAGGCTCTGACTGGCGGGGAGACCATCGTCACCGCGCAGTGGCCTACCCAGGAGCACACCAACGGTGGCGCGGAGAAGGATGAGGTGGCTGCCCGCCGCATTCAGGATGCCGACAAGCTCATCACCGAGCTGCGCCGTTTCCGCTCCGATCAGGGCGTCAAGCCTTCTCAGAAGGTCCCGGGACGCCTCGACTTCGCCGCGGCTGACCTGCAAGAGCAGGAGGGACTCATCCGCAACCTGGCTAATACCACGGAACCGGGCGAGGACTTCACCGCGTCTGCTTCCATCGAGGTGCGTCTGTCCCAGGCCACCGTTGAGGTCACCTTGGATACCTCCGGTGCCGTCGACGTCGCCGCTGAGCGCAAGCGCCTGGAGAAGGATCTGGCCAAGGCCCAGAAGGAACTGGACCAGACCGGCAAGAAGTTGGGTAACGAGGCCTTCCTGTCCAAGGCACCGGAGGCAGTCGTGGAGAAGATCCGCGTGCGTCAGCAGGTGGCCCAGGAGGAGGTCGAGCGCATCACCGCACGTCTGGAGGGACTCAAGTAGTGGCGGAGGAGAAGAACCGCGAGGAATTTGAGGTCGTCGATGCCCTCGCGGAGGGCACCGATGGTGGGCCGGTGGAAATCACCGACTCCGGCCTGACCCTCAACCTCGGTGGCGAGGAGGATTACGAGGAGGCCGCCCCGGAGCAGGCCACGCCGGAAGAGCTCGCGGAGCTGGCCGAGGTCACCGCGGAGCTCAACGCCCGCGCCCCAGAGACCATCATCGAGCCGAGCCTCGAGCGCATCGAGATGCTCATGGATCTCTTGGGTAACCCGGAGCGTTCCTTCCACGTCATCCAGGTCGCTGGCACCAACGGTAAGTCCTCGACCGCCCGCATGATTGATTCGCTGCTGCGCGCCTTCCACCGCCGCGTTGGCCTGGTGACCAGCCCGCACCTGCAGCTGGTCACCGAGCGCATCGGCATCGACGGCCACCCCATCCACCCGCGCGACTTCGTGCGCATCTGGCGTGAAATCAAGCCCTATGTGGAGATGGTGGATTCCCGCTCCGACATTCCCATGTCCACCTTCGAAGTGCTTGTTGCCATCTCTTACGCAGCCTTTGCCGATGCCCCCATCGACGTCGCCGTTGTCGAGGTCGGCCTCGGCGGCACGTGGGATGCCACGAATGTGGTCAATGCTGAGGTAGCCGTGGTCATGCCGGTAGGCCTCGACCACACGGACTACCTCGGGGATACCATTACGGAGATTGCTGGTGAGAAGGCCGGCATCATCAAGGCCCGCGAGCACGATGCCGAGGACGTGCTCACGCCAGGGGAGAACATCGCCATCGTTGCTGAACAAGACCCCGAGGCGATGCGCGTTATCCTGCAGCGCACGGTAGACGTCGGCGCCGGCGTGGCCCGCGCGGGCTCCGAATTTGCTGCACTGGAATCGCGCATCGCAGTGGGCGGCCAGCAGCTGACCATCCAGGGCCTGGGTGGGATGTACGAAGACATCTTCCTGCCGCTGCACGGCGAGCACCAAGCCAAGAACGCGGCCGTGGCTTTGGCCGCGGTGGAGGCCTTCTTCGGGGCGTCGGCAGGCCACCCGCTCGACATTGCTTCAGTGCGCACCGGCTTTGCCAAAGCCATTTCTCCCGGCCGTTTGGAGCGCGTGCGCACCAGCCCCACGACCTTCCTTGACGCCTGCCACAACCCACACGGCGCTAAGGCTTTGGCTGCAGCCCTCGACCGCGACTTCGACTTCGCGCGCCTCATCGGCGTGGTGTCCATCTTCACGGACAAGGATGCAACCGGCATCCTCACCGCCCTGGAGGCTGTGCTCACGGAGATCGTCATTACTCAGAACACCTCCCCGCGCGCCCGCGATGCCTATGAGCTGGCGGAGCTGGCCCGCGATATCTTCGGCGAAGAGCGCGTGTATGTCGAGCCCGACCTCCCTAGTGCCTATACTCAGGCCGTCGAATTGGCGGAGGATGCCGACGTGCAGTCCGGTTCCGGCATCGTGATCACTGGTTCGGTCGTCACTGCCGGTGACGCCCGCGCACTCTTTGGAAAGGAACCCGCATGAGCCCCCGTAAACCCGTCCCCGAGGAGGAGATTGGTCCGCTTGGCTTGGGCCAGGCACCGGCCAAGGATCCCCTCAAGCAATTCGGCGGCATGGTGGTGGCGAGCTCCCTCACAATGGAGCTGATCACCCTGGTCCTCGCACTGCCGATGCTATACAAGCTTTATGACGGCACCCTGTGGACCCCGTTCAACTATGGCGTGGTCATTGGTTTTATGGTGTTGCTCCTGGCGTCTTTCCCCTTCATGAATAAGCCGTGGATCGTCGGGGTACAGATTGTCCTCCACGTCATCGGTATCGTGCTCGGTTTTATGGTCCACTGGTCTGTGGCGACTATCTTCATCATCTTCGCCCTGCTCTGGGCGCTCGCGGCCTATATGCGCTCGGTGATCGTCGCCCGCATGGAGCGCGGCTACCTCACCACGCAGCACCTGACTGAGAAGTAGGTCGCTGCGGTGTACATCCGTCCGGAGCTGCGCGCGGGAGCGACGTTCATGTCGCTATTCGATCCGACTAATCCGCTCATCCGCCGTGCCGGGCGCATCGTGCCAGCGCTGTGGCCGGCACCTTTAATCCAGGGCGTGCGCACGCGGCGGGTGAAGAACACCGAAATCCACGCGACCATCTATAGCCCGGAGAACCCGCGCGGCGCGGTGCTGTGGATCCACGGGGGCGGTCTGCTCATGGGACATCCGCGCCAGGACGTCAAGCACCTCAAGGAGACCGCCGCAGAGGTTGGAGTCACCGTCGTCGCGCCGCATTACCGCTTCGCCCCGGAGAACCCTTTTCCGGCTGCGCTTGATGACGTCCACGCGGCCCACCACTGGCTCCTCACGCATGCGGAAGAGCTGGGAATCAGCCCGGATCGGATTGTTATCGCCGGCCAAAGCGCCGGGGGAGGGCTGGCTGCCGCGTTGTGCCAGCGCCTCCACGATGAAGGCGGGGTTCAACCAGCGGGGCAGTGGTTGTTTTGCCCGATGCTCGATGACCGCACAGCATCCACCGACCGCAACCCCATCTGGGACGCAGATTCCAACGCGCAGGCGTGGCGCTTCTACGTCGATGGAAACCCGGAAGCACCCTATGCCGTGCCCGGCCGCCGCACGGATCTGTCGGGGCTACCGCCGGCGTGGCTCTACGCGGGTAGCAGCGAGCTTTTCTACGGCGAGATTATGGATTACGCCGAGCGCCTGAAAACTGCTGGTGTGCCAACACAGTGCGAGGTTGTAGAAGGCGGCGTGCATGCCTTCGAGTTGTGGGCTCCCCATACCGCGGCGGCAAAGCGCCTGCTCATGCGCTCTCGCGTTTGGCTGCAGTCGACACTCAACGCGCTAGACTAACGGGCATGCTCTTTCTGCTCTACGGTCTTTCCGCACTGCTGTGCATCGCCGCGCTCGTGGCCAAGCTGTATTTCGGTGGCTTCGCGTTCCCGCTCGCACTGCTGATTCCGGCCTTCGTCTTCCTCGTCGTCGGTATGCTCAAGCAGCAGCGCGATGAGCGGCCGGTGGAGTTTGCGGATCTGGAAGAGTGGCACCGCGAGGAGCTAAAAAGCCTGCTGGAGAGCGGTCAATACGGCACGGCCGTGCGTCAAGTGCAGTTGTGGTTTCGCGGAACGAGCCATGAGCGCGCGGAAGAAATCGTGCAACACCTCACGTAACGCTTAGAATTAGCCCCACTGTCAGGACGCGGGAGCACCTGTTCTGTACTATGTGCCCTATGACTGAACGTACACTCATTCTCATCAAGCCGGATGGCGTCAAGAACGGCCACGTGGGCGAGATCATCTCTCGCATCGAGCGCAAGGGCCTGAAGCTCGTCGCCATGGATCTGCGCGTCGCCGACGAGGAGACCGCTAAGAAGCACTACGCCGAGCACGAGGACAAGCCTTTCTTCGGCGAGCTCGTTGACTTCATCACCTCTGCACCGTTGGTTGCTGGCATCGTCGAGGGCGAGTCCGCTATCGCCGCATGGCGTCAGCTGGCCGGTGGCACCCACCCGGTGGAGAAGGCCACCCCGGGCACCATCCGCGGTGACTTCGCTCTGACCGTTGGCGAGAACGTCGTCCACGGTTCCGACTCCCCGGAGTCCGCTGAGCGTGAGATCTCCATCTGGTTCCCGAACCTCTAAAGAAGTTCATCGCGCCTAGCGCGCAATAAAGCCCGAGCAGTTCACAAAGATGAGTGAACTGCTCGGGCTTTTGTCATTTCTGGCCCTTAGCCCGAACCCGTCCTGTGTGCTCGAGCGCAGATAATCTGGGCGCGGCTTAGTCGAACGAGAGCAGCGTGCGCAATGCCATAAAGGCGTCTTTGTGCACCTGGTGGGTGACGGTGCGGCCGCGTTGCTGTCTGGATAGCAAGCCGGCCTCCCGCAGGCGCGCTAGGTGGTGGGAGACCGTGGGCTGGCTCAGCGCAGTGAGCTCGGTGAGTTCCGTGACGCTCATGGGGCCACAGCCTTCATCGCACAGGATGGACAAAAGACGCAGGCGTGCTGGGTCTGCCAGCACTTTGAATTGCTGCGAAAAATGCCTCGCCTCGGCGTCGTTGAGCGGGCCCGTGCTTAAGGAGCAACACTCAGTGCCGCGCGCGCTGGTCTCGGGCGTGGAAGAGGAAGCCATGCGATCAGTATAGGGGTTATTCCTGCGCCCTACGTTATATTGACGCATATCAATACGTGCTGTACATTGCATGTTTGTATCGTGCTCTGTTCAACGTTGAAGGAGGGGGAGACATGGCTGTGCCGCAGCGCCCGACGTTGTCTTTTCTTGATCGGTTTCTACCCGTGTGGATCATTCTGGCGATGGCCGCCGGACTGCTCATTGGCCACCTCATTCCCGGGATTGGCCAAGCCTTGGGCGCCGTTGAAGTCGGCGGGATTTCCATCCCGATCGCCATTGGCCTCCTCGTCATGATGTACCCACCCTTGGCCAAGGTTCGTTACGAGAAGACCAAGGAAATTGCCACGGATGGCCGCCTCATGGCAGTATCGCTCGTCCTCAACTGGCTGGTGGGGCCGGCGTTTATGTTTACTCTGGCGTGGCTGTTCTTGGCGGACCAGTCGGAGCTGCGGACCGGCCTCATCATTGTGGGGCTTGCGCGCTGTATTGCCATGGTGCTTGTGTGGTCGGACCTCTCGTGCGCTGACCGCGAGGCAACGGCTGTGCTTGTCGCCCTGAACTCCATCTTCCAGGTCGCTATGTTTGGTGTTCTGGGCTGGTTCTACCTTCGCGTTCTCCCCGGATGGCTGGGCCTGGACACGATGAGCGCTGACTTTTCCTTCTGGGCCATTGTTAAGTCCGTACTTGTCTTCTTGGGCATACCGTTCCTGTTGGGTGCGCTGTCTCGCGTGTGGGGCGAAAAGGTAAAAGGACGGGAATGGTTTGAGAACCGCTTCCTCCCAGCCGTATCGCCCCTGGCCATGATTGGTCTGTTGTACACAATTGTGTTGCTCTTTTCCCTGCAGGGCGAGCACATTGTGGAGCAGCCAGCAACGGTAGCGCGCGTGGCTGTGCCGCTGGTTATCTACTTCGTGGGCATGTTTGTGCTGTCGCTGGTAGTGGCAAAGGCCGTTGGCATGAATTACGCGCAGTCTGCCAGCGTGGCGTTCACTGCAGCAGGAAATAACTTTGAACTAGCCATTGCAGTATCCATCGGCACCTTCGGAGCGATGTCTGCTCAAGCCCTTGCCGGAACGATTGGTCCCCTTGTTGAGATTCCAGTCCTCGTTGGTCTGGTTTATTTCATGCTGTGGATTGGCCCGAAACTCTTCCCGGGAGATGCCACTCTTCCGCGCTAGCGTGTGCGTGCAGCGTCCATGCTGCGCACGCCGGATTCGGTCAGAGTGATGTTAAAGGTCCGCTCACCACTCCACTTGATGAGACCAGGCAGCTTCACCACGCCGGCCGCTTCGAGTTCACGGAGTTCTTCTTCGAGCCCCTCCTCGTAGCCGATCAGCCGCCCCAGCTCAGAGATGGAGGTGGTATTGCCAGTGACTGCACCGGCGGCGACCAGCCCGCTGAGGACTTCCGGGTGAGTTTCTACTGCGGTGATGCTCGCTTGAGTGACGCCTTCGAGGCTTCCTTGTTCGGTGATGGCCTCGATGCGGCGCTTGCCAACGCGAAAAGAGGTCGTGCCGAAGGCACGGCCGCCGAAGATGAACGCGGGGATGGAGAAGGCGGTAAGTCCAGCGGCGATAAGGATGGGGTTGGGTGAGGTATCGCCGATAATCCCGGTGGACTTAATTCCCTCAGTGATGAGAGGGGAGAAGATAGCAAGCACCGGTAGAAAGTAGGCGAGAAGAGGGTAATCGCCCGCCCGGTACTCTTCTTGCGCAGCTTGGACGAATTTTGGCTTGCTGCGAATGATGCGGATGGCGCCGTAGAGCATCACCATGATGAGCACCGCATAGACAGGGACCGCATAAGGGAAAGGAAAATCGACGACGCGAAGGCCGGAGGCGATGCCCGCCGGTACAGCAACTGTGATGATATCCCGCAGCGCAATCTCGTTGCGGGCGCGCGCCTGCGCCACGGTGCGTGGCGCCTGTTTAGGTAATTTCCGTTCTGCCGGTGTGTTCGTGGGCGCGCTGTCGGACATAGCGGCGATACTAACATGTGAGCCTCGGTCGAGCTCTGTGCCAGAATGGAAGGCGCTGACAACTTAATAAAGACGAAGAGAATTTTTCAAAGACTCACTACCGTGTGGCGGCAACCTGCGCCCGGGGTGAGCAGACGTCAGGAGATTAGCCACTGATGGCATCCAAGAAGAAAACAGAAGAAGCACGTAGTGAATCGACGTTGGCCGCGGCGGTAGCGGGGATCGACCGCGAGGCGCTCGCCCCCAAAACCCGCCTCTATGCCCTGGCTAAGCAGGTGGGCGTGGCCTCCAAGGAGCTGGTGGCTCAGTTCGCACATATGGGAATTAAGAAGTCCGCACAGTCTTCGCTGACACCGGAAGAGGTGGGCCAGCTTATCGACGCCCTCGTACCCGCAACCGAAGCCCCCGAGCAGGCCGCAACCGAGGACAACCAGGTCGCGGCCGAGGACGCCGACCAGCCGGAGGTTTCGGCAGAGGATAAGCCCACGAAGACCGTCAAGAAGAAGCGCGCCAAGCGCGCGGTCAAACGCGTGAGCAAGGCAGGCAAGAAGGCTGAGTCGAAGGAGCAGACACAGACAAAGGAACCCACACCGGAAGAGTCTGCTGCGCAACCGGACAGCGCGGGGGAGTCCCAGGAAGCCGCGCTGGCGCAGGATGCTGAGCAGGCCGCGCAACCGGAGCAGCTGAGCGAGGAAGAGGAGAAGCTGCGCGAGCGCGTGCGTAAGAACGTTGATAACGAGATTTCGCAGATCGTCGACAAGGTCGATGCTGAAATGCTGCACGAGGCGCTCGCCGAGGCCGGTGAAAGCGACGAGGGGGACGACCTCACCCCACTGATTACCCCGATGGCTGAAGAAGACCCGGACGTGTACGACTTTGCGCCAGTCTTCATGGCGCCGAAGATCACGCCGCTGTCCAAGCGTCAGAAGCCAGAAGAGCACGAGGAGGAATCCGAGGAGGATGCAGCGCCGGTAAGCCAGCCGCGGGGTCGTCGGCGCGGCAGCCGCGGCACCTCCCGTGGCCGCGGGGCAGAAGGCCGTGGGTCCGCCCGTGAGGAAGTCGAGCACATCGAAGAACCGAAGGCGATTAAAGGCTCAACCCGCATCGAGGCACAGCGCCGTCGCCGCGCGGAGCTGCGGGAGAAAGGTCGGGAGCGCCAGCACATTGTCTCCCAAGCGGAGTTCCTGGCGCGCCGCGAATCGGTCGAGCGCACTATGGTGGTGCGCGATAAGCAGCGCACCGACGGCGCGGGCGTCATCACGCAGGTGGGCGTGCTCGAAGACGACCTTTTGGTAGAGCACTTCGTCACGACCGAAACGCACCCATCCCAGATAGGCAATATCTACTTGGGCCGTGTGCAGAATGTCTTGCCTTCGATGGAGGCGGCCTTCGTGGATATCGGACAAGGCCGAAACGGCGTGCTGTATGCGGGCGACATCGACTGGCGTGCCTTGGGGATTGGTGGGCGCAGCCGCAAGGTAGAAAACGCGTTGAAGTCCGGTGATCAGGTGCTGGTCCAGGTGGCCAAGGACCCCATCGGTCATAAGGGCGCACGTTTGACCACCCAGATTTCCCTGGCCGGTCGCTTCCTGGTGTACGTTCCGGGCGGGCGCAGCGCGGGAATCTCCCGCAAGCTGCCGGCACCGGAGCGCAAGCGCCTCAAGGGAATCCTGGAGCGCGTCATCCCGGGAGATGGCGGTGCCATCATCCGCACGGCCGCGGAAAACGTGTCGGAGGAGGACATCGCTTCCGACGTCAACCGCCTGCACTCGCTGTGGGAGGACATCAGCGCCCGCGCCGCACACGAAAAGGCAACGAAGGGCGCCAAGCCCGTCACCCTGTATGAAGAGCCAGATCTGCTCATCAAGGTGGTGCGTGACCTCTTCAATGAAGACTTCAGTACCTTGGTGGTGGACGGTAAGCGTTCCTACAACACGGTCAGCGCCTACGTGGACTCGATGGCACACGACCTGGCCGATCGCGTCGTGCGCTATGACGCGCGCGAGCACGATGGCGAGGATGCTTTTAACGCCTACCGCATCGATGAGCAGCTGCAGAAGGCTCTGGGCCGCAAGGTGTGGCTGCCCTCGGGCGGCACGCTCGTCATCGATCGCACGGAGGCCATGACGGTCATTGACGTCAACACGGGCAAGTTCACCGGCTCCGGCGGCAACCTCGAGGAGACGGTGACGCGCAATAACCTTGAAGCAGCCGAGGAGATCGTGCGCCAGATGCGCCTGCGCGATATCGGCGGAATGATCGTCGTGGACTTCATCGATATGGTCCTGCCGGAAAACCAAGACCTCGTGCTGCGCCGACTCAAGGAAGCATTGGGCCGCGACCGCACCCGCCACCAGGTTTCCGAGGTCACCTCACTGGGCCTAGTACAGATGACGCGCAAGCGCGTGGGAACCGGCCTCATCGAGACCTTCTCCACCGAGTGCGAGGCCTGCCATGGCCGCGGAATTATCATCCACGACTACCCGGTTGATGAGGACACTGAGGAAGAAAACTCGAAGCCGCAGCGCCGGACTCGTAAGGAGCGTCGCGCACCGCAGCGCGATCCGAAGAAGCACCCGGCAGCCGTCCGCATGCACCGCCATGACGAAGACGCACCATCTGAGCACGAGGTTTCCCAAACTGATAGCGAAGAAGCGGCGCGCGACGAGGAATCCTCACTCGAAGAGCTCGTGGCTAGCGTGGTCGTTGTCGATGAGGATGACACGGATACGCCAGATAGTGCCTCCATTGGCTATGCCGTAGCGGAAAACCTGGAAGCGAAGCGTTCGAAGCCGAAGTCAAAGCAGAAGCGCTCGCGCAAGTCGCGCCGGGCAACGCGTACTTTCCGGGAGCCGCAGCGTGCGGATACGAGCGAAGACTCGGCTTCTAAGCAGGAAGCGCAGAACAAGCAGGCCGAAGCGGAAGAATCTTCCGCCCAGCGCTCGGAGCAGACCTACGAGGAGGCCGTCGCCGCCTTCGAGAACTCGCCGCGCCGCAAGCGCCGCACGCGCGGAAATTCCCGCTCGGATATTCGCCCGAAGCGCGAAGACTTCGTGCAGGAGGAGACGCCGGCCAAGGAAGCCCAGCTGGCTACCCCCAAGAAGCAGGATAAGGCTGAGCGAAAGAACGCGGAGTCGGGCGAGACAACGGGCGTGCGCTCCACCCGTGGTCGCGGTCGTCGTCGGGTGGTGCGCAAGATGTCGCAGCGTCAGCCCACCCCGGCATCGAAT